>NZ_JBNDLE010000005.1:0-374616 GCF_050435905.1 Pseudomonas sp. 2835 | reverse complement strand
CATTCACTGGACCTGGACTGCCCCCAAGGTTGGATTGCTGTCCAGTTTCTTGGGGACAGTCCAATAGATCTGCATTCACTGGACCTGGACTGCCCCCAAGGTTGGATTGCTGTCCAGTTTCTTGGGGGCAACCCAATGGATCTGCATTCACTGGACCTGGACTGCCCCCAAGGTTGGATTGCTGTCCAGTTTCTTGGGGACAGTCCAATAGATCTGCATTCACTGGACCTGGACTGCCCAAGGTTGGATTGGTGTCCAGTTTCTTGGGGACAGATCCAATAGATCTGCATTCACTGGACCTGGACTGCCCCCAAGGTTGGATTGCTGTCCAGTTTCTTGGGGGCAGTCCAATAGATCTGCATTCACTGGACCTGGACTGCCCAAGGTTGGATTGGTGTCCAGTTTCTTGGGGGCAGCCCAATAGATCTGCATTCACTGGACCTGGACTGCCCCCAAGGTTGGATTGGTGTCCAGTTTCTTGGGGACAGATCCAATAGATCTGCATTCACTGGACCTGGACTGCCCCCAAGGTTGGATTGCTGTCCAGTTTCTTAGGGGCAACCCAATGGATCTGCATTCACTGGACCTGGACTGCCCCCAAGGTTGGATTGCTGTCCAGTTTCTTGGGGGCAGCCCAATAGATCTGCATTCACTGGACCTGGACTGCCCCCAAGGTTGGATTGCTGTCCAGTTTCTTGGGGACAGCCCAATAGATCTGCATTCACTGGACCTGGACTGCCCCAAGGTTAGATTGCTGTCCAGTTTCTTGGGGGCAGCCCAATGGATCTGTGTTCACTGGTCCTGGACTGCCCCCAAGGTTGGATTGCTGTCCAGTTTCTTGGGGACAGCCCAATGGATCTGCATTCACTGGACCTGTGGGAGCTGGCCTTGCCAGCGATCGAGCGCAAAGCGCTCGCAGTGGCTCAACGCAGATGATTGCGCTCGTAAGTCTCGCGCCCCATCGCCGCAATCTGCCCCTCAATCAACGCCTCGAACGGCTTTAACAGCGCATCGAATTTCTGCGGCGCCTCCAGCACGTTCAGCGCTTGCACCACCGCCTCCAGGGTCGATAACGCCCCCGCTTGCGGCGCCTTGCGCAGGCGATAGCGCGAGGGCTGGACCTGGGCCAGGGTGACCCGCGGCAAAGCAGCGAGCAACGGGTTCACGTGCAGCAGCTTGCTCGCCTTGCGCCAGGTGCCGTCCGGCACCACCAGTTGCCACGGTCGATCATCCTCGCCGTCAGCATACGGCGCCAAGGGCTTCGCCTCATCACCCGGAAACAACAGCGCACTGCGGTACCCCGGTGCATCCAGCAGCTCAGGCAACTCCTCGAACACTTCGCCCACACGTAGTTGCGCATTGCACAAGCCAAGCGCCGCCAGCTTGGCGGTATTGAGGGCGTGGCGCACTTCACTGGGATGCTGCAGCAGCAGTACACGGGTGCGGCTGTCGAGGGACGGGATCAACGGGCAAAGGCAATGGGCTTGTGGGCGCAGGCAGCGCTCGCAGTGGATTCTGGACATCGGGTTCTCCTGAGCGGGCAAAGTGTGCCACAGCAGTCCCGAAAAAAGCCCACTTCCCTGTGGGAGAGACGAAAAGCTTCAGCGGTTGAAACGTTCGGCCAGGCTGTGCAGGTAGTCAGCCATGCGTTCGAGGTCCTGGCTGATCTCGGCCCCCTGCTTGGCCTGCCCGGCGCTGTGATCGCAGAGCTGGGCAATGCGGGTAATCTGCTGGTTGATATCCTCGGCGACATGGCTTTGCTGCTCCGAAGCCGTGGCCATCTGCTGACTCATGCCGGTGATGCGGCTGACCGCTTGGGTAATCCCCACCAGCGCCGACTGCACCGCCTCGACACTGTGCACACTGTCGCGGGAAATCTGCTCGCCCTTGCTGGCACTGGACACCGCCCGCTCGGCGCCGGCGCGCAACGAGGCGATGATCTGGTGGATCTCCTCGGTCGAGGTCCGGGTGCGCTGTGCCAGCGAGCGCACCTCGTCGGCAACCACGGCAAAACCCCGACCCTGCTCACCGGCCCGCGCAGCCTCGATCGCCGCATTGAGCGCCAGCAGGTTGGTCTGTTCGGCAATCGAGGTGATGACATCGACCACGCTGCCGATCGACTGGGTCTGGTCGGCCAGGGCATTGACCGCCTGGCCGATGTCACTGACCGCCTCGGCCATGCTGCCCATGGCCCGCAGGCTTTGCTGCGCCAGGTCACTGCCCTGCTGGGCCAGTTGGTCAGCGTCCGATGCAGCCGTGGCGGTGTTCTGCACGTTGTGCGTCACTTCCTGGATGGTCGCTGCCATTTGCGCAATGGCCGTGGCCGACTGGTCGGTTTCGCTACGTTGTTTGTCGAGCATCTGCGCCTGGGCCCCGGACAAGTCCGAGGATTGCGCGGCGCGCGCCTTCACCCCGACACCAGCATCGACCAGGCGCGTCAGGGCAGTCTGCAAGCGGGCTTCTTCACTGATGATCGCCAGGTCCAGCTGGCCCTGCAGGCCGCTGTTGTCGCTATAGGTCAGGGCCACCAGAGGGCTGGTGAAGGCTTTCGGGTGTTCGTCCAGGGTACGGCGGATCACCCGGTTCTGCCGGGCTTCGATGAGATACCAGGCGCTGAGCAAACTGGCCATCAGCACGCCCAGGGCGGCGTATTGGGGCAGCCACAAATAGCTGATCACCGACAGGATGCCAGCGCCTACCAACGGCCAGCCGTGCTCCAGCGCCGAGCCCAGTCGAGCAGCGAATGGCACCGGGCTGCGCCCTTGCCGCAGCCTTGCGTACAAAGCCGTGGCCCGGCGGATCTGCTCGCGGGTCGGCACCGAGCGCACCGACTCGTAGCCGCTGATCCGGCCGTTTTCATAAATCGCCGTGACGTAGGCACTGACCCAATAGAAATCGCCGTTCTTGGCGCGATTTTTCACCACGCCCATCCAGGGTTTGCCCTGCTTGATGGTTTCCCACATATGGCCGAACACCGAGGGTGGCATGTCCGGGTGACGCACCAGATTGTGTGGCTGACCGAGCAATTCCTCGTAAGTAAAACCGCTGATGGCGACGAAGGCGTCGTTGCAATAGGTGATGCGGCTATTGAGGTCGGTAGTGGAAATCAGCCGCTGTTCGCTCGGAAAGGTTCTTTCATGCTCAGTGACGGGCAAATTCATGCGCATCTGGGCGATCCCTGCTTAGGAAATGATGGGAAATTTCATCAAGCCAATACAGGTTTAGCAGAGCAATTACGGGGTTGCGGCCGATATTTTCAGGATTTTTTGCAGCCGCGACTAAATTTTTAAGGGCCCGTTTCGTTCAGGCAGGAGTGAGTTGCGCCTTGAGCAGATCGCGGAAGGTCTGGATCAAGGGTTCGCGGCTGCGACCACGGCGAATGATCATGGAGAACGGCGCCTGATAGCCGAAGGTCGCCGGCGATAGCACCCGCAAATCGCCCTTGTCGGCCCAGGCCTGAGCATAGTGTTCGGGCAGGTAGCCGATGTAGGCGCCCGACAGCACCAGGATCAGTTGCGCCTCCATACTCTCCACCGTTGCCGCGCTGTGCTTGAAGCCGTGGCGGGCGAGCTCAGCCTGGCTCCAGTAGCCGCGACCGACCATGCGTTGCTGGGTGATCACCTGCTCGGGAATGCGCCGCTCGTTGAACAGCGGATGGCGGTTGCTGCAGTACAGCCAGTGCTGCTCGCGGTACAAGGGCTGATAGACCAGCCCGCTCATGCGTGTGGAAAATGCGCCGATGGCCAGGTCCAGGCGGTTGTCCTGCACCCCCAGCTGCAGCTCGTAGGGGCTGGACACCGACAAGTGCAAGTGCACCGCCGGGTGTTCCTGGCTGTAGGCGCCGATGGCTTCGGCCAGGGGCAAGGCGCGATCGCCGACAGTGGAGTCGATCACTCCCAGGTTGAGGGTGCCGCGCAATTCGCCCTTGAGCGCCGCCGCGTATTGCTCGAAACCGTCCATTTCTGCCAGCAGGCGCAAGGTCTCCTGGTGAAACAGCTCGCCCTTGCTGGTCAGGCTGAAACCGCCGCGGCCGCGATGGCAGAGAACGATGCCCAGTGCCGCCTCGAGCTGGCTCATGTAGGTACTGATTGCCGAAGTCGACAGGTTCAGCTCGCGCTGGGCATTGGCAAAGCCTTGATGCCGCACGACGCTGACGAAGATGCGCAGGAGTTTCAGGTCGGGCAAGGCAGAGGCCATGTGATCGCGGTCCGCAGGGCTACAGATGGCCGGATTCTAACCGCAACGTCGGCATTAGTTCAGAAAAACCTGAACTAAGTATTTGCCTGTAGCGATTCTTTTCATCCACTACCTTTTGCAGACTCTGCCGCAATGCACCTGCTTGCCGGCTTTTCAGGATATTTCCAAGGCCAGCCAGACAGGTTCCAACAACTAGAACAATCGAATCGATGAGGCCCGACCGTGGACAAGATTCTGCACCAACCACTGGGCGGCAACGAAATGCCGCGCTTCGGCGGCATCGCCACCATGCTCCGTCTCCCTCACCTGCAAAGCGCCGAAGGCCTGGATGCCGCGTTCATCGGCATCCCGCTGGACATCGGCACCTCGCTGCGCTCCGGCACCCGCTTCGGCCCACGGCAGATCCGCGCCGAGTCGGTGATGATCCGCCCGTACAACATGGCCACTGGCGCTGCGCCCTTCGATTCGTTGTCGGTTGCCGATATCGGCGACGTGGCGATCAACACCTTCAACCTGCTCGACGCCGTGCGGATCATCGAAGAAGCCTACGACGAGATCCTCGAACACAACGTGATCCCCATGACCATGGGCGGTGACCACACCATCACCCTGCCGATCCTGCGCGCTATCCACAAGAAGCACGGCAAGGTCGGGCTGGTGCACATCGATG
The DNA here is from genome assembly GCF_050435905.1 of Pseudomonas sp. 2835. Classification (NCBI taxonomy): domain Bacteria; kingdom Pseudomonadati; phylum Pseudomonadota; class Gammaproteobacteria; order Pseudomonadales; family Pseudomonadaceae; genus Pseudomonas; species Pseudomonas sp. 2835. Next base: position 369,749 of record NZ_JBNDLE010000005.1, on the reverse strand, counting down.
CCCACGCCGACGTCAACGATCACATGTTCGGTGAGAAGATCGCCCACGGCACCACCTTCCGCCGCGCCGTCGAAGAAGGCCTGCTGGACTGCGACCGCGTGGTGCAGATCGGCCTGCGCGCCCAGGGCTATACCGCCGAAGATTTCAACTGGAGCCGCAAGCAGGGCTTCCGTGTGGTCCAGGCCGAAGAGTGCTGGCACAAGTCGCTGGAGCCATTGATGGCCGAAGTACGCGAGAAGGTCGGTGGCGGCCCGGTTTACCTGAGCTTCGACATCGACGGTATCGACCCGGCCTGGGCGCCTGGCACCGGCACCCCGGAAATCGGCGGCCTGACCACCATCCAGGCGATGGAAATCATCCGCGGTTGCCAGGGCCTGGACCTGATCGGCTGCGACCTGGTCGAAGTCTCGCCACCTTACGACACCACCGGCAATACTTCGCTGCTCGGTGCCAACCTGCTGTACGAAATGCTCTGTGCACTGCCGGGCGTGGTTCGCCGCTAACGGTTGTACAGCAGGAGTTGCAACAGGGCAGGAGCCATGACAGTCGGGGCGCAACGACGGCCCACTGAGTAGACGAATGACCCGGCGTCAGGCTTGCCTGGCGCCGGGGTCGATCTCACCATAATAAAGATAATTGGAGACACCCATGGCCTTGGACATATTCGTTGTTCTGATCTATGCGGCCGGCATGCTCGCGCTCGGCTGGTTCGGCATGCGCCGGGCAAAAACCCATGAAGATTACCTGGTGGCCGGGCGTAACCTGGGCCCAAGCCTGTACATGGGCACCATGGCCGCCACGGTACTGGGCGGTGCTTCGACCGTCGGCACCGTGCGCCTGGGTTACGTCCACGGGATTTCCGGCTTCTGGCTGTGCGCCGCGCTGGGCCTGGGCATCATCGCCCTGAACCTGTTCCTGGCCAAGCCACTGCTGCGCCTGAAGATCTTCACCGTCACCCAGGTGCTGGAAAAACGCTACAACCCCATGGCCCGCCAGGCCAGCGCGGTGATCATGCTGGCATACGCGCTGATGATCGCGGTGACCTCGACCCTGGCCATCGGCACCGTCCTGCAAGTACTGTTCGACCTGCCGTTCTGGGGCGCGATCCTGCTCGGTGGTGGCGTGGTAGTGGTGTACTCGACCATCGGCGGCATGTGGTCGCTGACCCTGACCGACATCGTTCAGTTCGTGATCAAGACCGTCGGCCTGATGTTCGTCCTGCTGCCCATCTGCCTGTACAAGGTCGGTGGCTGGGATCAACTGGTGGCCAAGTTGCCGGCCAGCAACTTCAGCCTGACCACCATCGGCTGGGACACCATCATCACCTACTTCCTGATCTACTTCTTCGGCATCCTGATCGGCCAGGACATCTGGCAACGGGTGTTCACCGCCCGTGACGAAAAAGTCGCCAAGTACGCCGGTACCACCGCAGGCGTGTACTGCGTGATCTACGGCCTGGTGTGCGCGCTGATCGGCATGGCCGCGCATGTCCTCCTGCCGGACCTGGACAACGCCAACAACGCCTTTGCCGCGATCGTCAAATCCACCCTGCCTGACGGCATCCGTGGCCTGGTGATTGCCGCTGCGCTGGCAGCGATGATGTCTACCGCCAGTGCCGGCCTGCTGGCCGCCTCCACGGTCCTGACCGAAGACCTGCTGCCGAAACTGCGCGGTGGCAAGCAGTCGAGCCTGGGCATCAACCGCCTGTTCACCCTGCTGACCGGCATTGCCGTGCTGGGTATCGCCCTGGTGGTGACTGATGTGATCAGCGCCCTGACCCTGGCCTATAACCTGCTGGTGGGCGGCATGCTGATTCCGCTGATCGGCGCCATCTACTGGAAGCGCGCTACCACTGCGGCGGCGATCACCAGCATGACCCTGGGCTTCGTTACCGCCCTGGCGTTCATGATCAAGGATGGGATGGATGCCAACACGCCGATCTACTACAGCCTGGCGATTGGCCTGGTGAGCTTTGTGGTAGTCAGCCTGATGTCGCGCCGCCCGGTAGGCGCCGTCAACCTGGCCTGATAGACAGGTGCACCACGGCCGTCGCATCAGCAATGATGCGGCGGCCGATGTGTTTTAGCGACGTGGCTGGCGCTTGCGCTGTTCTTCGTCGGTAGGGATCGGCACCGGCTGCAGCGGTGGCGGGATCAGGCCCAGGGCAGCGGCCAGGTCGTGGAGCCAGTTGAACAGATGGTTTCTCATAACTCCCCCTTACGGGTCAGCCTGCACGGCGAATAAATCCTGCGATGCTTCATACAGATCATAGTCCCAAGTATTGCAATGCGCATGTCTCTACAACATGACTTGGGGGCAAGTTTGATCTCAATCAAGCCTCCTGCGCCATCTGCGCTGCCTGGGTAACTGTTTCCCCTTGTTGCAAATCGATCCAGGCGCACAAATTCGCAGATCACGATCTGCTGGCATGCTGCGCGTGTGGTCGACTAGCCGAGCAGGCTACGCAGGCGCCGGCGCACCCACTGCTCAGCGCTGACCAGGGTCACCCCGAAGAGCACCATGATCGCCCCGAGGACGAAGTTCAGGCTCAGCGGCTCGCCCAGCAACAGCACGCCGAAGGTCACTCCGAACAGCGGGGTAATGAATGAGAATACCGCCAGGTTCGAGGCCAGGTAGCGGCGCAGCAGCCAGAACCAGGTCAGGTAGCTGAAAAACGACACGATCAAGCCTTGGAACAACAGGCTGCCGATCGACAGCGGGGTGAACTGCACCTGGGTAACCTGGCCACTGGCGACGGCAATGAGCAGCAAGCCGACAAATCCGACCGCCAGCTGGTAGAACAGGGTCAGGGTCGCTGGCGCTTCAGACAGCCGCGAGGCACGCACCACCACGGTGGTTGCGCCCCAGGCCAGGCCCGCCAGCACACCGAAGGCATCACCCAGCAGCACTTGCCCGTCCAGATGCTCCAGGGAAACGCCGCCGGCAAAGGCAAACGCAATGCCGCCAAACGCCAGCAAAATGCCTAGCCACTGCAAGGGCCGCAGCCGCTCGCTGGGCAGCATGAAATGCAGGCCCAGGGCGGTAAACACCGGTGCGGTGTAGAGGAATACCGACATGTGCGCCGCCGAGGTCAGCTTCAGGCCTTCGGCGATGAACAAAAACTCCAGGCCAAACAGGGAGCCGGCCAGTAACCCGCCGCGCCAGGTGCTGGCGACCTGGTCCCAGCCGCCACGAAAACACATCAGCAGGCCGACCAGCACCGCCGCCATCCCTGAGCGCATGGCCTGCTGCATCACCGGGGCAATATCCGGTGCGGCCCACTTGATCATCACCTGCTGGATGCCCCAGATCAGGCACAGCACCAGCATCACTTGCAGGGCAAAGGCATCGGTATTGCGGCGGCTGGCGCTCATCGGGCGCCCCCGGATTCTGGCAGCGACATGGCAGGCTCTCGGCAGAAGTGGATCCAGCGCCGATTATCAGTGGCAGCGGCCGCTCATTGCCAGCCTTGTGTTACCTGCTTCAGGCAATCTGCGCCTTGGAAGCCAAGTGATCGAAGGTCGCCTCGTCCAGTGCATCCTCTTGCTCATCCAGCACCTGACGCGGGTGATCGTTGCCCGGAATACTGCTGTCCAGCAGGCTCAGCAGCCGCGAGCCACGCTCGGTGAGGATAAAATTCTCACCGTTGCCGCCCTCATCTTCCGGGCGTGAAGCAAAATAACCGCGCTCGAACAGCAGCTTTTCGTACTCACATGCCAGCGTTTTCAGATGATCGAGATCGCCAGGGGCTGCACCTTCGGCCGCAAGCTTGGCCGCATGCTGCTCGGCGTAAGGCCTGGGAGTAAAACTGTGCCCGGCGCTGTTCTGCGCTTCGTGCAACAGGCGTTCGATCAGGTCCCAGTCGTAGGTGGTCATCGGCATAGCCTCAATCAGGGGTAGGTAAGATTGTGACCGGTGCGCGTGGCTGCGGTTCGACTGAACTTTAACGGCCCGGCCGGGCTCAACCGCAAGACTTCACCTTGATTGCCCAGGAGCCTGCCAATGAAGACCCTGTTGAACATTGCAGCCGCCGCCAGCCTGCTGCTGGCCCTGCCCAGCTGGGCCTGCACGCCGGAAGAAGCGACGGCAAAACGCGAAGAACTGGCCAAGGAAGTGACCAAGCTCACCGAGCAGAACCCGCAGAAGGCCAAAGAGATCAATGATGAGTTGCAGAAGATGGACCTGGGCACGGCCAGCAAGGATCTGCCGGACAAGTGCCAACTGATCGACAAGCGGTTGCAGGAACTGAAGACCGCTGAGAAGAAATCTTGAAATCGGGGTGAAACAATCGCGGGTCAAGTCGGGTCGCCGCACCGCCGCTCCCACAAGGACTGCGAAGAACCTGTGGGAGCGGGCCTTGCCGGCGATGAGGCCTGCGCTTACTCCGCAGCCGGCGCCGGCTTGCGGCGCTTGAGCGGTGCCAGGCCGTCAGCGCTGGCCAGCGGGGCGTTAGGCTTTGGCTTGGCTGTTGGCTTGCGCTTGGCCACGACCTTCTTGTCGCCCTTTTTATCGGTCTTTTTCTTTTTCACACCGGCCGCCTTGCCCGAGGCCTTGACCTTCTTCGGCCCGGTGTAGGTGCCTTTGACTTCCTTGATCACCCGGCGCTCGAAGCTCTGCTTCAGGTAGCGCTCGATGCTCGACATCAGGTTCCAGTCGCCGTGACAGATCAACGACACCGCCAGGCCTTCGTTACCGGCACGGCCGGTACGGCCGATGCGGTGCACGTATTCGTCGCCGCTGCGTGGCATGTCGAAGTTGATCACCAGGTCCAGACCATCGACGTCCAGGCCGCGGGCGGCGACGTCGGTGGCAACGAGAATCTTGGCGCCGCCCTGTTTCAGGCGCTCGATGGCCAGCTTGCGGTCTTTCTGGTCCTTGTCACCGTGCAGGACGAAGGCTTTGTAGTCCTTGGCCACCAGATGACCGTAGATGCGGTCAGCCATCACCCGGGTGTTGGTGAAGATGATCGCTTTGTCGTAGGTCTCGTTTTCCAGCAGCCACTGGATGATCTGCTCTTTGTGCTGGTTGTGGTCGGCAGTGATGATCTGCTGGCGGGTGCCTTCAGCCAGCTGGCTGACACTGTTGAGCATCAGGTGCTCAGGGGTTTTCAGCACCTTGCCGATCATGTCGCGCAGGCCGGCGCCGCCGGTGGTGGCGGAGAACAGCATGGTCTGTTCGCGGTTCGGGCATTCGTTGCACAGGCGCTCGACGTCTTCGGCAAAGCCCATGTCGAGCATGCGGTCAGCTTCATCGAGCACGATGACCTGGACATGCTCCAGGTGCAGGTTGCCGGCATTGAGCTGCTCGAGCAGGCGGCCCGGGGTGCCGATCAGCACGTCCGGCACCTTGCGCAGCATCGCGGCCTGTTCCTTGAAGTCTTCACCCCCGGTAATCAGCCCGGCCTTGATGAAGGTGAACTGGGAAAAACGCTCGACTTCCTTGAGGGTCTGCTGCGCCAGCTCGCGGGTCGGCAGCAGCACCAGGGCACGAATCTCGACGCGCTTCTGCTTGAGGTCAACCAGGCGGTTGAGCATCGGCAGGACAAAGGCTGCGGTCTTGCCGCTACCGGTTTGCGCCGTCACCCGCAGGTCACGCCCTTGCAACGCCAAAGGGATGGCCGCTGCCTGCACCGGCGTCGGCTCGACAAATTTCAGCTCGGCCACGGCTTTGAGCAGGCGTTCGTGCAGGGCGAATTGGGAAAACACGGGTGTACCTCGGGCATGTGCAAAAAATTCAGTTGCATAGGGTAACGTTTTCCGGCGTCGGAGCCGAATTTCTTTTGGCAACTTCTTGCCGATCCGCGCTCTAATGGCCTTGTTTTCGACTTGCGGACCCTTTACGACACCGTTATGGACATTCAACAGCTGTGGCAAAACACCCTGGACCTCTGGGGCACCCTCGATCAACACCCGGTACTGCACGCCGGTATCGGCCTGGGCGTATTACTGGTGATCGCCCTGCTGCTCGGCCGCGTGGCGCGCTTTCTGGTACTGCACGCCGCCCGTCTGCTTGGCCGCCAGCCTGCCCTGCACTGGGTCAATGACCTGCGCGAGAACAAGGTATTCCAGCGCCTGGCCCAGACCACCCCGTCACTGGTGGTGCAGTTTGGCCTCAAACTGGTGCCGGAGCTGAGCGCCACCAGCCAGCATTTTCTTGGCAACGTGGCCCTGGCCTTTACCATCCTGTTCCTGACCCTGGCCCTGAGCGCCCTGCTCGACGCCCTGCTGGACATCTACGCGCGCACCGAGCACGCCCGTACCCGCTCGATCAAGGGTTACGTGCAACTGGCGAAGATGGTCCTGTTCGTGTTCGGCGCCATCGTCATCGTCGCCACCCTGATCGACCGCTCGCCGCTGTTGCTGCTCTCAGGCCTGGGTGCCATGTCGGCGGTCATCTTGCTGGTCTACAAGGACACCCTGCTGTCGTTCGTCGCCAGCGTGCAGTTGACCAGCAACGACATGCTGCGGGTCGGCGACTGGATCGAAATGCCCCAGGTCGGCGCCGACGGCGACGTGGTGGACATCACCCTGCACACGGTCAAGGTGCAGAACTTCGACAAGACCATCGTCTCCATCCCCACCTGGCGCTTGATGTCCGAGTCGTTCAAGAACTGGCGCGGCATGCAGCAATCGGGCGGGCGACGGATCAAGCGCAGCCTGTTCATCGATGCCGGCGGCGTGCGCTTCCTGCGCTCCGATGAGGAGCAGCGCCTGAGCGAAGTACGCCTGCTGACCGACTACATTGCCCGCAAGCGCAGTGAGCTCAGAGCCTGGAACGAGGCCCAGGGCAATGTCGCCGAACTGTCCGCCAACCGTCGCCGGATGACCAACATCGGCACCTTCCGCGCCTATGCCCTGGCCTACCTGAAGAGCCACCCGGAGATCCAGCCGAACATGACCTGCATGGTCCGCCAGATGCAGACCACCGCCCAGGGCGTGCCGCTGGAAATCTACTGCTTCACGCGCACTACGGCGTGGGCCGATTACGAGCGGATCCAGGGCGACATCTTCGACTACCTGCTAGCGGTGATGCCGGAGTTCGGCCTGAGCCTGTACCAGCAGCCGAGTGGCAACGACCTGCGCGCCGGCCTGTTACCCTCGACCTTGCCCAGCCAGCAGCGGGCGCTGAGTGCCGAGACGACTGAGCCATAGCGATGCGAGAATCACCGCCCCGCCGATGAACAACCGGCCCAGCGGCTCGTGCTGGTTCCAGATCAGCAAATTGAGCAGCAAGCCGACCGGCACGTGCAGGTTGTTCATCACCGCCAGGGTGCCGCCTGAAACCAGGCAGGCGCCCTTGTTCCACCAGTACAAGCCCAGCGCCGTCGGGCACAGGCCCAGAAACAGCAGCACCAGCCATTGCACGTCGGTGCTCGGTAGGTGCTGGCTGTTACCGAACAGCAAAAAGGCCGGCAGCACCACCAGCAAGGCGCCCAGGTAGAAATAGCCAAAACGCCGGTAATGCGGCAGGTCGCTGGGGTTGCGCGCGATCAGGTGACGGTACAGCACCTGGCCGGCGGCATAGGTGAAGTTGGCCAGTTGCAGCAGCAAAAAGCCGATGAAGAAGTCCGGGCTGATGCTGTCGAAGCGAATCACCGCCGCGCCAGCAACCGCCACCAGCGCGGCCACCAGCGCCCAGGGGTTGAAGCGCCGGTTGAGGGCGTCTTCGATCAGGGTCACGTGCAAGGGCGTGAGGATGGTGAACAGCAGCACCTCCGGCACCGTCAGCACGCGGAAACTCAGGTACAGGCAGACATAAGTGATGCCGTACTGCAGCGCACCGATCAGCAGCATCGAACGCATGAAGCGCGCTTCGACCTGGCGCCAGCGGGTCAGCGGCAGGAACACCAGGCCGGCCAGCAGCACCCGCGCCAGCACGGCGAAATAGCTGTCGACATGCCCGGCCAGGTACTCGCCGATCAGGCTGAAGGAAAACGCCTGGATCAGCGCGACGATCAATAAATAGCCCATGTTGGCCCCTTGCTGTGGAGGCGGCGACCTTAACGGTTAGCGGCAAACCCGGCAATAGTCGCAGGCACGGCTGGCTAGCACGGCAAGCAGCATAAAAAAGCCCGGTCACGCGCGAGGCAGACCGGGCAGGTACACCCAAAGGAGCAACAGGTGTCAGGCGGGAAAATTCATTGCCGGCTCACGCCACGGCGGCGAGCTGCGCCTTGGCCTGGTTCAGGCCCTTCTCGTGGAAATCGCCGCCCATGTTCAGGCCTTCGGCATGGATGAAGGTCACGTCATGGATACCGATGAAGGCCATGACCTGGCGCAGGTAGGGTTCCTGGTGATCGCTGCTGGCGCCGGCATGAATGCCGCCGCGAGCGGTGAGGATGTAAGCGCGCTTGCCGGTCAACAGGCCCTGGGGCCCGGTTTCGGTGTACTTGAAGGTGATACCGGCGCGCAGTACGTGGTCCAGCCAGGCCTTGAGGGTGCTGGGGATGGTGAAGTTGTACATCGGCGCGGCCAGCACCAGCACATCGGCCGCCAGCACTTCATCGGTCAGCTCGTTGGAGCGGGCCAGGGCCTGCAACTCTTGGGCATTGCGCTGGGCTTCGGGCTTCATCCAGCCGCCGAGCAGGTTGCCATCCAGGTGCGGCACCGGGTTGACGGCCAGGTCGCGCAGGGTCACCTGGTCGGCCGGGTGGGCGGCTTGCCACTGGCTGACGAAGTCACGGGTCAGTTGCCGGGAGATCGAGTCCTGCTGGCGGGCGCTGCTTTCGATGACGAGTACACGGGACATGGGGCTTGCCTCCATCGGCGAGTTCGGTAAGTCGATGGAGGCAAGATTAATGATTGACCTATCGATAAAAAAGCGTAAAAACTGGGTCCAACCTATCAGTTAAATTGTTTTATTGCGGTTTGCAGCTCAAGGCAATGCGCAGCTTGATGATTTCCCGGTTGAACTTGGCGGTGGCATCAACGCTTTTTTTCGCCGGCACCAGCACACGGCGCACCCGAGGCGCTTCCGGGCCATTGCGGAATGTCACCTTGCACTGTGCATCGACGTCGCCATAGTTGTTGACGGTGATCGAGCCGATGTCACGGTCGGTGTCGTAGGTGGTGTAGTCGACCTTGACGCCGTCGATGTCTTTTTCCACGTCGATGGGATAGGCCAGGGCCGTGAGCGGAAGCAGGGCCAGCAATACAGCACAACATTTCTTCATACGACGCTCTCCATGAAAGAGCGCCAGCTTAGGACAACAGGAGCCGAAGATGAAAGCGCCGCGCGTTACCCTGGATCAGTGGCGGACCCTGCAGGCGGTGGTCGACCACGGTGGTTTTGCCCAGGCGGCCGAGGCCCTGCACCGCTCGCAATCCTCGGTGAGCTATACCGTGGCGCGCATGCAGGACCAGCTCGGCGTACCGCTGCTGCGCATCGACGGGCGCAAGGCGGTGCTGACCGAGGCTGGCAACGTGCTGCTGCGCCGTTCGCGGCAACTGGTCAAGCAGGCCAGCCAGCTCGAAGACCTGGCCCATCACATGGAACAGGGCTGGGAAGCCGAAGTACGCCTGGTGGTCGATGCCGCCTACCCCAATGCCCGCCTGGTTCGTGCCTTGAGCGCGTTCATGCCGCAAAGCCGTGGCTGCCGGGTGCGCCTGCGCGAAGAGGTGCTGTCCGGGGTTGAGGAGGTGCTGCACGAAGGTATCGCCGACCTTGCTATCAGCGGCTTCAATATCTCCGGTTACCTGGGCACCGAACTGAGTTCGGTGGAGTTCGTCGCCGTCGCCCATCCCGAACACAGCCTGCACCGCCTGGGCCGGGAGCTGAATTTCCAGGACCTGGAAAGCCAGCTGCAGGTAGTGATCCGTGACTCGGGCCGTGCACAACCGCGCGACGTCGGCTGGCTGGGCGCCGAACAGCGCTGGACGGTCGGCAGCCTGGCCACCGCCGCCACCTTCGTCAGCAGTGGCCTGGGCTTTGCCTGGCTGCCGCGGCATCTGATCGAACGCGAGCTGCGTGAGGGCCTGCTAAAGCCATTACCGCTGGATCAGGGTGGCAGTCGCCATCCACTGTTCTACCTTTACTCGAACAAGGACAAACCCCTGGGCCCGGCAACGCAGATCCTCGTCGAGTTGCTGCGCAATTTCGACACCGCGCCGCTGGATGTGCCCTTCGCCGCGCCCGCCCAAGCCTGACAGGAATCACGCCGATGGCCTACTTCGAACATGAAGGTTGCTCGCTGCACTACGAGGAATACGGCCAGGGCGAGCCGCTGGTGCTGCTGCACGGCCTGGGCTCCAGTTGCCAGGACTGGGAAATGCAGGTGCCGGAGCTCGCCCGCCACTACCGGGTGATCCTCATGGACATCCGAGGCCACGGCCGCTCCGACAAGCCACGCGAGCGCTACAGCATCGCCAGCTTCAGCGCCGATCTGCTGGCCCTGCTGGAGCGGCTGCAGACCGGCCCCGTGCACCTGGTCGGGCTGTCCATGGGCGGCATGGTCGGCTTTCAGTTTGCCGTCGATCACCCTGAGTGGCTGCGCAGCCTGTGTATTGTCAACAGCGCCCCGGAGGTCAAGCGCCGCAGCCGCAGCGACTGGATCTGGTGGGCCAAGCGCTGGGCCCTGGCACGGGTGCTGAGCCTTGAAACCATCGGCAAGGGTCTTGCCGAGCGGTTGTTCCCCAAGCCGCAGCAGGCCGATTTGCGCCGCAAGATGGCCGAGCGCTGGGCAAAGAACGACAAACGCGCCTACCTGGCCAGTTTCGACGCCATAGTCGGCTGGGGCGTGGCGGAACGCCTGGGGCAGATCCACTGTCCTACCCTGGTCATCAGCGCCGACCATGATTACACCCCGGTACAACTTAAAGAGCGCTACGTTGCGCTGATTCCACAGGCACGGCTGGCGATTATCGAAGATTCCCGGCACGCTACGCCCCTGGATCAACCTCACGAATTCAACCAGACGCTGCTGCAGTTCCTGGCGGCGTCCACCACCTCTCAAGGATCATTGAGCCCATGCTGAAAAAACTCCTGCTCGCCACCTGCTCGGTCGTTTTCGCCACCAGCCTGATCGCCGCCGAAAAAGCGCCTCATGTACTGCTGGATACCAGCTTCGGTCAGATCGAAATCGAACTGAACGAAACCAAGGCGCCGATCAGCAGCAAGAACTTCCTGCAGTACGTGGACAGCGGCTTCTACAACAACACCGTGTTCCACCGGGTGATCCCGGGCTTCATGGTCCAGGGCGGTGGATTCACCGAGCAGATGGTGCAAAAGCCCACCAAGGACCCGATCCGCAATGAGGCCAGCAATGGCCTGCAGAACGTGCGTGGCACGCTGTCGATGGCGCGCACCTCCGACCCGAACTCGGCCACCAGCCAGTTCTTCATCAACGTCGCCGACAATGCCTTCCTCGACCCGGGCCGCGACCGCGGATACGCGGTGTTCGGCAAGGTCGTCAAAGGCATGGAAGTGGTCGACCAGATCGTCAACTCGCCAACCACAGTGAAGAAAGGCATGCGCGATGTGCCGGTCGACCCGGTGTTCATCAAGTCGGCCAAACGCATCGACTGACCTTGGGCTTCACAGGGACGTGAACCAGGCCCGAGGGTCGCACTGAACAGGAGTTACCGTTTTCATGCTGTTTCGCCGCTTCGAAAAACTGATCGACATCTTCCGTGAGGCGCCTACCGCAGCGCCGCCTACCACGGTATGGCCGTTCTACGTGTACTACCTGCGCCAGGTCTGGCCGAGTTTTGCCGCCCTGCTGGTGGTCGGCCTGATCGGTGCGCTGATCGAAGTGGCGCTGTTCAGCTACCTGAGCCGGATCATCGACCTGGCCCAGGGCACGCCGAACGTCAACTTTTTCAGTGAGCACAGCGGCGAGCTGATCTGGATGCTGGTGGTGGCGCTGTTGCTGCGCCCGGTGTTCGTCGGCCTGCATGACCTGCTGGTGCACCAGACCATCAGCCCGGGCATGACCAGCATGATCCGCTGGCAGAACCACACCTACGTACTCAAGCAGAGCCTGAACTTCTTCCAGAGCGATTTTGCCGGACGCATCGCCCAGCGCATCATGCAGACCGGCAACTCGCTGCGCGATTCGGCGGTGCAGGCGGTGGACGCGCTGTGGCACGTGCTGATCTACGCGATCAGCTCGCTGGTGCTGTTTGCCGAGGCCGACTGGCGGCTGATGCTGCCGCTGATCACCTGGATCGCCTGCTACATCGGCGCGCTCTACTACTTCGTGCCACGGGTAAAAGCCCGTGCGGTGATCTCCTCCGATGCCCGCTCCAAGCTCATGGGCCGCATCGTCGATGGCTACACCAACATCGCCACCCTGAAACTCTTCGCCCACACCGACTTCGAGCAGCAGTACGCCCGCGAAGCGATCAGCGAACAGACCGAAAAAACCCAGCTGGCCGCCCGCGTGGTGACCAGCATGGACGTGGTCATCACCAGCCTCAACGGCCTGCTGATTGTCAGCACCACGGGCCTGGCCCTGTGGCTGTGGACCCAGTCGCTGATCACCGTCGGCGCCATCGCCCTGGCCACCGGCCTGGTAATCCGCATCGTCAACATGTCGGGCTGGATCATGTGGGTGGTCAACGGCATCTTCGAGAACATCGGCATGGTCCAGGACGGCCTGCAGACCATCGCCCAGCCGGTCAGCGTCAACGACTCGCCGAGCGCGCCCAGGCTCAAGGTCGATCGCGGCGGGGTCAAGTTCGACAACGTCAACTTTCACTATGGCAAGGGCAGCCGCATCATCGACGGCCTCAACCTGGACATCCGCCCGGGTGAGAAGATCGGCCTGATCGGCCCGTCCGGCGCCGGCAAGTCGACCCTGGTCAACCTGCTGCTGCGCCTTTACGACCTGGAAAGCGGGCGCATCCTCATCGATGGCCAGGACATCGCCCAGGTGACCCAGGCCAGCCTGCGCGCGCAAATCGGCATGATCACCCAGGACACCTCGCTGCTGCACCGCTCGATTCGCGAAAACCTGCTGTATGGCCGGCCCGACGCCACTGAACAAGAGCTGTGGGAAGCGGTGCGCCGGGCACGGGCTGACGAGTTCATCCCGCAACTGTCCGACGCTCAGGGCCGGACCGGCTTCGATGCCCATGTGGGCGAGCGCGGGGTCAAACTCTCCGGTGGCCAGCGCCAGCGCATCGCCATAGCCCGGGTGCTGCTCAAGAATGCGCCGATCCTGATCATGGACGAAGCCACCTCAGCGCTGGACTCGGAAGTCGAAGCGGCAATCCAGGAAAGCCTGGAAACCCTGATGCAAGGCAAGACCGTGATTGCCATTGCCCACCGACTGTCGACCATTGCCCGCATGGACCGCCTGGTGGTACTGGAAAAAGGCCGGATTGCCGAGATGGGTAGCCATTCGGAGTTGCTTGCGCATCAAGGGCTGTATGCGCGGTTGTGGCACCACCAGACCGGTGGGTTTGTCGGGATCGACTGAATCGCCGGCAACGCCGGCTCCCACAATGGATCTGCATTACCCTTCGTGTGGGAGCCGGCCTTGCCGGCGATGAGGCCCTCAACTTTGCCGATAAGGCAAAGCCAAACGCGCCTCCTGGGCATAGGCCAACACCCCTGCCCGCTCCTGCTCAAGGAACTCCTCCACCGCCCGGCGCAAGCCCGGGTGCAGCAGGTAGTGCCAGGAGCGGGTAATCACCGGCTCAAAGCCGCGAATCAACTTGTGCTCGCCCTGTGCTCCGGCATCGAACCGCTGCAAACCCTCAGCAATGGCCATGTCCATGCCCTGGTAGAAACAGGTCTCGAAGTGCAGCCGGTCGAACTCGCCCAGGCATCCCCAATAACGGCCATACAGGCTGTCGCCACCAACCAGGCTGAAGGCCATGGCCACATCACGCCCGCCCTGGTGCGCCATCACCACTCGAATCGCTTCAGGCATGCGCTCAGCCAGCAAGCTGAAGAATTCCCGTGTCAGATACGGCGCACGGCGGCGTACGGCATAGGTATTGGCATAACAGGCGAAAACGAAATCCCATTGCGCCTCGCTCAGCGCTTCACCGCGAAACCAGTGAAACTCGATACCCTGCCCCGCCACCTGCTCGCGCTCCTTGCGCATCTGCTTGCGCTTGCGTGAGCTCAAGGTATCGAGAAAATCCTGAAAGTCGCGATAGCCCTGGTTGCGCCAATGAAACTGGCAACCCAGGCGCTCCATCCAGCCTTCACGCTCGCGCATCAGCGCATCCGCATGCTCATCGGTGAAGTTGATATGAGCGCCAGACATCCCCAGCTCGAACAGCTCGTCCGTCAGTTGATCCACCAGTTCGGCCGCCGCCTGCGGGTCGCCAAGCAGTCGCGGGCCGGTAACCGGCGAGAACGGCACGGCGCAAAGCAGTTTGGGGTAATAGGCAATATCCACCCGCTCACAGGCATCGGCCCAGCCGTGGTCGAACACGTACTCGCCGAATGAATGGGTTTTCACATAGGCCGGCAAGGCGGCGCGCAACTGCCCGGCGCTGCCGGTCAGCAACTGATGCGCCGGGCTCCAGCCGGTGTGGCGGCTGACACTGCCGCTGTCCTCCAGGCTGGACAGGAATGCATGGCGCAGGAACGGCCCATCCCCCGGCACCAGGGCGTCCCAGGTGGCAGGCATGAGTTCGGCAAGGTGTTGCAGGATGAGCTTGGGCATTGGCGCAGTCTGCCTCGTCGCGCAGACGAAAAAAAGCCCCGCGTACGCGGGGCTGAAGATCTAACGGATGAGGAGCGGTGTTGCTTAGAACACGTACTGCGCGCGCATTACGAAACCGTCACCGCTGTCGTCGCCGGCAGCGTTCTGGGCGTTGTCGACCTTGGCCTTGACGTACACACCGCTGAGCTTGATCGACTCGTTGGCGTACCAGTTCAGACCGACGTTGTGGACCTTGCCTTCGACATCATCGATGTTGGCAAAGGCGCCGTTGTCGTCATCGACGCTCAGGTGGTCATAGCGGTAGAACACTTCCCAGGCACCGATCTGCTTGTTCGAAGGCTTGATGCTGTCGAACTTGCCGAGCTTGTAGCCACGGGCTTCACCGGTGATGGTGTAGGCCAACTGGCCGTAGTAGCCGTCTGCCTTGATGTCGGAGAACGCGGCGCTGTCGGCCTGGACGTCACGCTTGACGTACTCGCCCTGTACCGAGAACGGGCCCATGGCCCATGCCGCTTCCAGGCCCCAGGCCTTGTCGGTGTCATAGGCACCGGCCGGGGTGTTGTTGGCGCCACCCAGGGTCAGGCGGTTGCCGTTGCTGCCGGCATCCTGGCCACCGTCGGTGCTGACACCGCGCATGCCCAGGCGGCTGCGGATACGGCCATCGAAGGCGGTGTCGGAGAGGTCACGCTGGGCGTAGTTGATACCGAAGTGCAGGACGTTGCCGGCTTCGTGCATCGGGGCGAAGACGCCGCGCAGGTTGAACTGCTTGGTGCTGTCGCCGTCCTTGTCCTGGTTGGTAGCGTCCTTGGCAAAGGCACCGACCGAGCCGTACAGCGAGTCACCAACGGTACCCGAAGCCTGGATACCCAAGCCGCCGTTGTGGGCGTTGGTCCAGTCGACCAGGTCGTAGGCTGCGGTACGCTCCTGAGCAGTCACCCACTTGGAGCTGGTGGCTTTTTCCAGGCCGAACTCAGGGTCGAAACGACCAACCTTGATCGATACCGGGCTGAAGCCGTTGTAGGCCAGGGACGCTTCATCGAAGTAGCCGTCTTCGGAACGGTTGTCACCGCCGGAGTTGTGCGAGAAGTCGTAGGCGATCTGGTAGGCCCAGTCCTTGTACATCACGCCGCCCAGTTCCAGGTAGGCGCGGCGGAAGTAACCGGCGTCGGCGGTGTTGCCGTTGTTGGTGTAGAAACCGTCGAAACGGCTGTAGTCAGCCTGGATCCGACCGCCCAGCTTGAAGCTGAATTCCTTGTCGGTGGTAGCGACCTCGAGGCCACCCTTGGTCTTGACTACGATATCGGCGCCGTCGGTGGTCACGGTACCCGCGAAAGCCTGGGCGGTAACGGCCATGGCCAAGGCGCTGGCTACGAAACCTGCGAAGTGCTTACGGATCATCGAAGAAGCTCCCCTACTTTATGGTCTTGATAATGTTGGAAAAACACGCGGCTCAGGCCACTTGTGCTGGGGAGGAATCTTGGCGGGGGCGTATGTCAGATCAGTGGCTTTTAGATAAATGTTTTGTGACAGGGGAACTTTTTTACTTCGAAATGAAATAAGCCGGAAAGCTCCGTTGCAGAGCCTCCCGAGCAGGATTCAGGAGTTTTTCAGCTCCCGCGCAAGACGCTCGGCCAATGCCACGCTGTCGCCCACCGGTTGTTCCGGCAAGGCCCGGACCGTGGCCTGGGCCACGCGCATCTGCTTGAGGAAGCGCCGGCAATGGCGACAGAACAGCAGGTGCTGACGGACCATCAGACGCTCGCCTATGGTCAGTTGTCCGTCGAGATAGTCGCTTGAGCGGGCGACGAGTTCCTTGCAGCTCAGCATTGGCCGGTTTCCTCGAAATGTTCCAGGGTAGCGAAGACCTTAAGCCGTGCCCGGTGCAGCAGCACGCGGACATTGGAGAGAGAAATCTCGAGAAGATTACAGATCTGCTCCAGCTCCAGGCCCTGCCGTTCGCGCAGCACCAGCACACTGCGCTGCAGCTCGGACAGGCTCAGCAGGGTGTGCTCCAGGCATTCACGCATCTGCTCTCGGCTAAGCATGGCCTCCGGGGTGTCTTCATGCCAGGCCGAAGGCCCTTGCAACCAGTGGCCGTCGGTAGCAAAGCGCTCATCGCCAATGGTGCCATGCGGGCCTGGCAGGTCATCAAGAAGCACTTCGCGGCGATTTTGCTTGTAGCGGGTCTTGGCCGCGTTGGCGGTAATGGTCAGCAGCCAGGTTTTCAGGCTTGAACGCTGCTCGAAGCCTTTCAGGTTGCGCACCACCGCCAGCCAGGCATCCTGCACCGCTTCGTCGGCATGCCGGCTGCCGACAATCGCATAGGCGACTGCGCGCATGGCGCCCTGATAGCTGTCGACCAGCTCCTTGAACGCTTGTTGCTCACCCTTGAGCAGCCGCTCCAGCAAGCGGGCTTGTTGTTCGCCAGTCATCGCCATCCATCCATCGTTCTGCGGGTAGAGTCCGATTAGGCGGATTTGTTACAGCCAACGCTATAAGCGAAGTGTCCCGCCAGCGTGGGACACTTCATCAGCAGCTGCAGCTCAACGCTTGCGCAGGATCACGCTACCGATCGAATAGCCGGCACCGAACGAGCTGAGCACACCCAGGGCGCCCTGTGGCAGGTCGTCCTGATGCTTGTGCAGGGCGATCACCGAGCCTGCCGAACTGGTGTTGGCGTAGCTGTCGAGAATCACCGGCGCCTCTTCTTCCAGGGCATCACGGCCGAGCAGTTTCTTCACGATCAGGTGGTTCATGCTCAGGTTGGCCTGGTGCAGCCAGAAGCGCTTGACGTCGCTGACGTTGAGGTTGTTCTCGGCCAAATGCTGGCCAATCAGCTCGGCGACCATCGGGCAGACCTCGCGGAACACCTTGCGGCCTTCCTGGACGAACAGCTTGTCGGGGGCGCCGATGCCCTCTTCGGCCGCGCGGTTGAGGAAGCCGAAGTTGTTGCGGATGTTGTTCGAGAACTGGGTCAGCAGCTTGGTGCTGACGATGTCGAACTGGTGCTTGGAGGTGGCCAGGTCGGCACGCTCCACCAGCACGGCAGTGGCGGCATCACCAAAAATGAAGTGGCTGTCGCGGTCACGGAAGTTCAGGTGGCCGGTGCAGATTTCCGGGCTGATCACCAGCACCGCGCGGGCCTGGCCCAGTTGCACGCTGTTGCAGGCGGTCTGGATACCGAAGGTGGCCGACGAGCAGGCCACGTTCATGTCGAAACCAAAGCCGTTGATGCCCAGCGCCTGCTGCACTTCGATGGCAATGGCCGGGTACGGGCGCTGCAGGTTGGAACAGGCAACGATCACCGCATCGACGTCGGCGGCGGTGCGCCCGGCGCGTTGCAGGGCCTGCTCGGCGGCGGCCACGGCCATCTGGCAGAGGATCGACGGTTCGTCATTGGAGCGCTCGGGCAGGCGCGGTTTCATGCGCTGCGGGTCGAGGATGCCGTCCTTGTCCATGACGAAGCGGCTCTTGATGCCCGAGGCTTTTTCAATGAAGGCGGCGCTGGACTCGGCCAGGGCCTGGACCTCACCGCGCTCGATGGCGGCGGCGTTGTCACTGTTGAACTGCTGCACGTAGGTGTTGAAGGATTGCACCAGCTCTTCGTTGGAGATGCTGTTGGCCGGGGTGTACAGGCCGGTGCCGCTGATGACGACGTTATGCACGGTCGTTCCTCTGTTCGGGGCCATTGCCAGCCCGGCAACGGCCTGTTCGGTCGGTTTGAGTTGGCACCAAAGTACCAACTTTGACTGGCAATGCCCCCAGCTTGCCGGGCCACTGCACAGTGCTGCATGCGTGAGCCGCGCAGGCCCGGCAGGATAATCCGGGGGGCGCGGCGTATATCAGCCAAGTGTGCCACAACTGCAAGGGTTTAGGCTTCCACCTGACTCCACTGCTTGCTCAGTCGTTTGTCGGAAACCGGCACCTTGGTACCCAACTGCTGGGCGAACAACGACACCCGGTATTCCTCCAGCCACCAGCGGTACAACTGCAACTGCTCGTCGCGCTTGCCTTCCTGCAGGTGCTTGTCGAGGCGGGTCTGGTACTGGCTCCAGAGGTTGCCCAGTTCGCCGCTCCAGACCCGGTCCTTCTGCACCTGGGCGCCAAGCTTCTCAAGGCGCAGTTCGATGGCCTTGAGGTAGCGCGGCAGCTCCTTGAGCCACAGCCCCGGGGTTTCGCGGACAAAGCCCGGGTAAACCAGGTTGCCCAGCTGCTGCTTGATATCGTTGAGGGCCACAGCCTGGGCCAGGTCGATCTTGCCCTTGAAGCGTTTTTGCAGGCCATGCCAGAGCTTGAGGATATCCAGGGTCAGGCGAGCCAGGCGTTCGGCGTGCTCGGCCCAGCTGCCGCGCTTGCGCTCGGCCAGCGAAGCCAGGCCGGCGCCATCGCGTGGCAGCGTGGCCTCGCCTTCGAGGATGCAACTGTCGAGACTGGCCAGCAGAATGTCTTCGACCAGCGCCTCGACCCGGCCCAGTTCACGGTACAGCAAGCCCAGCTCGGTCAGCCCCGGCAGCTTGCCGCGCAAAAACTTGGCCGGCTCCGCCAGTTGCTGCAGCAGCAGGCGCTGCAAAGCACGCCGATGCTGGAACTCGGCTTCGGCCTGGGTCGAGAAGCGCCCTTCCTTGACCGTGCCGTTTTCTTCCACGAGTGCCGGATAGACGGTCATCGACAGCCCGGCAAACTTCTGTTGCGCAGTCTCGGCCACCTGGGTGAAGGCCTTGGCCTGCACCGGCTGCTGGCTTTGCGCGGTCTGCGGGACCGCCAGCGCAGCCTGGCTGGCAGCGGCAAAGCGCGCGGTCAGTTCGGCCAGGTCGCGGCCTTCGCCAAGGAACTTGCCCTGGCCGTCGACCACTTCCAGGTTCATCTTCAGGTGGCTGTCGACCTGGGCCGCGGCCTCGGCCCAGGCTTCGTCGCTGACCCGCGCACCGGTCATGCGCAGCAACTCGCGGCCGAGCGCCTGGGGCAACGAACCTTCAGCGAAGCTCATGCGCTGCAGGGCGGCCTTGACGAAGTCCGGCACCGGCACGAAATTCTTGCGCAAGGCCTTGGGCAGGTTGCGCACCAGGGCGATGCACTTGGCTTCCAGCAAGCCCGGCACCAGCCACTCCAGGCGCTCGCCCGGCAGGCTCGGCAACAGCGGCGCCGGCACCCGCACGGTAACGCCGTCGCGCGGATGGTTAGGCTCGAAGTGGTAACTCAGGGCCAGGCTCAGGTCGCCCAGGCGCAGGGTGTCCGGGTACTGCGCGGCGGTCACTTCACTGGCCTCGCGGGCCAGCACGTCTTCCTCGCGCATGATCAGCAACTGCGGGTCTTTCTGGCTGTTGACCCGGTACCAGCTGTCGAAGGTTGCAGTCTGGTGGATTTCAGCCGGCAGACGCGCCTCATAGAAGCCGTACAGGGTTTCTTCATCGGCGAGGATATCGCGCCGACGGGCCTTGGCTTCCAGCTCGTCGAGCTGCTCAAGCAAGCGCCGGTTGGCGGTCAGGCACCTGGCCTTGGACTGAATCTCGCCGCCAACCAGGGCCTCGCGGATAAACAGCTCGCGGGACATCACCGGGTCGACCGGGCCGTAATGCACCGGGCGCCGGCCGACCACGATCAGGCCATAGAGGGTGACCTGCTCGAAGGCCACCACCTGGCCGCGCTTCTTCTCCCAGTGCGGCTCGAAGTGGTTTTTCTTGATCAGGTGCCCGGCCAGCGGCTCGATCCAGTCCGAATCGATCTTGGCCACCATGCGCGCATAGAGCTTGGTGGTTTCCACCAGCTCGGCTGTCATCAGCCATTGCGGACGCTTCTTGCCCAGGCCAGACGACGGATGCACCCAGAAGCGCCGTTGGCGGGCGCCGAGGTAGTCACCGTCTTCGCTCTTCTGGCCGATCTGGCTGAGCAGGCCGGAGAGGATCGCCTTGTGCAGACGCGGGTAGTCGGCAGGCTCTTTATTGATGCTCAACTGCAGGTCGCGGCAGATCAGGCTCAACTGCCGGTGGGCGTCGCGCCATTCGCGCAGGCGCAGGTAGTTGAGGAAGTTCTTCCGGCACCAGTTGCGCAGCGGGCTGGCGGTCAGGGCCTGGCGTTGCTCTTCAAAGCCACGCCACAGGTTGACCAGCGCGGCGAAGTCGGAGTCGGCGTCTTTCCATTGCGCATGGGCCTGGTCCGCCGCTTGCTGGCGCTCCGGTGGCCGCTCGCGCGGGTCTTGCACCGACAGCGCACTGGCGACGATCAACAGCTCGTTGAGGCTGCCCTGCTTGGCGCCTTCGAGCAGCATGCGGCCCAGCCGCGGGTCCACCGGCAAACGCGCTAGCTGGCGGCCCAGGGGCGTCAGCTGGTTCTCGCGGCTGACCGCCGAGAGCTCCTGCAGCAGGTTGAAGCCGTCGTTGATGGCCTTGCCATCCGGCGGTTCGATGAACGGGAAGGCGTCGATCTCGCCCAGGCGCAGGTGCAGCATCTGCAGGATGACCGCAGCAAGGTTGGTACGCAGGATTTCAGGGTCGGTGAAGGCTGGCCGCGCATTGAAGTCTTCTTCGCTGTACAGGCGCACGCAGATACCCGGCTCGACCCGGCCGCAACGGCCCTTGCGCTGGTTGGCGCTGGCCTGGGACACCGCTTCGATCGGCAGGCGCTGAACCTTGGCCCGGTAGCTATAGCGGCTGATGCGCGCGGTGCCGCTGTCGATCACATAGCGAATGCCCGGCACCGTTAGCGAAGTTTCCGCAACGTTGGTGGCCAGCACCACGCGCCGCCCCGGATGGGACTGGAAGATCTTCTGCTGCTCGGCCGGCGACAAGCGCGCGTACAACGGCAGGATTTCGGTATGGCGCAACTGCGCCTTGCGCAGCATCTCGGCGGCATCGCGAATCTCGCGCTCGCCGGGCAGGAACACCAGCACATCGCCCGGGCCCTTGCCCTGGCTGCGCTCAAAGGCGGCGATCTCGTCGAGAGTGGCAAGGATCGCCTGGTCGACGGTGAGGTCGTCCTCGACGCGGTTACCCTCCTCGTCCTGCTCGCGGGTTACCGGCCGGTACCAGGTTTCCACCGGATAGGTACGGCCCGACACCTCGATGATCGGCGCATCGTTGAAGTGCTTGGAGAAGCGCTCAAGATCAATGGTCGCCGAGGTGATGATGACCTTGAGATCGGGGCGGCGCGGCAGCAGGGTCTTGAGGTAGCCGAGCAGAAAATCGATGTTCAGGCTGCGCTCGTGCGCTTCGTCGACGATGATGGTGTCGTAGCGCTCAAGAAAACGGTCGTGCTGGGTTTCGGCCAGCAGGATGCCGTCGGTCATCAGCTTGACCAGGGTGTTGGCGTCGCTCTGGTCTTCAAAGCGCACCTGGTAACCGACCAGCGCCCCCAGCGGCGTACCCAGCTCTTCGGCGACCCGGGTGGCGACGCTGCGCGCGGCGATCCGCCGGGGCTGGGTATGGGCGATCAGACCGTGCTGGCCGCGGCCCAGCTCCAGGCAGATCTTCGGCAGCTGGGTGGTTTTGCCCGAGCCGGTTTCACCGGCGATAATCAGTACCTGGTGCTCGGCCAGAACCTTCTTGATTTCTTCACGCTTGGCCGCAATCGGCAGGCTGTCGTCATAACGAATGCTCGGCACACTGGCCTTGCGCGCGGTGACCTGGGCGCAGGAGGCCTGGACCTTGTCGACCCATTGCGCAAGCCTGGCCTCGTCCGGGCGCTTGCGCAGCTCGTGCAGTTGCCGGCGCAGGCGGTGGCGCTCGGCAATCATGGCGTGGTCGAGGTTTTTCAGCAGTTGATCAATCGCGTGGTCAGTCATGGGGGCTTTTTAGTCGTGCAGGTGAGCCTGCTTTTGCATGATCGGCTTTTCAAGGGCTGCGATTGTCGCAGATTTGCCGACGCTCGGCACGGTTGCGGTCTGGCAGACGATTGTTTAGCCGCGGCCTACCTGAAGTTACCCAAAGGCTTATTTAATGAACCTTCCCCGGCGTGGGAGTATCCAGGCATGACTTCGTCTCCCGGTTTGCCCCACCCGCTGCTGCGTCCTTCGTTTGCGAAGGTGCGGGCACGCTGCGGGGAAAATCCGCTGGTACATATCATTCTCGCCTTCTGGGCCTTGTGGCACTGCCGCCATGCCCGCCCACCGGACGCCCGCCTCGCTCTGCACTGAACCGTGCGGCCAGCTCCTGGCCGACTTTCCTTGTCGATGACTGGCGCCTTACCGGCTGCACAGTCCTGTGCGCCTTGAGGCGCGAGCGAGAGCACCATGCAATTTGCCCCCATCGAGCAGGCCCGAACGTTCCTGGCCGAAAACCCCGATATCGAGATGATCGAGCTGTTCATCCTCGACGCCAACGGCGTGCCACGCGGCAAGCTGCTGCACCGCGAAGAGCTGCTGGCGGTGTACGAAAGCGGCCGGCCATTGCCCAGTACCATCCTCGGCTTGACCCTGAACGGCGACGATGTGGAAAACTCCGGCCTGGTCTGGGATGTCGGCGATATCGATTGCCGCGCCTACCCGCTGGAAAACAGCCTGGTGCGCCTGCCGTGGCGGCAGATCCCCACCGCCGCGCTGCAGGTCAGCATGCACCCCAGCGAAGGTATGCCGGCGAGCATTGCCGACCCGCGCCACCTGCTGGTCAAGGTCATCGATGCGCTCAAGGCCGACGGCTACTACCCGGTGATGGCCTGCGAGCTGGAGTTCTACCTGCTCGACCAGCAACGCGACAGCCACGGCCGCCCGCAACCGGCACTGGACAGCGACGGCGGGCGCCCGCGTGGCACCCAGGTCTATGGCCTGCGCGAGCTGGAACAGATCGAGCCGTTTCTCGCCGACCTCTATGGCGCTTGCAAAGCCCAGGGCATTCCGGCGCGCACGGCGATTTCCGAATATGCCCCGGGCCAGGTGGAAATCACCCTCGAGCATGGCGATGCGCTGCTGGCCATGGACCAGGCAGTGCGCTACAAGCGCCTGGTCAAGGGCGTGGCGCACAAGCACGGGATGCAGGCCTGCTTCATGGCCAAGCCGTTCGATCACCTGGCCGGCACCGGCATGCACATGCACGTGAGCCTGGCCGATGCCAAGGGTAACAACCTCTACGCCAGCGAAGACAAGGCCGGTACACCGCTGCTGCGCCAGTCGGTGGCCGGCATGCTCACGCTGCTGCTCGATTCGCTGCTGCTGTTCTGCCCCAACGCCAACTCCTACCGCCGTTTCCAGGCCAACAGCTACGCGCCGCTGGCACCGACCTGGGGCGTCGACAACCGCACCGTCAGCCTGCGCGTGCCCGGCGGCCCGGCCAACAGCCGGCACATCGAACACCGTATCTGCGGTGCCGACGCCAACCCTTACCTGGCCGCGGCAGCAATCCTCGCCAGCCTGCATCACGGCATCCGCCAGCAGCTCGACCCGGGCGCACCGGTCGAGGGCAATGGCTACGCCCAGGCCACCGAACTGCTGCCCACCGACTGGCTGACCTCGCTGACTGCGCTTGAGCGTTCAAGCTGGGCCCGGGAGGCCCTGGGTGCCGAGTTCCTCGGCGTGTACCTGGCGGTCAAGCGTGCCGAGTACCGTCAGTTCATGGCCGAAGTCGGCGAACAGGACTGGCGCTGGTACCTGACCCAGGCCTGACACTTTATTTTTGCACCAAGGATTTTGTTATGAATGCAGCCGTAAACGCCGGCCCTGCCCAGCGCAGCGCCTCGTACTACACCGCAAGCCTCAACGACGCCACCCAGTACCCGACCCTCAAGGGGACGGTGAAGGTCGACGTGGCAATCATTGGCGGCGGCTTTACCGGGGTCGCCAGCGCCGTGGAGCTGGCCGAACGCGGCCTGAAAGTCGCCATCGTCGAAACCAACCGCATCGGTTGGGGCGCCAGCGGGCGCAACGGCGGCCAGGTCACCGGCAGCCTCTCAGGCGATGAAGCGATGCGCAAGCAGATGCGCGACAAGCTCGGCGATGACGTCGATGATTTCATCTGGCACCTGCGCTGGCGCGGCCACCAGATCATCGAGCAAAGGGTCGAGCGCTACGGTATCGACTGCGACCTCAAGCGTGGCCACCTGCACGCAGCAATGAAAGACTCGCACATGGGCGAGCTGCGCGCTTTCGCCGCCGAGGCCGAGCGCCGCGGCATGGGCGATCAGGTCGAACTGCTCGATCACAACGCTATGCGCGAACACCTGCAAAGCCCGCTGTACCTCGGTGCCCTGAAAAACCGCCGCAACCTGCACCTGCATCCGCTCAACCTGTGCCTGGGCGAAGCCCGCGCCGCGCACAGCCTGGGCGCGCTGATCTTCGAGAACTCCGAAGTGCTGGACATCATCCATGGCGACCAGCCGGCGGTAGTGACGGCCCATGGCCGGGTCGAGGCCAAGCAGATCCTGCTGGCCGGCGATGTCTATCACAAACTGGAAAAGCGCCAGCTCAAGGGCAAGATCTTCCCGGCCATGGGCGGCATCGTCACCACCGCGCCGCTGGGTGAGCTGGCCGCGCAGATCAACCCTCAGGACCTGGCGGTATACGACTGCCGCTTCGTCCTCGACTACTACCGGCTGACCGCCGATGGCCGTCTGTTGTTCGGCGGTGGCGCCAACTATTCCGGGCGCGACTCACGGGATATCGCCGGCGAACTGCGGCCGTGCATCGAGCGCACCTTTCCGGCGCTCAAGGGCGTGCCGATCGAGTTCCAGTGGAGTTGCGCAATGGGTATCGTGGTCAACCGCATTCCGCAGCTGGGCAAGCTTTCGGACAACGTCTGGTACTGCCAGGGTTACTCCGGGCACGGCATCGCCACCAGCCATATCATGGGCGAGATCATGGCCGAAGCACTGACCGGGACGCTGGAGAAGTTCGATACCTTTGCCGGCTGCAAACACATCAAGGTGCCGATGGGCGATGTGCTGGGCAATCCGTTGCTGGCGGCGGGGATGTGGTATTACCAGATGCTTGAAAAACTGCGCTGAAAGCATCGCTGGCAAGCCAACTCCCACTGGATGATGGTGGGAGCTGGCTCGCCAGCGATCGAGCGCGAAGCGCTCGCCTTGACTCAGGCGATCTTCTTCAGGCCCAGCTTCTTCAGTTCTTCATCACGCAGTTCACGGCGCAGGATCTTGCCGACGTTGGTGGTCGGCAACGCATCGCGGAACTCGACAAAACGCGGCACCTTGTAGCCGGTGACGTTGGCACGCATGTGCTCCATCACCTGCTCCTTGGTCACGGTCATGCCCGGCTTGACCACGATGAAGATCTTGATCACTTCACCGGATTTTTCATCCGGCACGCCGATGGCCGCGCACTGCAGCACGCCTGGCAACGCCGCCAGCACATCCTCAAGCTCGTTCGGATAGACGTTGAAACCGGAGACCAGGATCATGTCTTTCTTGCGATCGACGATGCGCATGTAGCCGTTGGTCTGGATCACGGCGATGTCACCGGTCTTCAGCCAGCCGTCACTGTCGAGGATCTCGTTGGTGGCGTCTTCACGCTGCCAGTAGCCCTTCATTACCTGCGGCCCTTTCACGCACAGCTCGCCGACTTCGCCCAGGGCCAGTTCGACACCGGCGTCGTCGATGATCTTGCACAGGGTCGAAGGCACCGGAATGCCGATGGTGCCGATCTGGTTCTGCTCGGCCGGGTTGACCGCCGCCACCGGGCTGGTTTCGGTCATGCCGTAACCTTCGCAGATGGCGCAACCGGTCACCGCTTTCCAGCGTTCAGCGACGCTCATCTGCAGGGCCATGCCGCCAGACAGGGTGATCTTCAGGCCGGAGAAGTCCAGCTTGCGGAAATTCTCGTTGTTGCACAGGGCAACGAACAAAGTATTGAGGCCGACAAAGCCGCTGAACTTCCACTTGCCCAGTTCCTTGACCATCGCCGGCAAGTCGCGCGGGTTGCTGATCAGGATGTTGTGGCTGCCGATCAGCATCATTGCCATGCAATGAAAGGTGAAGGCATAGATGTGATACAGCGGCAACGGCGTGATCAGGATCTCGCAACCTTCATTGAGGTCCGAACCCATCAGCGCCCGGCATTGCAGCATGTTGGCCACCAGGTTGCGGTGGGTCAGCATCGCGCCTTTGGCCACCCCGGTAGTGCCACCGGTGTATTGCAACACGGCGACGTCATTGCGGTCTGGATTGGCTTCCTGAAAGGTTTTGCCACGGCCCTTGCTCAAGGCGTCGTTGAACTTGACCGCCTTGGGCAGATTGTACGCCGGGACCATTTTTTTCACGTACTTGATCACGCTGTTGATCAACAGGCGTTTAACCGGTGGCAAGAGGTCGGCCACTTCGGTGACAATAACGTGTTTGACCTGGGTCTTGGGCACTACCTTTTCGGCCAGGTGCGCCATGTTTGCCAGGCAGACCAGCGCCTTGGCGCCGGAATCATTGAACTGGTGTTCCAATTCCCGCGCGGTATACAACGGGTTGGTGTTGACCACGATCAGGCCCGCACGCAGGGCACCGAACACGGCAACGGGGTATTGCAGAACGTTGGGCAGCTGCACGGCAATACGATCACCCGGCTGCAGGTCGGTATGCTGTTGCAGGTAAGCGGCAAAAGCCCCTGACAACTCATACAACTCGCCGTATGTAATGGTTTTGCCCAGGTTGCTAAAGGCCGGTTTATCGGCAAAGCGTTGGCAAGACTGCTTCAATACCGCCTGAATATTCGGATACTCATCAGGATTGATTTGCGAGGCAATCCCGGCTGGGTACTTATCCTTCCAAAAATTTTCGATCATGGAAGCCCACTCCTCCAGCAACAGCGAATTCTTCACCGCAGTCGATGCGATTATTATTGATATAAGATTACGGTTTATTGCAAACCTGATAATCAGAAGCGGGCCGAGAGTAGCAGCTTTGCCAAGGGCCGCCTAGAGCTAAAGTAGCCCGAACAGTCACGGAAATGACTCTTGATAATCACGTAGTCATTTTTAGAGTAAAAATTCTAAAGCTCAAGTTTCAAGTCACAAGCTACAAGCTGGCCGGGCTTGTAGCTTGTAGCTTGTAGCTTGTAGCTTGTAGCTTGCAGCTTGTAGCTTGCAGCTTCCAGTGCCCTCAAGCTATATCCCGAAGCTCCCGGCGCAAAATCTTGCCCACCGCCGTCATCGGCAGCGACTCGCGCAAGACAATTTGCTTGGGCACCTTGTAGCCGGTGAAGTTGGCCTTGCAATAAGCCTTCAGCTCTTCAAGGCTTACCCCGCCCTCGCGCGGCACCACGAACAGCTTCACCGCCTCGCCCGAACGCTCGTCGGGGATGCCGATCACCGCGCAACTGGCCACTTGCGGATGGCTCATCACCACTTCTTCGATCTCGTTGGGGTACACGTTGAAGCCCGAGACGATGATCATGTCCTTCTTGCGGTCGACGATGCGGGTAAAGCCGTCCGGGTCGATCACGGCAATGTCACCAGTCTTGAACCAGCCTTCGCTGTCCAGCGCCTCGGCCGTCGCCTCGGGGTGCTGCCAGTAGCCCTTCATCACTTGCGGGCCCTTGATGCACAACTCGCCGCGCTCGCCGAAGGGCTGCTCGACACC
This sequence comes from Pseudomonas sp. 2835, assembly GCF_050435905.1. Lineage (NCBI taxonomy): Bacteria > Pseudomonadati > Pseudomonadota > Gammaproteobacteria > Pseudomonadales > Pseudomonadaceae > Pseudomonas > Pseudomonas sp. 2835. Next base: position 341,623 of record NZ_JBNDLE010000005.1, on the reverse strand, counting down.
TGCATCGTCAATCACCTTGAACGCCGTGCCCGGCACCGGAATGCCCACGGTGCCCAGGCGTGCCAGCTGGCCGTAAGGGTTGGTGCTGGCTACCGGCGAGGTTTCGGTCAGGCCGTAGCCTTCGACAATGCGGCAACCGGTGATGCTCTCCCAGCGCTCGGCGGTGGCGCTGACCAATGCGGTACCGCCGGAGTTGGTGACCTTCAGCGCCGAGAAGTCGAGGTTCTTGAACTCTGGGTGATTCATCAGCGCGACGAACAGGGTGTTGAGCCCGAGCAACCCGGAGAACTTCCACTTCTTCAGCTCCTTGACGAAGCCGGCGATGTCCCGCGGGTTGGTGATCAGCACGTTGTGGTTGCCGGTGACCATCATGCACATACAGTTCGCGGTGAAGGCATAGATATGGTAGAGCGGCAGCGGCGCGATCATCACCTCCTGCCCGTCCTTGATCAGGCGCTGGCCATCGGCACCGTGCTGGGAGAAACACGCCAGCACCTGGAGCATGTTCGCCACCAGGTTGCCGTGGGTCAGCATCGCGCCCTTGGCCAGGCCCGTGGTGCCGCCGGTGTATTGCAGCACGGCGATGTCATCGAGGCCCAGCGCAACCGGCTTGAGCGACTGGCCGCGGCCCTGGGCCAGGGCGCTCTTGAACGGCACCGCCTGGGGCAGGCGGTAGTCCGGGACCATCTTCTTGACCTTGCTGACGATGGTATTGACCAGCCAGCCCTTGGCCGTCGGCAACATGTCGCCCATCTTCGCCTCGATGAGGAACTCGAGGCCGGTGTCGGGCAGCACTTCCTGCACCAGCTTGCCGAACATGTTCAGGTACACCAGCGCCCGGGCGCCGGAGTCTTTGAACTGGTGGCGCATTTCGCGGGCGGTGTACAGCGGGTTGGTGTTGACCACGATCAGGCCGGCGCGCAAGGCGCCAAATACGGCAATGGGATACTGCAGCACGTTGGGCATCTGTACCGCAATGCGGTCGCCCGGCACCAGGTCGGTATGCTGCTGCAGGTACGCGGCAAAGGCCGCGGAATAGCGTTCCAGTTCGGCGTAGCTCAGGGTTACCCCGAGATTGCTGAACGCCGGGCGGTCAGCAAACTTCTTGCAGGAGCGTTCGAACACTTCGACCACTGACTTGTAAGCATTCACGTCAATTTGCGAAGGAACCCCTGCCGGGCGCTTGTCATTCCAGAAATCAGCTTGCATCTATTATTGTCCTCATACCTGAGCCGATCCGGCCCCCTTGCCTGCTTGGCGAAGAAGGTGCTCTGCCGACGTTAGCAGGTATGTCGCAGGTGGCAAATACGCCAAGCGCTGTCATTAACATTGTGAATCTTATTGCTGATGACCCTGCGATTGTGCGGCTGGGTTATACACTGTGCTGACTTACCGAGTTGCGCGCACAAGGACCCGCCATGCACCACGACGCGTTCTGGCTCCCGGCCAGCGATCACTGCAGCCTCTACGTTTATCAATGGCTGCCGGCCACACCGATCAAGGCGGTGGTGCTGCTGGCCCACGGCATGGCCGAGCACGCCGGGCGCTACCAACGCCTTGGCGAGGCCCTGAGCACTGCCGGCTATGCCCTGCTCGCCCACGACCAGCGCGGCCATGGACGCACCGCCGAACTTGGCACTTTAGGCCTGTTCGCCCGACACAATGGCTGGAACAGCGTGGTCAACGACCTGGCCCTGCTCAGCCAGCACATCGGCCAGCAGTTTCCGGGCACGCCGGTGTTCCTGTTTGGCCACAGCATGGGCAGCTACATTGCCCAGGCCTACCTGATGCACCACGGCGCCAGCCTGCAGGGCGCGATTCTCAGCGGCTCTAACTTCCAACCGCCCGCGCTGTACCGCACGGCCTGCCTGATCGCCCGCTTCGAAGCCTGGCGCCAGGGCCCGCTGGGCCATAGCGCACTGATCGAGTGGCTGTCGTTCGGCTCGTTCAACAAAGCCTTCAAACCCAACCGCACGGCGTTCGACTGGCTCAGCCGCGACAACGATGAAGTCGACAAGTATGCTGCCGACCCGTTGTGCGGCTTTCGCTGCAGCAACCGTTTGTGGATCGACCTGCTGATGGGCCTTGAGCAAATCAGCCAGCCACGCAACCTGACGCAGATCGATCCGAACCTGCCGATCCTGGTGATGGGCGGCGAATGTGATCCGGTCAGTGCCGGCAAGCGTCTCAAGGATCTGGCCGGTGCCTTGCGCCTGGCCGGCAATCAGCATGTGCAGGTGCAGCTCTACCCCCAGGCGCGGCATGAGCTGCTCAACGAAACCAACCGTGACGAGGTCACGGCCGCCATCATCGACTGGCTGGAGCAGGCCCTGGCCATTGGCCGCCCCGCCCGCAGCGAATGACCGGCCGACCCGCACGTCAGAAGGAAAGCCAAGCATGACCCAGGTCACCAACACCCCGTACGAAGCCCTTGAAGTCGGCCAGACCGCCAGCTTCAGCAAAACCGTCGAAGAACGTGACATCCAGCTGTTCGCGGCGATGTCCGGTGACCACAACCCGGTGCACCTGGATGCCGAGTTCGCGGCCAAGAGCATGTTCAAGGAGCGTATCGCCCACGGCATGTTCAGCGGTGCGCTGATCAGCGCCGCAGTGGCCTGCGAGCTGCCTGGCCCGGGCACCATCTACCTGGGCCAGACCATGAGTTTCCAGAAGCCGGTCAAGTTCGGCGATACCCTGACCGTGCGCCTGGAAATCCTCGAGAAACTGCCAAAGTTCAAGGTGCGCATCGCCACCCGCGTGTTCAACCAGAACGACGAGCTGGTGGTCGATGGCGAGGCCGAGATCCTCGCCCCGCGCAAGCAGCAGACGGTCGAGCTGGTCAGCCCGCCGCCGATCACCATCGGCTGATGCCTACAACTCGGCCAGGCGGCGCTCGATAAAGCGCCGCTCCGGGCCCTGGCGGGTCAGCCCGAGAGCACTGCGATAGGCCTCGCGGGCGTGATCCAGGCGACCCAGCTGGCGGCACAGTTCGGCGCGGGCCGAATGGGCCAGGTGATAATCCTGCAACTGGCCACGATCCAGAATTGCCTCCACTGCCGCCAGCCCCGCCTCGGCGCCATCGCGCCGGGCCAGAGCCGCTGCGCGGTTGAGCGCGATCACCGGTGACGGCCAGCGTTGCAGCAGCACATCGTACAAACCGACGATTTCATCCCAGTCCGTTGCCTCGGCACTGGCAGCTTCGGCGTGCACAGCCGCTATCGCTGCCTGCAGGCTATACACGCCGAACTGCTGGCTGCGCAGGGCTTGCTGCACCAACTGGCAACCTTCGTCTATAAACGCACGGTTCCACAGGCTGCGGTCCTGCTCATCAAGCAGTACCAGTTCACCCTCGGCGTCGCTGCGCGCCTGTTGCCGCGAGGCCTGCAAAAGCATCAAGGCCAGCAGCCCAAGCACCTCCGGGTCAGGCAGCAGCTGCTGGAGCAAGCGCCCCAAGCGGATCGCTTCATCGCTCAGGTCATGACGCATCAGGCTCTCACCAGACGACGCCGAATAGCCTTCATTGAACACCAGGTAGATCACCCGCAGCACGCTATCAATCCGCTCCGGCAGCTCGGCCAGCGACGGCACCTGGTACGGTATGCGCGCATCACGGATCTTGGCCTTGGCCCGCACGATGCGCTGGGCAATGGTCGCCGGGCTCTGCAAAAACGCGCGGGCGATTTCTTCGGTGGTCAGGTCACAGACCTCGCGCAATGTCAGCGGCACCTGGGCATCGGCGGCCAGCGCCGGGTGACAACAAGTGAAGATCAGGCGCAGACGGTCGTCTTCCAGCTCTTGGTCATCCACCTGAACTTCCTCCAGCAACTCCAACGCCTGCATCAACTGCACCTGGGAACGGTCGAAGCGCGCACGCCGGCGCAGGCTATCGATGGCCTTGAAACGCCCGGTAGACACCAACCAGGCCCGCGGGCTTGCCGGAATGCCGTCGCGTTGCCAGCGCTCCACGGCGATGTAAAACGCCTCGTGCATGGCCTCTTCGGCCAGGTCAAAGTCGCCCAGCAAGCGGATCAGCGTCGCCAGGATGCGCCGCGACTCCTGGCGGTAGACGGTCTCCAGTTGCGCCCGTACCTGTGCCAGCGCTGCCATCAGTCGGGCATCTGCGTGGTCACCAGCGCCACCAGGCGATCCAGGCTCTCACCCCAGCCGCGATGAAAGCCCATCTCTTCATGGGCCTGGCAATCGGCGGCACTCCAGTGCCAGGCCCGGGCGGTGTACTGGGTCTTGCCGTGGACGTCGTCAAAGGTCACCACGGCGGTCATGAACGCCTTGTTCGACGGCACCCAGCCTGGGCCGAAGGCATCGGTGAAGACGATCCGCGCCGGCGGCACGATCTCCAGATACACGCCCTGGTTCGGGTATTCGCTGCCGTCGGGGGCACGCATCACCGTACGAAACAAGCCGCCGACCCACAGCTGCATTTCGCATTCCGGCGTGGTCATGCCGTTGGGCCCCCACCACTGGGCCAGCAGTTGCGGCTCAGTCCAGGCGCGAAACACCTTGCGCCGCGGCGCATCGATCAGGCGCGTCAACGACAACTCATGCTGCGCCTTGGGCGGCTCGGGGTGTAAAAGGCTCATCGTGTTGTGCTCCTTGGGTTCAGGGTTGCAACTCGCGGACCGGCCGCACCTCGACACTACCGACTCGCGCTGCGGGAATGCCCTTGGCAATGTTCAACGCCTCGTTGAGGTCGCGGGCATCGACCAGATAGAAGCCGGCCAACTGCTCCTTGGTTTCGGCGAACGGGCCGTCGGTCAGGCTCATCTGCCCGCCGCGCACACGCACGGTGGTCGCGGTCTGCACCGGTTTGAGCGCCTCGGCGGCGAGCATCCGGCCGCTGCCCTGGACCGACTCGGCATAGGCCATGCACTCGGCGTCGGCCGGGCTTTCAGGCAGGCTGTGCAGCAGACTTTCATCACAGTAGACCAGGCACAGGTATTTCATCGTCGTCTCCACCGCTGGGGATACTATGGCGGCAGGTCGCACCGCCTTGAAAAGCGCGATTCGGCATAACCCTCGGGGTTTTCAGCTCAAGGCTTGAGCGAGAACAGCGCGGCACCGGATTCCATGTCGAAGGGTGCCGACCAATGCTCATGAATCACCTTCCACTGGCCATCGATGCGCTGGTAGCCAACGGTCGCGCGCATATAGCAGCCTTGATCCTCACCGCCTTCGCTGCTGGCCTGACCACAGCGGTTGAGCCAGTGGGCCAGGGCCAGCTCCGGGGTGGCGTGGATCTGCAATTGCTCGATTTCGAAGATCATCTCGCCGGGGCAGTGATCCATGCAGGCCTGCCAGTGGGCGCGGTAGGCAGCCTTGCCCTGGAACTGCAATTGCTGGATGGCATCGAAGGCGCGAATGTTCTCGGCGTAAGGCGCGGTAATGGCCTCGACATCGCGCGCGCGTACGGCGGGAAGCCACTGCTCGATGAGTTGGCGGATTTCGTTCTCGGCGGCACTGTTCATGGTCGTGTCCTCTGTGCGATGGGGCGCCGGCAAACTCGGCGCGTTCACAGATGGTCGAATGGCAGTGGTTGAAATCGACAGGCTGAGGAAATGGATAACCCAGCAACCTCAATTTCGGGACTAAAAAAAGAGCCCCTTGCGGAGCTCTTGGCGTTACTGCCCAAGAAAACTGGCGCCGGAGCGCTTGGCGCGTTTGGCGGCGTGTTTCTCCTTGGCGGTTTTCAGTGGTTTTTTCTTCGTCATCTTTTTCGCATCAAGGCCTTTCATCGAAGATCCTCCTGCCTGACGGCACCTGCGCACCGGTGTCTCGAATCATTATAGACCCGGGGTGGCCGCAGGCACGGCGAGGATGAACTCGCGGTAACCGGAAAGGATCACGTAGCCGGCGAAATAGCAGAAGATGCCCGCCGACAGCAGGTACGACCAGGTCAGCAAGCGGTCACCCAACAACCGCCCGCCATGGCTGGCAATGCCGCACAACGACAGGCACCAGATCAGCCCGGCGGCAAAAAAACCGCTAAGAAAAAGCCCGGCCTCAAGCAGGCTGCCGCCCCCTGAACGAGAAATCAGCACCCCGCCGACCGCAGCAAACCAGAGGATGGCGCTGGGCGAGGACATGGCCAGGAAGATCCCGCGCAGGAACTCGCGCCAGCCCGATTCGATCACGACTGCGCCAGGGGTCTGCAGATGAGTGTTGCCGCGCAGCGCCGCCAGCAGCATCTTGATGGCAAACCACACCAGCAACACCGAGCCGCCCAGCCACAGCACCCAGCGCACCGTCTCAAATTGCAGCAGCACGGTCATCCCGGCCAACGCCGCAATGGCATACAACAGGTCACCGACACAGGTGCCCAGCCCCAGCCAGAAACCCTGCAGAAAACCCCGCTGCATGGCCAGGGTGATCATGGCGATATTGGCAATGCCGATATCCAGGCACAACGACAAACTCAGCAGAAATCCGTTTGAAAAAGGCATCGACGTTCAGTAACCGCGGTTGAAGGCAGGCGCTATTAAAACGGTTTTCTGCTGGGCTGTATTGGAAGAAATTGCCTTTATTCAGGCTTGTGCTGCGCGTTCAAAAACTTCATCGGCCCATTGGTTGAGGCTCTTGCCAGCCGATTGAGCTGCGATGGTCGCCGCAGCATGGACTTCTGGCCTGATACGCAGCATGACCTTGCCGGAAGCGGGTTTTTCCGGCTTGACCCCACGCTCGGCGCAATCGGCCAGGTAGTCATCCAGGGCCAGGTGAAACGCCTCATGCAACTGCCTGACGGCGCTGGCGTGAAAGCTGATGATGTCACGCAGCCCCAGGACACGTCCGACGAAAATATCGTCCCGTGGGTCGTATTCGACTCGGGCGGTGTAGCCCTTGTAATTCATAGTGTTCATGGGCGCAGTCCCTAATTTGACGTTAAAAATGCTATCAAATTTAGATAGCATTTTTTATCAACCGATCAATTCAGGATTTTTCAATCGCCCGCCAGCACCTGAGCATACCGCTGCCGGTCAATGTTCGCCCCGCTGAGGATCACCGCCACCTTGCGCCCTTGCTGGCGCTCGCGCTCCTGGATCAGTGCGGCAAGGCCGGCGGCACCTGCGCCTTCGGCGGTGTTGTGGGTGTCTTCGTGGTAGATGCGCATGGCCCGGGCCACTTCTTCGTCGCTGACGCGCACAATGCGTGCGGCGTGCTGGCGGATGATTTCAAAGGCTTCGGGCAACGGCATGCGACACGCCATGCCATCGGCGAAGGTGTTGGCCGTGGCGGTGGTGACGATGCGGCCCTGCTCCAGGCTCTGGGCAAAGGCGTCGGCGGCGCTGGAGACCACGCCGACGATCTCGGTGCGCAGGCCCAGCAGGTTGCGCGCCTGGATCAACCCGCAGATGCCCGAGCCCATGCCGATCGGCACGTAGATGCAATCCAGCTCGCGCACGGCTTCCAGCAGCTCCAGCGCGTAGGTGGCGACGCCACGGATCAACTCGGGGTGAAACGGTGGCACGCTCTCGTAACCATGCAACTGGGCCAGGCGTGCGGCCTCTTCGCGGGCCTGGTCAAAGTCGGCGCCGTGCTCGATCAATTGGGCGCCCAAAGCGCGCATCGCCGCGTTCTTTTCGAGCGAGTTGCCCTCGGGCACAACGATGATAATCGGCAGCCCGGCATTGCCCGCAGCCAGGGCCATGCTCTGGCCGTGGTTGCCACGGGTGGCGGTGACCAGGCCGCGCACCGCCGGCTTTTGCCCCAGCAGCCACTGCACATACATCAACCCGCCGCGCACCTTGAAGGCGCCGGTCGGGGCATGGTTTTCATGCTTGACCCAGACTTCGCAGCCCAGCCGCTCGGCCAGGCGCGGCCAGGCGTACTGAGGGGTGGCGGGTACGCTGGCATGAACCAGGCGGGCAGCTTCGCGCAGGGCTGGCAGGTCGAACATGGAACACCTCGGCAGGATCGGATTTGACCTGATCCTAGTCGCCGCGCATTGTATGGGTAAATTCCTATATTGCATGGCCAACAATAAATGTGGACCCCTACCCTCTGCGACGATGCCCAGCCGCGCTACCTGGCCCTGGTCGATGCAATAGCCATTGCCATCGAACGAGGCGAGCTGAAAGTCGGCGAACGCCTGCCGCCACAACGGCGCCTGGCCTGGAACCTGGGGCTCAACCCGAGCACCACCCAGCAGGCCTACCGTGAAGCGGCGGCACGCCATTTGGTTTCGGGCGAAGTCGGCCGTGGCACCTATGTGCTGGCCGGCAGCAAGGAGGCCACGCTGTTTCGCCTCAAACAGCGCGACGTGCAACCGAGCCTGATCGACCTGTCGACCAACGTACCGGTGATCGAGCCGGCCAACCGCGACAGCGAAAACACTTTGCAGGCGCTGCTTGAGGAGGGGCTGGCGGCTTGCCTGGATCACTACCTGAGCGCCGAAGAGTTGCTGCGCGGGCGCCTGCACGGTGCCGCCTGGCTGGCCAATCGCGGTTTGCAGTTGAACGCCAGGCAACTGCTGCTGTGCGGCGGCGCCCAGCAGGGCCTGTTCACGGTGTTGCTGTCGCTGTGCCAGCCAGGCGAAGCGGTGCTGGTCGAAGCCCTTACCGCACCCGGCATCAAAGCCGCCTGCCGGCAGTTGCGCCTGCCGCTGCATGGCATCGGCCTGGACGATCAGGGTATTGTCCCGGACGACCTCGATCGGGTCGCCCGCGCCACCGGCGCGCGGGTCATGGTCCTGACCCCGAGCCTGCACAACCCAACCGGTGCGTGCATGAGCAGCCCCCGCCAGCAGGCGATTGCCGAGGTGGTCGAGCGCCATGACCTGCTGGTAATCGAAGATGATGTCTACGGCGCGCTGACCGACCAGCCGCCACTGTGGCGGTTGCTCGGGCGCCGCGGCCTGTTGATCAGCAGCCTGTCGAAAACCGTGGGCGCTGGTCTGCGCCTCGGTTGGATCGTCGCTGACCCGGCATTACTGGAGCAGATCGACCCCCATGCCCAGGCCACTCACTGGCAAATATCACCCCTGAACTTGCAGATTGCCTGCCGCTGGATTGCCGATGGCACCGCGCAAAGGCGCCTGGCCTGGCAGCGTGAGGAAGTTAACCAGCGCTGGCGCCTGGCGGGCAGGATCCTGGGCAGCCATTTGCTCAACACCCGCCAGCCATCGCCACATATCTGGGTCAGGGCCGGGCTCAGCGCCGCGCGCTTGACCGAGGCCTGCCGGACCCATGGCGTGGCAGTGGTGCCAGGCGAGGTGTTCGCGGTAAAACAGCATGACCTGGCGGCAATCCGCATCAGCCTGTCGGCCGCTGGCAGCCGCGCCGAACTCAAGCAGGCACTGGAACAAGTGGCCAAGGCACTGGAGGCCTGATGAGCACGCATGCGTTCTATACCGAGGCACAAACCTGCCTCGCCGCACTCGACCCGCAGTGGGCCGCGCACATCGAGGCGGTCGGCCCGTGCCTGCATCAGCCCAAGCCCACCCGCGACCCGTATCAGGCGCTGGTGCGGGCCATTGCCTACCAGCAACTGCATGCCAAGGCCGGCGATGCGATCCTCGCGCGCTTTCTGGCGCTCTACCCGGGCAGCACCTTTCCCAGCCCCGAGCAGGTGCTGGCGACCACCCCGGAGCAGTTGCGCGCCTGCGGCTTTTCGGCGAGCAAACTGGCAACCATCCAGGGTATTGCCCGGGCACGCCTCGACGGCCTGGTGCCGGACTATCAGCAGGCTCTGATGCTTGAAGACGAGGCACTGATCGAACGCCTGGTAAGCCTGCGTGGCGTGGGACGCTGGACCGTCGAGATGCTGCTGATCTATACCCTGGAGCGCATGGACATCCTCCCGGCCGACGACTTCGGCGTGCGCGAGGGCTACCGCCGTTTGCAGGGCCTGCCCGAGCAACCGACACGCCGGCAGATGATTGACCTGGGCAAGTCCTGGAGCCCGTACCGGACCGTAGCCGCCTGGTACCTGTGGCGAGTGCCGGCCAGCCGAGTTTGAGCGCAAGACCCGGAGTTTTTCCTGTGAGCCGCCCCCGTAGCCTGAACCCATCGAACAACGCCAGGAGCACCCCGTCATGAGTACAGGCAAACCACGGATCAGCGAATCCGACCCGCGCTGGCAGGCCATAGTGGCCCGTGACCCGGCCGCAGACCAGGCCTTTGTCTATGCCGTGCGCACCACCGGCGTGTACTGCCGGCCCAGCAGCACCTCGCGCCTGCCGCGCATCGATAACGTCGAGTTTTTCGACACCGCCGCACAGGCCGAAGCCGCTGGCTACCGGCCAAGCAAACGCCGCGGCGCCGACCAGACCCATGTCGCCGAACAACACCGGGCGCAGGTCACCCGCGCCTGCGCCTTGATCGAAAACACCGACCCGGCGCCGAGCCTGAACCAGCTGGCCGAGCACCTGGAAATAAGCCCCTTCCACTTTCACCGGGTGTTCAAGGCCGTGACCGGGCTGACGCCCAAGGCCTATGCCTCGGCCCACCGCGCGCGCAAGGTGCGCACACAGTTGCAGCAATCGGCAACGGTCACCGACGCCCTGTACGAGGCCGGTTTCAACTCCAACAGCCGCTTCTACGAATCGAGCAACGCGCGCCTGGGCATGACCCCGGGGGCCTATCGCGATGGCGGTGCCAACACCGATATCCGCTTTGCCATCGGCCAGTGCACCTTGGGGGCAATCCTGGTGGCGCAGAGTGAACGGGGGATATGCGCAATCCTGCTCGGTGACGACCCGCAGGCGTTGCTCAATGATCTGCAGGATAAATTCCCCAAGGCCAACCTGATCGGTGGCGATGCCGGGTTTGAAACCCTGGTGGCCAGGGTCGTGGGCTTTATCGAGGCGCCGGGCATCGGCCTGGACCTGCCGCTGGACCTGCGCGGTACGGCGTTCCAGGAACGGGTCTGGCAAGCCTTGCGGGCGATCCCGGCTGGCAGTACAGCCAGTTATGCCGAGATCGCTCAGCGGATCGGCTCTCCCAGGGCGGTGCGCGCCGTGGCTCAGGCTTGCGCGGCCAATGCCCTGGCTGTGGCCATCCCGTGTCACCGGGTGGTGCGCAGCGATGGCAGCCTTTCGGGCTACCGCTGGGGCGTGGAGCGCAAGCGCGAGTTGCTGGCGCGCGAGAGCCAGTGAGGCGGGTTACTGGAAGTTGACGTCGAAGGCCTGGTAGAAGGCGTTGCCGGTGTCAGCGACCAGCCACAGCAGCACGATTACGTGATGGCCTTTTTTGTTGGCCGGTAGCTTGACGTCGTGTTCAACCTTGGCCTTGAGCTGCTCCTTATGCTCGTAGTAAGGCGTGTACGGATAGAGATCTTCGGCAAAGGGTGCCGTTTCGAGCTGAGCGCGACCGATACGTTTGTTGGCATCCCATCCGTCTTTGGTAATAAACCAGCGATAACCACGGGTGGTGTGCGGGGCCGTGTACTCCCACTTCACATGAAAAGTCTGGCCCGGCGTGACATTCAACAACGGCCAGGTAAACGGTTTGCCCAGTTTCGCGGACATTTCCGCGTTGGTGTAATTGACGACGTCACGAGCGTCCTGTTTACCGCCACTTAGAATATATCCATCGGCGGGGGGCACAACACTTGGGTCATCCGTCTGAAAGGGTGCAGGCACCGGTCCTGCCGCCAGGCTCGGGAAGTTCTTGCCGCCTTCCATTTCATTGAGTTGCCAGTTGCCAAGCAATCCCAGTTCGACGGTCTTGGAACCGCGGCTTTCGGGTGAAATGACGCGGCCGTGCCGCAGATTTTTCTCAGGGCTGTTCATTGCAATCACTCCATGTGAGATAAGAAAACCTGTCCACCCTGGACCCGATTTACCCTAGCTCAAGCGCTGCAATGCGCAACCCAGAGGCGCCGAACGGTATCAGCCGTTGCTGCAGCCGTCGCCCATGGCGCGGTACTCGATGGTGTGGCGCTGACCCTGATGGTCTTCGTAGGTCATGGTTGCCGGTACCACTTCACAGACATTGGGAATGGTCGACAAACTGATGACTTTGGCAATATCCAGGTTGGTGCTGTAGTCGTACTGTTCAACAACCGGTTGTGCCGCAGCGGTATTGATTTCATCCGCCAGGGCGAACGAAGAAACAGCAACCAAAGCAAGTGCAATTAAGCGTTTCATGATAATAGGCCTGCAAAGCAATCAAACTAATCGATTGACTTCATTTGCCAATAAGGGCGCGGAGAAGTTGTTATATCAAGCGATGGGACATAACACGAAGACCCGACCCCACTACAACTTATTCTGTGGGATGTGGTTAGTTTACAAGGTACTTCAGGCGGTTAAATCGCGAAGCCGGACAATCACTGTTACCGCTTGTGCAACAATAACTCCAAGGCAAGCCCCTCGACATTGATTGCCTTGCGGTGTAAAAGCCCGGGGTAGAGCCATTGCCAGATCAAACCCGTGACCCGTTTACGCTACTGCCCATTGCTTGCGCCCGAGCGGCCCTTGCTGAATAAATTCTATCGAAACCACGGCTCGCCCATGCGCGCGGCGGCCCAGGGCCGGCTTTGGGTGGCCCGGGCCGAAGAAATCGTCGCCGCCTTGTGCCTGAGTGAAGTGCCCGGCGGCCATTGGCTGACCGGCTTGTTCGTGGCCCCCGCCTGGCGCGGCCAGCAACTCGCCGGCCGCTTGATCGACGCGGCGCTGGCTGAGTTGCAAGGCAACATCTGGCTGTTCTGTCATCCGGACCTGACAAGCTTCTACACCCGCCAAGCCTTCAACACCACCGACGCCCTGCCTGCGCCACTGGCCGAGCGCCTGCAGCGCTACCAGCAAAGCAAGCCGCTGCTGGCGATGGTGCGGGTTCAGTCGTCGCTGGCCGGGTCCAGCCCGGGGAACAGCACCTCGGTATAACCGAAGCGGCTGAAGTCGTGGATGCGCGAGGGGTACAGGCGGCCGATCAGGTGGTCGCATTCATGCTGCACCACCCGCGCATGAAAGCCTTCGGCGTTGCGCACGATAGGCTGCCCCTGCGGGTCGATGCCTTCGTAGCGAATCCGCTGGTAGCGTGGCACCACGCCACGCAGGCCCGGCACCGACAGGCAGCCTTCCCAGCCGTCCTCGACCTCGGTGCCCAAGGGCGTGATCAGCGGGTTGAGCAAAATGGTCCGCGGCACCGCCTCGGCATCCGGGTAGCGCTCGCTGCGCTCGAAGCCGAAGATCACCAGTTGCAGGTCGATGCCGATCTGCGGCGCGGCCAGGCCGACGCCGCCGACATGCTCCATGGTTTCGAACATGTCGGCGATCAGCCGCTCAAGCTCGGCGCTGCCAATCATGTGCGCCGGCACCGGTGGGGCGATGCGCAACAAGCGCTCATCGCCCATTTTGAGAATGTCATGAATCATGCTGGCTTCGACTCAAGGGTTCGCTGGCAGGCGTGGTTTCATGATCGAGCGAGTGATCGCGGCCCAGCCCGGATACATGCTTTTTATCATGCTCAGGGGCCGCGCCATCAAAGTCTTTTTCGCCGGGGTCCTTGCCTTCTTCGGACATATGCTCGATCACCGCATTCATCTCCGCGCCCAGCAGCAATACGGCAGCAGAAATATAAAAGTACAACAGCAGGACAATGATCGCGCCGATACTGCCGTACATGGCGTTGTAGTCGGCGAAGGTCTTGACGTAATAACCAAAACCCAACGAAGCGATGATCCACACCACTACCGCCAGCACCGACCCCGGGGTAATAAAGCGAAACTTCTGCTTCACATCGGGCATCACGTAATAGATCAGCGCCACCGCAACCATCATCAGGATGATGATCGCCGGCCAGCGCAGCACGGTCCACAGGGTGACAATGAACTCCTGCATGCCGATCTGCGAGGCAATCCATTCCATCACCTGCGGCCCCAGCACCATCAGCGCCGCGGCCGCCAGAAGCATGCCGGCAATACCCACGGTGTAGACCACCGACAGCGGGATGCGCTTCCACACCGGGCGTCCTTCGACCACGTCATAGGCCGCGTTCATGGCGCTCATCATCAACCGCACACCGGCGGACGCAGTCCACAGGGCGATAACGATACCCACCGAGAGCAACCCACCCTTGGACTGCTGCAACTGGTCGATCACCGGATTGACCTGCTCCAGCGCCTGGGGCGGCAAGACCAGTTCCGACTGCAAGCGCAGCCAGGAGAAGAAGTCGGGCAAATGCAGAAAACCGATCAGGGCGATCAGGAACAGCAGGAAGGGAAACAGCGAAAACAGCATCTGGTAGGCCAGCGCCGAGGCATAGGTGGACATCTCGTCATCGAGAAATTCCTTCACCGTGCGCACCAGCACACGGTGCAACGGCAAGCCGCGCAGGTCGGGAAAAATCATAGCGTCTCCTTTCGCCGCTCGAGGGTCATGGGCGGTTCCTCACACACTCATCTGACAGGTACGTCCTGAAGTCTAATCGACGATCGCCTCAAAGTTGCGATTGATTGGCGCAGATAGCACAACGGCCACCCGAGGATGGCCGCCGTCCTTTGCGTGTTGAGGCAGACTCAAGGCTTTTTCACGGCATCCTTGGCCTTGCCAACGGCTTGCTGAACTTCGCCCTTGACTTCCTGGGCCTTGCCTTCGGCGCGCAGCTTGTCGTTGTCGGTCACCTTGCCAACACCTTGCTTGACGTTACCAACTGCCTCGTTGGCCATACCTTTTACTTTATCTTTAGTGCCACTCATGGGTGTTCTCCTGAAGGGGAAATAAACGCTGTCAGAGTCGACAGTCTGTGGACCCGTGGCCGCTTGCGAGAGTTTCAATTATTTTTCCGCGGGCCGCCTGCCGAGCATGCAGGGGCATTAGATAGGGCGGCGAATAACGTCGCTTTATGTTTCATCGCGTTGCCAGCACAATAAGCGACCTTTCAAGCGTCACCCGTAGGAACCTGCATGAAACTCGACAAACCCACCGCCATCGCCCGCCGCAACCAGGAACTGGAACGCCCCGTGCTCAACAGCGACAACACCCTGTTTGCCGTGCTCGACACCAAGCGCAGCCTGTGGTGGTTCGATGTGCCGGTGAAACTGCTGCGCAAGGGCCAGCCCGACTGGGTCAACCTGCTGCTGCACACCCCCGACACCGACGAGCTGCAGCATTTGAAGGTGCCGGTGAACTACCTGCAGGCCCATCAGGAAAAAATGGAAGTGCGCCACCCGGGCAAGCGCCGCTCGACCATCAGCCTGGCGCTGAGCGCCGATCGCGATTCGCTGCTCAAAGACCTGCGCCCAGGCGGTGAGAACCTGAGCTTTGCAGGCTTCAAGCAGGTCTGATCAGGCCAGTTCGATGCGGTCGGCGTGGATGACGATGCGGCCATCCTTGTACAAGGCACCGATGGCCTTCTTGAAGTTGCCCTTGCTGACCCCGAACAGATCGCTGATCAGCTGCGGGTCGCTCTTGTCGCTGACCGCCAGCACGCCGTTGGCGTCCTTGAGCTTGGCCAGGATCTTGTCGTGCAGGCTGTTGGCCAGGTCCTGGCCGATGGGCTGCAGGCTGAGGGCAATCTTGCCGTCGCTGCGCAGCTCTTTGATGTAGCCCTTCTCCTGCTTGCCCGAACGCAGGAACTTGAACACCTCATTCTTGTGAATCAGGCCCCAGTGCTTGTTGTTGATGATCGCCTTGAAGCCCATCGGGGTTTCTTCGACCACCAGCAAATCAACCTCCTGGCCGACCTTGTAGTTGGCCGGCACCTTGTCCAGGTAGCGGTCCAGGCGCGCGGTGGCGGTGATACGGCGGGTACGCTTGTCGAGGTAGGCATGCACCACGCAGTACTCGCCGGCCTTCATCTGACGCTTTTCTTCGGAGTACGGCATCAGCAGGTCTTTGGGCAGGCCCCAGTCGAGGAAGATGCCGATGCTGTTGATTTCCTTGACCTTGAGGCTGGCGAAATCGCCGACCTGCAACTTGGTCTTTTCGGTGGTGGCGATCAGCTTGTCTTCGCTGTCGAGGTAGATGAAGACGTTCAGCCAGTCCTCGACCTCGGTGGGCGTGTCCTTGGGGATGTAACGGTTAGGCAGCAGAATTTCGCCGTCCGCCCCGCCGTCCAGGTACAGACCGAAGTCTGTGTGCTTGACCACTTGCAAAGTGTTGTAACGCCCAACTAAAGCCATTTCCGGAAATCCTCGTTGCGAGCGGGGCATTCTACACCTCAAGCGGCAATTGCGCCCGGTCGCCGATGACGGCCTGTCAGCAAAATGAACCGCGAGGGCCAGCCCTGTTCTATAAAGACAAGCAAGCCTTCGCAAGGATTCGCTCATGTACGCCTGCCTGTCCAAGTACCTGCGCACCGTTCTGTTGCTGGTGATATCGGCCCTGCTGGTGGTCGCCTGCAACCGTATCGACCTGGCCTACCGCAACCTCGACACGCTGGTGCCCTGGTCGCTCAACGACTACCTGAGCATGAACCGCCAGCAGAAGACCTGGCTCAATGAACGGCTCAAGCAGCAACTGGCCTGGCATTGCCGTACGCAATTGCCCGGTTACCTGACCTGGATCGACGAGATCACGGCGATGGTCACCAGCAACGCGGTCACCGACCAGCAGTTGCGGGTACGTACTGAAGAGGCCCGGCAGGCGATTGCCAAGGTCGCCGACCAGATCACTCCGTCGGCCGCCGAACTGTTGCGCAGCATGGATGACGAGCAAGTGCGGGAAATGCGCGAAGCCTTTGCCGACGATATCCGCGAGCGCCAGGCCAAGTACGTCAATACGCCGCTGGCGCGGCAGATCGAACGCCGCGCCGAGCGTATGGAGAAACGCCTGAGCACCTGGCTGGGCGAGCTCAGCCCGCAGCAGCGTTTGCGAGTCATGACCTGGTCCCAGGGCCTGGGCGAACAGAACCGCCAGTGGATCGCCAACCGCGCCCATTGGCAGGCACAGTTCAGCGCGGCCATGGACCAGCGCCACAGCGACAGCTTCGAACCGCGCCTCGAAATCCTGCTGAAAAAGCGCGAAACCCTGTGGACCCCGGAATACCGGATCGCCTTCCAGCGCACCGAGCAAGAGGCGCGGCGCTTGCTGGTGGACGTAATGGCGCAGAGCAGCGAACAGCAGCGCCAGCATCTGGAGCAGAAGCTTGCACAGGTGCGCCAGAGTTTCAGTGAGTTGAAGTGCTTGAAAGGGTAGCGGCCGCATTCAACTGTAGGAGCGGGCTTGCCCCGCGATGTTGTTCAACCCTCCCGGCACTTGCGCCGGTACGGGAACACGTCGATCACCTTGCCGCCGCGGATCGCCGCCTGCAGGCTCTTCCAGTAATCGGCGTCGTACAACTCGCCATGCAACTGGTTGAACAGCCGGCGCTGGCCGCTATCGGCGAACAGAAACGGCGGAAACTCCTCAGGGAACACATCCAGTGGACCGATCGAGTACCAGGGCTCGGAGGCCATTTCATCCTCCGGCGTGCGCGGCGGCGGGATATAACGAAAGTTGACCTCGGTTAGAAAGCAGATCTCGTCATAGTCGTAGAACACCACCCGGCCGTGACGGGTAACGCCAAAGTTCTTCAGCAGCATGTCACCGGGGAAGATATTCGCCGCCGCCAGTTGCTTGATGGCCAGGCCGTAATCTTCCAGGGCTTCGCGCACCTGGGCGTCGTTGGCGTTTTCCAGGTAGAGGTTGAGCGGGGTCATGCGCCGCTCGGTCCAGCAGTGGCGGATCAGCACAGTGTCGCCATGCACCTCGACAGTGGACGGCGCCACTTCCAGCAGTTCGGCCAGGCACTCGGGCTCGAACTTGCTCAAGGGGAAGCGAAAGTCGGAGAACTCCTGGGTATCGGCCATGCGCCCGACACGGTCGACGCTTTTTACCAGCCGGTACTTTTCGATCACCGTGGCGCGGTCGACGTTCTTTGACGGCGAGAAGCGGTCCTTGATGATCTTGAACACGGTGTTGAAGCCCGGCAGGGTGAACACGCTCATGACCATGCCACGCACGCCCGGGGCCATGATGAAGCGGTCATCGGTGCCGGCCAGGTGGTTGATCAGCGCCCGGTAGAACTCCGACTTGCCGTGCTTGTAAAAGCCGATCGAGGTGTACAGCTCGGCGATGTGCTTGCCCGGCAGGATGCGCTTGAGAAAACCGACGAACTCGGCCGGCACCGGCACATCGACCATGAAGTACGAGCGGGTGAAGGAGAAGATGATCGACACCTCGGCTTCGTCGGTGATCAGCGCGTCGACCTCGATGCCGTGGCCCTCGCGGTGCAGCAGCGGGATCACCAGCGGCCACTGCTCGTCCTGGGTGTAAAGGCGCCCGACCAGATAAGCGCCCTTGTTGCGGTACAGCACCGAGGAAAACAGCTCGACGGCCAGGGCCGGGTCCTTGCAGACCCAGTCCGGCAAGTTCTCGCGCAGCTGCGCTTCGAGGCGCGCGAGGTCACCGGCAAGGTCGGCGTAGGGCACATCGAAGCGGTAGTCGGCAAACACCTGCGCCAGCAACGCGCTCAAGCCGCTTTGCGGCCGATAGGTGCGGGTTTGCGCTGCCCGCTCGTGGCTGCGCAGCGCTGGCCGGGTGGTGTGGATGAACATGCAGCCATCGCTGATCAGGTCATGGCTGAACAGGCTGCAGAAGATCGAGTTGTACCAGGTCTCCGACAGTTCATCGTCCAGGCGCGGGTCGATCAGGCCGATATAGGCACTTTTGACCAGCGGCCACAGCGAGACGTCGAGCAGCACCTCACCCTCGAAACCCTGGCGCAGCCAGCCGCTGACCTCGCTGACCTTTTCCTCATACAGATTGATGCGCGCCGCCGAGGCGCTCTGGGTCTGTTGCCACTGGGCCTGCTCGAATCGCTCGCGGGCGCCGTCGGTGATCTGGCGGAAATGCTCGCGGTAATCGTCGAAGCCATCGAGGATCATCCGGGCGATATCGGCGGCCGGCCATTGCTGGGGCATACGTCAGACCTCTGCGGGAATGTCAAAGCCTGAGCTTAGCCAGTCGCCACGGGCAGGGAAAGCCTGTTGGCACGGCTGTATCGGCCAAACTCGGCGCATGCTGAATTCGAGCGCAAGAAAGGGAGAGAGCTCAGGCTGCCATGTAACGTAAACTCGCGCCCTGCCCCCAAAGGACCCGGAGAGCCCCATGAGCCCCATCGCCATATCCCGCCTGTTGATTCTTGCTGCTGTCTGGGGGGCGAGCTTTTTGTTCATGCGCATCATCGCGCCGGTGCTCGGCACCCTGCCCACGGCGTTTTTCCGCGTCTCCATCGCCTGCCTCGGCCTGCTGGTGATTCTCGCCCTGCTGCGGGTTCGCTGGGACTTCAATGGCAAGCTCAAGGCCTGCCTGGTGCTGGGCATGATCAACTCGGGGATCCCCGCCACCCTTTATTCAGTGGCCGCCCAGGTGCTGCCAGCGGGTTATTCGGCGATTTTCAATGCCACCACGCCGCTGATGGGCGTGCTGATTGGCGCATTGTTCTTCCGTGAGCCGATGACCCTGGCCAAGCTCAGCGGTATCTTCCTCGGCCTGTTCGGGGTTGGCATTCTCAGTGGCGCAGGCCCGGTGGCGTTCGACGCCAAGCTGCTGCAAGGCGCCCTCTCGTGCCTGGCGGCGACCGCCTGCTACGGCCTGGCCGGTTTTCTCGCCCGGCGCTGGCTCGACCAACAAGGCGGCCTCGACAGCCGCCTGTCGGCGCTGGGCAGCATGATGGGCGCGACCTTGCTGCTGTTACCGTTGTTCGGCTACAGCGTGCTGACCCAGCCGCCGGCAAGCTGGGGGGGCTGGCAGGTGTGGGCGTCGTTGCTGGGCCTGGGGCTGGTGTGTACCGCCTTTGCCTACATCCTTTATTTCCGCCTGATCAGCGAGATCGGGCCGGTCAAATCCAGCACCGTGACGTTCATGATCCCGGCCTTCGGCGTGCTCTGGGGCGCCTGGCTGCTGGACGAACCGCTGTCGATGGCGCACCTGTATGGCGGGCTGTTGATTGCCGTGGCGTTGTGGCTGGTGCTCAAGCCGGCTCGCGCCTGACAGGTTAATGCTTGTTCCTGTGGGAGCTGCCAAGCCAGCTTCCACAGTTTCTGGTTTCACCCATGAAACCAGCCCTTCCCCTGCGTTACCGAAAAAAGCCTCTTTTCATTGCACCAGCAATTGCCACGCGCCGTTGTTGTGCAAATTCGTGCCATATAGAAAACCTTGTTTCATATATAAAACAAACGAGCGTTAACCTTAATCCATCAACTCATTAATAAATAAGCACTTTTTAAATAAAACAGGGCCAATACACATTTGGCATTGTTCATGCACTAAACCGCGTATCACCTATAAAACAGACCAGAGAGCTTCCCCAATGGCTGTGAAAGAGATGTACGCAATCCCCTCTCAATGGAATACGCCGCACTCCAAGGAAGACCTGGAGCCGACCGAAATCGAATTTCGCAATGTCGGTAAGTGTTTCCCGGCCAAGGGCAAGGCCGACGCGCCCTTTGCCATTCGCGAGGTGAACTTCAAGATCCGTCGCGGCGAGGTGGTGTCGATCATCGGCCCATCCGGTTGCGGCAAGAGCACCATCCTCAATATGGGCTCCGGCCTGTACCGCCCTAGCGAAGGCGAAGTCTTCGTCGGCGGCGAGGCGGTGGTCGGGCCGGTGCGCAAGGTGGCCTTCATGTTGCAGAAAGACCTGCTGATGCCCTGGCGCAGTATCCGCCGCAACGTCGAGCTGGGCCTGGAAATCCAGGGCATGCCCGCCGCCAAGCGCCAGCCGATTGCCGAAGATCTGCTCAATCGCTGCCACCTGCAAGGCTTTGCCGACCACTACCCGTTCCAGCTGTCGGGTGGCATGCGCCAGCGCGCCGCCCTGGCCCGGACCCTGGCCATCGACCCGCAGGTGCTGTTCCTCGACGAGCCGTTCTCGGCCCTCGATGCGCAGACCAAGATGATCCTGCAACAGGACCTGGCGCGGATGCTGTTCGAAGAAAAGAAAACCGCGCTGTTCATCACTCACGACCTGGTCGAGGCGATTGCCATGTCCGACCGCCTGCTGGTCATGAGCGCCCGCCCGGGCACCATCATCGAAGAAATCACTGTCGACCTGCCGTTTCGCGACAACCCGCTGGAGCGCCGCAAGCTGCCGGAAATCGGCCCGCTGGCCGGGCGCCTGATGGAACTGCTGAAAGTCGGCGAAGACACCGAACTGCATTGATCAACGGCCACCGGCCCATCAACCGATTCAGGAGTACGCATGTTCAAGTCCCTGCAACGCCTGGCACAGACTTCGCTCATCACCCTGGGCCTTGGCCTGGCGCTCACTGCCCAGGCAGAGCCGACCAAGGTCACCTACCTGCTGCCCGCGCCGCCAAACTCGCCGGCCTTCGCGCCGTGGATCATCGCCAAGGAAAAGGGCTACTACCTTGCCAGGGACCTGGACCTGACCTTCATCGCCGCCAAGGGCGGGGTCGATGTCGCCAAGCAGATCGGTGCCGGCAACGCCATGCTTGGCGGCGCCATCGGTGATACCCCGATCGTGGTCCGCGCCAACGGTATTCCGGTGCGCGCGGTAGCAGTGCTCGGTGCCGGCGGGGTGACCATGATCGCCACCAACGCCGGCGAGAACATCCAGTCGATCAAGGACCTCAAGGGCAAGACCCTGACCGTGATGTCCTACTCCGACACCACATACTACGCCCTGCTCGCCTCGCTGCGCAAGGCTGGCCTGAGCAAGACCGACGTCGATATCCAGGCCGCCGGGCCGTCGGGCGTGTGGCAGCTGTTTTCGGCCAACAAGGCCCAGGCCATGGCCGGGGTGCCGGACTGGGTGGTGAATGCCGAAGAGGCCGGGCTGAAGATCAGCCTGATCCCGCAGAACGAGATCTTCGAGAGCATGGCCCAGGCGATCCTCGCCTCGGACGAGGCGATCAAGAACCAGCCGCAGGTGGTCGGCGGCGTGGTCCAGGCAACCCTGCAGGGCATGCGCGACATCATCCAGGACCCGAAAGCCGCCGCCGCTACCTTCGCCAAAGCGGTCCCGGCCTACGCCGGCAAGGAAGCGGCGCTGGAGAAAACTTTGCGCCTCTACGTCGAGCACGTCTACGCCAACCAGACCGTGCTCGGGCGCATCGACCCGGCGCGCCTGGACGCTGTGCGCAAGTTCTATGTCAGCGAAGGCATCGTCGCCAAGGAACCCAAGCTCGACGAGCTCTACAGCAACCAGTTCATCGAAACCACCACGGCCGCGCAATAAGCCGGGATGCATAACAAGGTATTAGCCCGATGAGAAACCTCAACACCTCCGTGCTCGGCAGCGTCGCCCTGCTGATCCTGTTCCTGCTGCTCTGGCAGTGGGGCCCCGGCCTGCTCGGCATGCCCGAGTTCGTCATGCCGCAACTGAGCCGCGTGGCCCAGGAAAGCGTGGTGATGTGGCAGTCCAGCGGCCTGCTGCAGCACACCCTGATTACCGCCTTCGAGATCATCGTCGGCTTTGGCCTCGGCGCCCTGCTGGGCGTGGCCATCGGCGTGTCGCTGGGCCTGTCGCCGTCGGCCGAGGCCATGCTCTCGCCGTACATCCTGGCCCTGCAGATCGCCCCGAAAGTCGCCTTCGCGCCGCTGTTCGTGATGTGGCTGGGTTACACCATCTACCCGAAGATCCTGATTGCCATCCTTATCGTGTTCTTCCCGGTGATGATCAACGTGCTCTCGGCGATCCGCACCGTTGACCCGGACATGATCAACCTGGTGCGCACCATGAACGCCAGCCGCTGGCAGATCTTCCGCCTGGTGGAGTTCCCCTCGGCCATGGCCGCGCTGTTCTCGGGCCTGCGCATCGCCTCGACCCTGGCAGTGATCGGGGTCACCGTCGGCGAACTGGTCGGCGGCAACCAGGGCCTGGGCTTCCTGTTGGTCGACGCTGAAGGCCAGGGCAACACCGCCGGCGTCTTCGTCGCCATCGTCATGCTCACCCTGATCGGCGTGCTGGCCTACGGCGCGGTGGTCTGGGCCGAGAAACGCGTCCTGCACTACCTGCCCAAAGCCATGCTGAGTACCCAATGATGAGCCCATTCAACTCCATGCTCGAAGGCCGCCGCGTGCTGGTCACCGGGGGCGCCCGCGGCCTGGGCTATGCCTTCGCCCAGGCCATCGGCCAGGCCGGTGCCCAGGTAGTGATCGCCGATATTCTCCAGGAGCGCGTGCTGCAGGCCGCCTGCGAGCTGCGCGAGCAAGGCTTGCAAGTGACCGGCGTGACCCTCGACCTGGGCAACCCGCAATCAATCAATGCCTGCGTCGCCGAGGCGGTTGCCGTACTGGGCGGCCTCGACGGCCTGGTCAACAACGCCTCGATCACCAACTCCGGCGGCAAGACCTGCGAGCAACTGGACATCGACACCTGGGACCAGGTCATGCAGGTCAACGTCCGTGGCACCTGGCTGATGACCCGCGCCTGCCTGCCGGCCCTGCGCGCCAGCGGCAAAGGCGCGGTGATCAACCTGGCCTCCGACACTCCGCTGTGGGGCGCGCCGAACCTGCTGGCGTATGTCGCCAGCAAGGGCGCGATCATCGCCATGACCCGCAGTCTGGCCCGCGAATTGGGCACTGACAACATCACCGTCAATGCCATCGCCCCCGGCCTGGTGCTGGTTGAAGCCACCGCCTATGTGCCCGAGGCGCGCCACCGCCTGTACACCGAACAACGGGCAATTCAACGCCCGCAACTGCCAGAAGACGTCAGTGGCGCCGTGTTGTTCGCCCTGTCCGACCTGTCGCGTTTCATTACTGGACAAACCCTGCCGGTCAACGGCGGGTTCGTCATGCCTTGAGCAAGGAGAAACCCATGACCGACCTATCCGTACAAAACGACGCCCCGAAAACCTGGGAACAGCCCGCAGGCTCGGACCTGGCTGGCTGGATGCAAACCCGCATCGCCCGCTACCAGACCCGCAAGTACGACTGGGACGCGCTGAAGTTCCAGGCCGACTTCGACCCCAAGTTCCGCCGCGCGCAAATGCGCTACGTCGGCACTGGCGGTACCGGGGTCAACAGCGACATGAACACCATTCCGTCAGAGAACTTCACCTTCTCGACCATGGTCATCCCGGCCGGCCATGAAGGCCCGCCGCACATCCATACCGACGTCGAGGAAGTGTTCTTCGTGTTGCGCGGCAAGCTCAAGGTGATCATCGAGAAAGACGGCGAGCGCTTCGAAACCGTGCTCACCGACCGCGACCTGATTTCGGTTCCGCCAGGCGTGTACCGCGAAGAGATCAACATCGGCGATGAAGACGCGCTGATGTGCGTGATGCTCGGCGCGAAAAAGCCGGTCACCCCGACCTACCCGCCAGCGCACCCGCTGGCCTCGATCAAGCGCGGTTAAGCCGATGTTGCACGCCACCGACCACGCCCTCGCCGGCCTTGAGGCCCAGTTGCAGCAGCGCTTCCCCCAGCGCCTGGTGCAACTGGCAAGCGGCGCCCAGGCGATCCGCGAAGCCGGCCACGGGCCTGCCATCGTGCTGTTGCATGGCATCGGCTCGGGCGCCGCGTCCTGGCTGCAGGTGGCGCTGCAACTGAGCCAGCACGCCCGGGTGATTGCCTGGGATGCACCGGGCTACGGCGACTCCAGCCCGCTGGCCGCCCCAGCACCGCAAGCGGCGGACTATGCCCGGCGCCTGCTGCAATTGCTCGATGCGCTGCAGATTGACGACTGCCTGCTGGTCGGCCATTCCCTCGGCGCCCTTAGCGCCGCGGCCTTGACCCAGCAGCAGCCGCAACGGGTGCGGCGCCTGGTGCTGATCAGCCCGGCTCGCGGCTATGGCGACCCGGCCCGCGCCGAGCAGGCGCAACAGGTGCGCAACCAGCGCCTGCACACCCTTGAGCAACTGGGCATCGCCCAGATGGCCAACCAGCGCAGCGCGCACATGCTCTCGCCAGCGGCCAGCAGCGAGGCCCGCGCCTGGGTGCAATGGAACATGGCGCGGCTGCTGCCCCAGGGCTATCGCCAGGCCATCGAGCTACTGTGCGGCGACGACCTGCTGCGCTACGCAGCCCTGGCCGTGCCGTGCGAAGTGCATTGCGGCGGCGCCGACAGCATCACCCGCCCCGAGGACTGCCAGGCCCTGGCCAAGGCCCTGGGGGCAGCGTTTGCGCTGATTGCCGAGGCCGGCCACGCCAGCCCGATCGAACAACCCGAGGCCGTGGCAACGCTGCTTGCCCGGGCCCTCGAAGAATCCCTGACAGGTACTGCGCTATGAATGATTCGGATCTGTTGAAAGACAACCAGGACAAATACATCGTCCCCGGCCTTGAGCGCGGCCTGTTGCTGCTCTGTGAATTCAGCCGGCAAAACCGCACCCTCACCGCGCCGGAACTGGCGCGGCGCCTGGAGCTGCCGCGCTCGACCATCTTCCGCCTGCTGACCACCCTCGAAACCATGGGCTTCGTCACCCGCAGCGGCAACGAATACCGTCTGGGCATGTCGGTGCTGCGCCTGGGCTTCGAGTACCTGGCCTCGCTGGAACTGACCGAGCTCGGTCAACCGCTGCTGGCGCGGCTGTGCGATCACCTTAATTACCCGAGCAACCTGGTGGTGCGTGACGGTCGCTCGATCGTCTACGTGGCCAAGGTTTCGCCGCCGTCGGTGTTCTCCAGCGCGGTCAACGTCGGCACCCGCCTGCCGGCCCACGCCACGGTGCTGGGGCGCATCCTCCTTGAAGACCTGAGCCTGGCCGAGCTACGCGAGCTGTACCCGGAGGAGCACCTGGAACAGCACTCGCCGTGCACGCCGAAAACCGTGCTGGAGCTGTTCGACCTGGTGCAGAGCGACCGTCAGCGTGGCTATGTCAGCGGCGAAGGTTTCTTCGAATCATCGATCTCGACCATCGCCGCGCCGGTGCGCGATCACAGTGGCCGGGTGGTTGCCGCCATGGGCGTGACCATCCCTACCGTGCAGGTTGCGCACATCAATTTCGACGGCCTGCTCGGCCATGTGCGGGGCAGCGCCGACGAGCTGTCGCGCCTGCTCAACTACACCCCGCACGCAGGCTCCGGCCGCGTCACCGCGCTGATGAGGGACTGACATGAGCAACCTCTATCAACTGCACGGGCGCACCGCCATCGTCACCGGCGGCTCTTCCGGAATTGGCCTGGCCTGCGTCGAGCAACTGCTTGAAGCCGGTGCGGCAGTGGCCTTTTGTGGTCGCGATCAAGACCGCTTGAACAGCGCAGAAGCACGCCTGCGCGAACGTTTCCCCAAAGCGCGCCTGTTGGCTCACGTCTGCGATGTGCTGGATGCCGCGTCAGTCAACGCTTTCGCCGCCGCCAGCCTGGCCGCGCTGGGCCCGGCCCAGGTGCTGATCAACAACGCCGGCCAAGGCCGGGTCTCGACCTTTGCCGACACCACTGATGAGGCCTGGAGCGAAGAGCTGCAGCTGAAATTCTTCTCGGTGATCTACCCGGTGCGCGCCTTCCTGGCGCAACTGCAGGGCCAGGCCGGCGCCTCGATCGTCTGCGTCAACTCGCTGCTGGCCAGCCAGCCGGAGCCGCACATGGTCGCCACCTCGGCGGCCCGTGCGGGCCTGAAGAACCTGGTGCGCTCGATGGCCACCGAGTTCGCCGAACAGGGCATCCGGGTCAACGGCATCCTCATCGGCCTGGTCGAGTCCGGCCAGTGGCGCCGGCGCTTCGAGGCCCGCGAAGAGCGCGGCCTGGACTGGTCGCAATGGACCGCGCAACTGGCGCAACGCAAACACATTCCCCTGGGGCGCCTGGGCCTGCCCAAAGAAGCAGCCCAAGCGATCCTGTTCCTGGCTTCGCCCCTGTCGGCCTACACCACTGGCAGCCATATCGATGTTTCTGGAGGCCTGTCCCGCCATGCGTAATGAAAACACTGTCACCGTTGGCGCTGCCATCACCGCGTTCCTCGAACAATGCGAGGTCAAGGCCGCCTTCGGCGTGATCTCGATCCACAACATGCCGATCCTCGATGCGTTCGCCGTGCGCGGCAACATTCGCTTCGTCATGGCTCGTGGCGAGGCCGGCGCGACCAACATGGCCGATGCCTATGCCCGCACCACCGGCGGCCTGGGCGTGTGCCTGACCTCCACCGGCACCGCCGCCGGTAACGCCGCCGGGGCGCTGGTCGAAGCGCTGACCGCCGGCACGCCGCTGCTGCACATCACCGGGCAGATCGAAACGCCGTACCTGGACCAGGACTTCGCCTACATCCATGAAGCCCGCGACCAGCTGACCATGCTCAAAGCGGTGTCCAAGGCGGCCTTTCGCGTACGCAGCGTCGAGACCGCACTGAGCACCCTCAAGCTCGCCGTACAGACCGCCCTGACCGCGCCGACCGGCCCGGTCAGCGTCGAAATCCCGATCGATATCCAGTCGACCTTCATCCCCATGCCGACCGACCTGTCGCCGCTGCCGATCCCGGTTGCCGTGCCGGCGCCTGAAGCCCTGGACCTGGTCGCCGAACGCCTGGCCAGCGCCACCCGTCCGCTGCTCTGGCTCGGCGGCGGCGCCCGCCACGCTGGTGCGCAGGTCAAGCGCCTGCTGGACATGGGCGTTGGCGTGATCACCTCGACCCAGGGTCGCGGTGTGGTCAACGAAGACGACGAGCGTTGCCTCGGCGCCTTCTCGCAAAACAAGCTGGTCGAAGGCTTTCTGCAAAGCTGCGATGCGCTGGTGGTAGCCGGTTCGCGCCTGCGCAGCAACGAAACCTTCAAGTACGCCCTGAAGCTGCCGCGCACCACCCTGCGCATCGATGCCAACCCGGCCATCGAAGGGCGCAGCTACTCCAGCGAGCTGTTCATCTGCGGCGACTCGGCCCTGGCCCTCGAGGGTCTGGCCGACCGCCTGGAAGGCCGCCTGAACATCGACCCGAACTTCATCGACGAGCTCAAGGCCGTACGCACGCAATCGCGCGCGCAGCTGGTGGCCGACCTCGGCCCGTACTCGGCGATGGTCGAGCAGTTGCAGGGGCTGACCGGGCGCAACTTCTCCTGGGTGCGCGACGTGACCCTGTCCAACAGCATCTGGGGCAACCGCCTGCTCAACCTCTACCACCCGCTGGCCGGCGTGCATGCCCTCGGTGGCGGCATCGGCCAGGGCCTGGCGATGGGCATTGGCGCGGCCGTGGCAGCGGCGGAAACCGACCCGCAGCGCAAGGTCTTCGCCCTGGCTGGCGACGGCGGTTTCATCCTCAACCTCGGTGAGCTGGCGACCCTGGTGCAGGAGAAAGCCAACGTGGTGATCCTGCTGATGAACGACCAGCGCTACGGGGTGATCCGCAATATCCAGGATGCCATCTACGGCGCCCGCCACGCCTATGTCGAACTGCACACCCCGGACTACACCAAGCTGGCCGAGTCCATCGGCCTGCGCCATGGCCTGGTCAGCGACCTGAAGGACTTCGGCCCGGTGCTCGACAACGCCCTGAGCCAGGGCGGGCCGTTCCTGCTGGAAGTCGACATGCTCAGCGTCGGCGGCTTTGCCACCCAGTTCGCAGGGCCGCCCAACAGCGAAACCAAAGCCCAGAAAGCCACGGCCTGAGGACTTGCGCATGCTCAATATCACCATGATCGGTTGCGGCGCCATTGGCGTCGCGGTGCTGGAACTGTTGGAGAACGATGCGCAGATGCGGGTCGAGCATGTGATTGCCTCGGCAGGCTCTGAAGCCCTGGTGCAACAGCGCCTGGCCAGTTTCAAGCGCCCGCCGCAGGTGCTCACCGCCCTGCCCGCCGACGCCCGTCCAGACTTGCTGGTGGAATGCGCCGGGCACAAGGCAATCGAGGAGCATGTGCTGCCGGCGCTTGAGCGCGGCATCGCCTGCCTGATCGTCTCGGTTGGTGCATTGTCGGAGCTGGGCCTGGTCGAGCGCCTGGAGGCCGCCGCCGCCCGTGGCAACACCCGCATCGAGCTGCTGCCCGGCGCCATCGGCGGCGTCGATGCGCTGTCGGCGGCCAAGGTCGGTGGCCTGGATTCGGTCGACTACACCGGCCGCAAACCGGCCAGGGCCTGGAAGAACACCCCGGCCGAAGAGGTTTGCGACCTGGACACCATCGACCAGGCCACGGTGATCTTCGAGGGCAGCGCCCGCGAGGCGGCGCGCCTGTATCCGAAGAACGCCAACGTCGCCGCCACCCTGTCGCTGGCCGGCCTTGGCCTGGACCGCACGCGGGTGACACTGATTGCCGACCCGCTCAGCGAAGAGAACGTGCACCACTTCGAAGCCCGTGGCGCCTTCGGCGGTTTCGAGATGAGCCTGCGCGGCAAGCCGCTGCTGGCCAACCCGAAGACCTCGGCGCTGACCGTCTACAGCGTGGTCCGCGCCCTGGGCAACCACGCCCATGCCATTTCCATCTAGGGGAACGTCGATGACGCTGGAACAGACTCTACCTATCTGCATCGCCGGCACCTGGCGCCTGGGCGGTGGCGAGCGCTACGCCACACGCTACCCGGCCACGGGCGAGCCGGTGGCCTGGCTCAACGCCGCCAGCCTCGAGGATGTCGAAGACGCCGTGCAAGGCGCCCACCAGGCCTTCCTCAACAGCGGCTGGGCCCAGCGCAAGCCGCACGAACGCGCCGCCGTGCTGTACCGCATCGGCGAACTGATCCGCCAGCGCAGCGAAGAACTGGCGCAACTGCAGCGCCAGGACAACGGCAAGCCGATCAACGAAACCCGCGCCCTGGTGGCCAGCGCCGCCGGTACTTTCCAGTTTTTCGCCGCTGCCTGCGAAACCCTGGAAGAGACCATCACCCCGTCGCGCGGCGACTTCGTCAGCATGAGCGTCTACGAGCCGATGGGCGTGGTCGCGGCCATTACCCCGTGGAACTCGCCGATTGCCAGCGAAGCGCAAAAGGTCGCTCCGGCCCTGGCCGCCGGTAACGCAGTGGTGATCAAGCCGGCAGAAATCACCCCGCTGCTGGCCCTGCAACTGGCGCAGATCTGCGAAGACGCAGGCTTGCCCAAGGGCCTGGTCAGCGTGCTGCCAGGCAAGGGTTCGCTGCTCGGTGATGCGCTGACGCAGCACCCGCTGATCAAGCGTGTGTCGTTCACTGGCGGGACCAAAACCGGCAAGCACATCGCCCACATCGCCGCCGACAAGATGATGCCGGTGTCGCTGGAACTGGGCGGCAAGTCGCCGACCATCGTCCTCGATGATGCCGACCTCGATCACGCCGTGGCCGGGGTGTTGTACGGCATCTTCAGCTCCTCGGGCGAGGCCTGCATTGCCGGCTCGCGTTTGTTTGTTGCCCGCGCTCTGTACGAGCCGTTCATGCAGCGCCTGGTGGCGGGTGCTGCACGTTTGCGCCTGGGCGACCCGGCGGACGAAGCCACGCAGATGGGCCCGCTGATCAGCGCCGCGCACCGCGAGTCGGTGGAGCGTTACGTGGCCCTGGGCCTGGCCGAAGGTGGCCGCCTGCTGCTCGGCGGCCAACGCCCGACTGGCGGCCTGTTTGATCAGGGTTACTTCTACCCGCCGACCATCCTCGAAGGCCTGAGCAACGGCCAGCAGACCTGCCAGGAAGAAATCTTCGGCCCGGTGCTGGTGGCCCTGCCGTTCGACAGCGAGGCCGAGCTGATCGAGCAGGCCAACGACAGCCTTTATGCCCTCGCCGCCGGCATCTGGAGCCGCGACTACAAGCGTGCCTGGGCCCTGGGCCGCAAGATCCAGGCCGGCACGGTGTGGATCAACACCTACAAGCAGTTCTCCATCGCCACCCCGTTCGGCGGCTGGCGTGACAGCGGCCTGGGCCGCGAGAAAGGCCGCCTGGGGATCCTGCAGTACATGGAACAGAAAAGCCTCTACTGGGGCATGAACGAACAACCACTGGCCTGGGCCGGTGCGGAGGCAAAGCCATGAGCGTATTGGGCATCGATGAAGTCACCTACGGCGTCGAAGACCTCGACACCTGCGTGCGCTTCTTCAGTGACTGGGGCCTGGACAAGGTCAGCGAACAGGCCGACGAGGTCGTCTTCGAAACCCTCAACGGCTGCCGGGTGGTACTGGCCGACATCAACAAGACCGGCCTGCCTGCGGCGATCGAGCCGGGCTCGACCGTGCGCGAGGTGGTCTGGGGCGTTGAAAGCGAAGCGGACCTGGCCCTGTACAGCCAGCGCATCGCCAATGACCCGGGCTTTGTCGAAGGCAACGGGCGCATCGGCTGCACCGACCCCAACGGCCTGGCGATCCGCCTGCAGGTGACCCGCAAGCGCGCACTGGACATCGAGTGCAGCGGCCACAACACCTGGCAGACCAAGGGCCGGATCAACAAGCCGGCGCCGGTGTACGAGCGCGCCACGCCGATCGAGGTCGGCCACGTGGTGTTCTTCGTCAAGGATGTGAATGCCTGCGAAGCCTTCTACCACGAGCGCTTCGGCTTCCAGGCCTCGGACCGCTACCCCAACCGCGGCGCGTTCCTGCGCACCGCCGAAGAAGGTGGCCACCACGATTTGTTCATGCTCCAGTTGCCGGCCCCCCGCGCCGGTCTGAACCACGTGGCCTTCACCGTGCGCGACCTGCACGAGGTGTTCGGCGGCGGCATGCACATCTCGCGCAGTGGCTGGGCCACCGAGATCGGCCCGGGCCGCCACCCGGTGTCGTCGGCGTTCTTCTGGTACTTCAAGAACCCGGCCGGCGCCCTGGTCGAGTATTACGCCGACGAAGACCAGCTGACCGGCGAATGGCAGCCGCGCGAGTTCGAGCCGGGCCCGACGGTGTTTGCCGAATGGGCGATTGCCGGCGGCATCGATGGCAATACCCGGCGCCAGCAGCATGTCGAGGCGCCGCAAGGCAAGTTCCTTACCGACAAACCCAAACCCTGAGCAGGAGTTGTCCATGTCTTCTTTGAACATCGCCATCAACGGTGCCGGTATCGGCGGCCTCACCGCCGCCATCGCCCTGCGCCAGGCCGGTCACCAGGTCACGGTTTTCGAACAGTCCAAAGCCTTTTTGCGGGTCGGTGCCGACATCAACCTCACCCCCAACGCCGTGCGCGCCCTCGATGGCCTCGGCGTGGGCCCGGCGGTGCGCATTCCGGCCGCGCGCCCGACCCACCGCATCAGCCGCCTGTGGGACACAGGCGAAGAAACCTCGCGCCTGGAGATGGCCGACGCCGCTGAAAGCCAGTACGGCGCACCGCAGCTGACCATCCACCGCGCCGATTTGCTGGCGGCCCTGGCCGATGTGTTTCCGCTGCACAACGTGCAGTTCGCCAAGCGTGCCGAGCAGGTGCTGCAGGATGCCGATGGCGTCGAGCTGCGCTTCAAGGACGGCAGCCACCATCGTGCCGACCTGCTGATCGGCGCCGACGGCATTCACTCGGTGGTGCGCAATGCCCTGTTCGGTGAAGAGCAGCCGCGCTTCACCGGGGTGGTCGCCTACCGCGCCGTGGTCCCGGCCGAGCGTGTAGCGCATGTACCGAACATCCAGGCTTTCACCAAATGGTGGGGCCCCAACCCGCAGAGCCAGATCGTCACCTTCCCGCTGAACCAGGGCCGCGACATCTTCATCTTCGCCACCACTGCCCAGGACAGCTGGCACCTGGAGTCCTGGACCACTGCCGGCGACGCCGCCGAGCTGCGCAGCCATTACCAGGACTTTCATGCCGACGCACGGGCGCTGCTCGATGCCTGCGATGAAGTCCTCAAGACCGCGCTGTACGAGCGTGACCCGCTGCCGTACTGGTCCGAAGGCGCCATCACCCTGCTCGGTGACGCCTGCCACCCGATGATGCCGTTCATGGCCCAGGGCGCCGGCCAGGCCATCGAAGACGCGGTGGTGCTGGCCCGTCATCTGCACGGTGTCACCAGCCCGGCGCAGATCACCAGCGCCCTGCAGGGTTACCAACGGGCGCGCCTGGAGCGCACCAGCCAGATCCAGATCGGTTCACGCGGAAACCAGTGGCTCAAGGCCGGCGGCAATGCCGACTGGGTCTACGGCTACGACGCCTGGACTGTGCCCACTGCCAGTGCCGCTTGAGGCCCAAGCATGAGCGAGACGATGCAACTGACGGTGGTGCTCAAGCACGACCAGTCGAAGAACCTGGAACAGATCCAGGCGCACATGAAGCAGATGGGCTGGTGGGACAGCTTCCCGCCGGCCGGCGTCGAGCTGCTGTCCTGGACCGTGGCCATGGGCCTGGGCCAGATCGTCACCCTGCGCCTGCCGCCGAGCTTGCTCGGCAAGGTCAATGTGGAACTGGAGCGCGCCGCCTGGGGCGTGTTCCGCACCGAATGCTACCCGACGTACGACTTTGTCCCGGTCCGCGAAATGATCCGCGAACGGGTCCGCAATGGAGGTCAATGACATGAGCAACACCCCACGCTACCTGGAACCCCATCAGGCGCGCAAACGGCCCAACACCCCGTTCGAGGAACTGCTCGGCGATTCCATCGAGCGCGCCTACGGCAATGGCATCACCCAGCTGCCCGAGCTGCTGGCGCACCTGAACCTGGCTGGGCCGCCCTGCCCTTTGACCAGCGGCGAGTGGACCGAAGACTCCTATAAAACCCTGATGGCGCGGCTGGGCGCATGACCCGCCGGAGGTAAAACAAGATGAATATGCAATTCACCGTCGATCCTGTTGAGAACCACCTGGCCAACGGCCTCAAAGACCTCTGGTTTCCTGTGTTGCCCTCCGAGCTGCTTGGCGACAAGCCGCTGTCGGTACGTCGCCTGGGCTACAAGATCGCCCTGTGGCGCGACAACGATGGCAGCGTGCATGCCCTCGAAGACCACTGCCCGCACCGTGGCGCGCCACTGTCCCAGGGCCCGGTGCTGGGCGACCGCCTGCAGTGTCCGTACCACGGCGTCGAAGTGCGCTGCGACGGCACCGTGACCAAGGTCCCCGGCAGCCCCGGCTGCAAGCTCGAAGGCAGCCGCCCGACGCGCATGTTCCACACCCGTGAGGCGGCCGGGGCGATCTTTTTGTTCAACGCCACCGACCCGCACCTGGACACCCCGCCAGAGCTGGTGCTGCCCGAGCAATTGACCTCGCCCGAATGGAGCAGCTTTCTCTGCTACACCGAGTGGCAAGGCGACTACCGCTATGTGCTCGACAACGTCATGGACCCGATGCACGGCACCTACCTGCACAAGATGTCGCACTCGATGAGCGAAGGCGAAGCCACCGCCAAATTCGTCACCCGCGACACCGAACAGGGCTTCTTTTTCGAAAAGGAAGGCCAGCGCGGGGTCAACTTCGACTGGACCGAATTCCTCGACAACGGCTGCCACTGGCTGCGCCTGGAAATCCCCTATCCGAAGACCGGCGGCCCGGGCGGCAACTTCACCATCATCGGCAGCTACACCCCGAGCAGCCGTAGCCTCTCGGCAGTATTCCACTGGCGCGCGCGGCCACTGACCGGCTGGCAGCGCGACACCTGGCGCTTCCTCTACAAGAACCGCCTGGAAGCCCGCCACTGGACGGTGCTGGAGCAGGACCGGGTGCTGCTGGAGTTCATGGAGTACGACGCCAACCAGCGCGAGAACCTCTATCAGCATGACCTGGGTGTGGTGCGCCTGCGCCGCTACCTCAAGGGCAAGGCCAAGGAGCAACTGGCGCTGATCGAAGCGAAGCCGCTGTGATGAGCCTGCCCGTGCACCGTATCCAGGCACAGGCGGTGACCGAGCTGGCCACTGCCAGCTGGTCCAACGCCCTGCTGCTGGGCAACGAGCTGGTGATGTCCGGCATGACCGGCCATCCCGCCACTCGCCAGGCTGCCGAGCGCGGCGTGCCACTGGATGCCTACGCGCAGACCCTGGTGGTACTGAACAAGATCCGGGCGCTGGTGGAAGCGGCAGGCGGGCACATCGGCAATCTCTACCGCTTGACGCTGTACCTCACCGACATTGCCGACAAGGACGAAGTCGGTCGCGCCCGCCGCGACTTCTTCCAAGGTTTTGCCTGCTACCCCACCTCCACCCTGGTTCAGGTGAGCGCCTTGGTGTTCCCCGAGCTGGTGGTGGAAATCGAAGCCAGCGCCCGGCTCGACATTGACTTGCGCACTGCGCCATTGAGGTGACCGATGTCCAACTCCTCTACCATCACCGCGCTGGTGCACACCCTGCGCCACGAAGCCGAAGGCATCATCAGCGTCGAACTGCGCCCCTGGGGCGACACCGTGTTCGCGCCGTTCGAAGCCGGCTCGCACATCGACCTGCACCTGCCCAACGGCCTGGTGCGCAGCTATTCACTGCTCAACTCGCCGAGCGACCAGGGCCGTTATGTGGTCGGCATTCTGCGCGATCGCAACAGCCGCGGCGGCTCGGCGTTCGTCCATGAACAACTGCGCGTTGGCACGCAACTGCGCATCTCGCAGCCACGCAACAACTTCGCCCTCGACCCGCACGCCAGCCACAACGTGCTGGTGGCCGGCGGCATCGGCATCACGCCGATCTACTGCATGTTTCGCCAGTTGCTGGCACTGGGCAAATCCGCCGAGCTGATCTACTGCGCCCGCTCGCGCAAGGAAGCGGCGCTGCTGGAAGAACTCAGCGGGGTCGATGCCAAGGTGCTCTACCACTTCAACGACGAGAAGAACGCGGTACCGGACCTGGCCCATTACCTGGCCGGGCAGCCCGGCGATACGCACTTCTACTGCTGCGGCCCGACGCCGATGCTCGATGCCTTCGAGAGCACCTGCGAAAGCCTCGGTTACCCCCATGCGCATATCGAACGCTTCACCGCCGCCGAACTGCCGCCCTCGGAAGATGCCCAGGACAGCTACAGCGTCGAGCTGAAAAAGTCCGGCAAGACCCTGAACGTCGAGCCTGGGCTGAACCTGCTTGATGTGCTGCTCGAAGCCGGCTGCGATATCGAGTACAGCTGCCGCGAAGGGGTGTGCGGCTCGTGCGAAACCCGGGTGCTGGAAGGTGATATCGACCACCGCGATGGCGTGCTGACCAAGGCCGAACGGGCGGCGAACACATCGATGATGGTCTGTGTCTCGGGCTGCAAGAGCCGGCGCATGGTGCTTGATCTGTAACCCTTGCAACACGCGCAATTGGCCGGCACCGAGTGTGCCGGTTTTTTTTGCGCGACTTTCAGGACCTGTGGGAGCCGGCCTTGCCGGCGATGGGCCGCAAAGCGGCCCTAAAACAGTCAATTACTTATTCATTGATAAAACACCCCACGCACTGTCAACGCGCGCTGTGCACTTAAACCGCACTGCCATTGCCCAGCGCTGTTACTTAAACACCACGCTGTTTCACCCACGGCACGGTTTAAAGCGTTTCAGATATAAATAATTGTTTTACATCATATTTATTCAAACAACCGCCACTTATCGGCACTGGCACAGTTCCTGCTCTTTCCCTCTCGAATATAAATAAAAACAATGTGCCACCTATAAAATAATAACAAACCCACCGATGCGCCACCGCTGACTTCGCTTAACGCCTGACCCCAGGCGGCGGACAGCTGTTGCCCACAGAAACTGCTCAACCTTGCGGGGCATTGATATGAACAAGTACGTGATAAGCCTTGGCCTGATCCTCGGCAGCGCCACCAGTTTCGCTTCCGAGCCCGGCCCTGCGGCGCCGGACCAGCCGCCAGCGGTGAAAAAACCCTTTCCGCACATTGCCTGGCGCAGTGACGACGGCCAGAGTTCGCTGGATATCGGCGGTGCGCTGCGGGTCAATTACCGCGATGAGCACTGGGACACTACCGAGAACAACGGGCGCTTTCTGTTCGATACCTTTCGCCTGGATGTCCAGGCCACCCACAAGCAACTGTTCAGCGACATCGGCTACTGGTTCCAGGACGACGGCAAGCGCTCGATCGACCGTGGCTACGTCGGTTATCGCTTCAATGCCAATTCCAATGTGCAACTGGGCGCGCCATTCAAACCCTTTGGCCTTGAGCCTTACCCGCAGTTTGGCTGGAGTTACCACATCCCGTTTTTCATGGGCTATGGCGTCAGTGCCGGCACGGGCCTGAAATACAGCTACAAGGACAAGGACTGGGACCTGCAACTGGGCTACTTCCCGCGCATGCTACCCAGCGGCATCCGCTACTCGCCGGAAGTCGGCCGTTACAGCGATCTCGACGACAACGCCGTGGCCTTCACCCAGTCGCGCCAGGACAACGAGAAGCGCAACCAGGTCAACGCCCGGGTTGCCCGGACCTTTAGCGGTGACGGCTGGAAAACCGAAATCGGCGCCTCGCTGGCCGCAGCCGAGCTGTACAACGCCACCACCCGTGACGATGGCGACTACTGGGCCGGCGGCGTGCATGCGATCGTCAACGCCGGCAACTGGACGGTCACCAGCCAGGCGATTCGTTACGAGTACGATCCGAAGAACCCCGACGGCGTCAGCAACGATTCGGTGCTGATGGGCGGCAACGGCCTGACCCCGGCCTACCTGATCGCCTCCAAGGCCACCATCGGCTCGATCAACGTCGGCTACGACATCTTCACCCCGGGCCTTGGCCAGTTGAAGAAGATCAAGGTCTACAACGACTACAGCCGCATGATGAAAGACAAAAGCGGCTGGGATGACTCGCAGATGTTTACCGTGGGCGCGCAGTTTTTGGCCATGCCGATCATGGCCTGGGTCGACTTCACCTGGGCGAAGAACGCCAACCCCTTCGGCGGCGCCGAGAACGGCACGGGCTGGACCAGCACCAACTCGGTCGGCAGCAACGACTGGTACTACCGCACCAACATCAACATCGGCTACTACTTCTGAAGGCAAACCGCCCGGCGCACTGCCGGGCGGTCCGTACAGTCAGTCAGCTTGCAGCTGCGCCTGCCCGGCTGCGGGCTTGCGGAACACGAACAGCAGGCCGATGACGATCAGCCCCATGCCCAACAGGCTGAGCGCCGCCAGGCGGTTGCCGAAGATCAGGTAGTCCATCACTGCAGTAACCGCGGGCACCAGGTAGAACAGGCTGGTGACATTGACCAGGTTGCCCTTGGCGATCAGCCGGTACAGCAGCAAGGTCGCCAGCAGCGACACCACCAGCCCCATCCACAACAACGCGCCGATGAAGCTGTCGGTCAGTTCCACGTGCAGCGGCTGGAACGGCGCGAATACCGCGCACATCAGCAGCCCGGCGATATACTGCAGCGGCAGGGTGCCCATGGGGTTGCTGGTGATGCGCTTTTGCATGATCGAACCGAAGGTCATGCTCATCAGCGCCAGCAAGGCAAACAGCATCCCGGCCAGCGACACGCCGCCAAGGTTGATGCTTTGGTAAACCACCATGATCAGGCCGCTCAACCCCAGGCCCAGGCCGAACAACCGGCTCCAGGAGCGCTGGCGCTCCATCAGCACCACGGTGAGGATCGGTTGCACGCCCATGACCGTGGCCATGACCCCGGGGGTAACGTGGGTGTTGAGCGCCAGCAAGTAGAAAATCTGATAGGCACCGAGCAGCACGCAACCGGTGGCCAGAGCTTGCAGCACTGCCGGGCGGCTGCGCGGCCAGTGCAGCTTGAGCAACGGGCTGAGCAACAGCAGGCCGGCCAGGGCCAGGGCCGAGCGCAGCAGCAGGAAGGCAAACGGGCTGGCGTGGGCCAGGCCGAGCTTGGAGACGATCGCCCCGCTACTCCAGAGCAGGACGAACAGGCTGGTAGTGGCCGCCGAGGCCATAGATTGTTTCGATAGAACAGACATGAATGCCACCTGTAATTCGGGCAGATAAGCCGAACGGTGCTACCCGCAAGGGGCAGCCAACCGTATTCAGTAGGGTGCAGGTGTGTGGGGACGCAGCGATTGGCCGCTTAGCCCAGCACTACCACCGCTGGCGGTGCAACGATGCACACGACCACGCTACTGACAGGTGGTGGGTAGTGACTGATCATGGCCGGCTGCTGGCTCGCGCGCACAACGACAACCGCGTCAGGCGCGGTAGCGAATACGGTGGCTGGGCAGGAAGCTGGCATGAGCAGGTCTTCGGTGAGGTGAAGTGGGTCTGACTATAGACCAGCCTGTTTCAGGCTGGCAAGTCGGTGGTGAATGCAGATCCATTGTGGGAGCCGGCCTTGCCGGCGATGGGCCGCAAAGCGGCCCGAAACAATCAGAACAACCAGCGATACAGCAGGTAGGCAACCACCACCGCCAGCACCGGACGCAATACCCGGTAGGCCTTGGGATTGGCGCGCTTGAACTGCTTCACACGGCTGCTGATGACGTTGCTGAAGCGCTTGCTCCAGGCATAGGCCTGGTTGATCCCGCCAACGCGCTCGTCGTCGGTGTTCTGCGGCGCAGTGGCGCGGCCGAGGAAGGCACTGACCTTGCGGTTGATGCGGGTCATCAGCGGGCTGTTGAGCGGGCGCTCGACGTCACAGAAAAGAATCACCCGGGTGGTCTCGGTTTCGTTCTTGACCCAGTGCACGTAGGTCTCGTCGAACATCACGTCTTCACCGTCGCGCCAGGCGTATACCTGGCCATCGACGTAGATCCGGCAGTCGTCGGAGTTGGGCGTCGACAGGCCCAGGTGATAGCGCAGGGAACCGGCGAACGGGTCGCGGTGCGGGTTCAGGTGACTGCCGCCGGGCAGCAAGGCGAACATCGCGCCCTTGACGTTGGGGATGCTGTTGACCAGCGCGACGGTCTTCGGGCACAGCGCCTCGGCCGAAGGCAGCGGCTTGTCGTACCACTTCAGGTAAAAGCGCTTCCAGCCCTTCTTGAAGAACGAACCGAAACCGGCGTCGTTGTCTTTCTCGGCAGCGCGGATGTAACCCTCGTCGAACAGGTGCATGGCCTCTTCGCGGATTACTTCCCAGTTGTCCTTGAGCACGTCGAGCTCGGGGAAACGGTTACGGTCCAGGTATGGCTTGGACGGCACACCGGAAAACAAGTACATCAGGGCGTTATAAGGGGCGAACAGCGCCGAATGGTTGACGAACTGGCGCAACATTGGCAAACGCGCCTTGCCGCGCAGGTGCACATACAGCGTGCTGCCGAAAAACAGCAGCAGTACACCTGCCTTGGCGACAAAGGAAAAGGTCATGCAACACTCCTTGGAATTTCGATCAGGCCATCGCTGCCGGATTAATCGAACATATTAACCGATCCAGCCCCGCTGAAAACCTGCGGGGCCGGGATTCAGTGTTAAGGATTGTGCAACAAACAGCGGCGCCGGTTATTGCCCGGGATCAGCGCCGCTGCGACTTATTGCTGGTTTTCCTGTTCGGTGAACAGGTCGGCAAACAGCATGCTCGACAGGTAGCGCTCGCCCGAGTCCGGCAGGATCACGACGATGGTCTTGCCCTGCATTTCCGGTTTTTCCGCCAGGCGCACCGCCGCGGCCATGGCCGCACCGGAGGAGATTCCGCAGAGGATGCCCTCCTCCTGCATCAGGCGCAGGGCCATGGCCTTGGACTCCTCGTCGCTGACCAGCTCGACCTGGTCGACCATCGACAGGTCAAGGTTCTTCGGCACGAAACCGGCGCCAATGCCCTGGATCTTGTGCGGGCTGGGCTTGATCTCTTCACCGGCACGGGCCTGGGTGATGACCGGCGAGCCGAGCGGCTCGACCGCCACCGAGAGGATCGCCTTGCCCTGGGTCTGCTTGATGTAGCGCGACACCCCGGTAATGGTGCCGCCGGTGCCGACGCCCGCTACCAGCACATCGACGGCGCCGTCGGTATCGTTCCAGATCTCCGGGCCGGTGGTTTTCTCATGGATCGCCGGGTTGGCCGGGTTCTCGAACTGGCCGGGCAAAAAGTACGCCGACGGGTCGCTGGCGACGATTTCGCTGGCCTTTTCGATCGCGCCTTTCATGCCCTTGGCCGGCTCCGTGAGCACCAGCTCCGCGCCCAGGGCCTTGAGCACCTTGCGCCGCTCGATGCTCATCGACGCCGGCATGGTCAGCAGCAGCTTGTAGCCACGGGCGGCAGCGACAAAGGCCAGGCCGATGCCGGTATTGCCTGAAGTCGGCTCGACGATGGTCATGCCCGGCTTGAGTTTGCCGCTGCTTTCGGCGTCCCAGATCATGTTCGCGCCGATCCGGCACTTGACCGAATAGCCGGGGTTGCGCCCCTCGATCTTGGCCAGCACGGTGACGCCGCGGGGGGCGATGCGGTTGATCTGCACCAGCGGCGTATTGCCGATGGAATGCGCGTTGTCAGCAAAGATACGGCTCATGGCGGGGTCCTTTTATGCACCGGGCGGAAAACTTCAAGGGTAAGCCTGCAACGCCAGTGCGTCCACAACCGGCGAACCCCTGAAGCTGACAGGGGTCAACCGATCACTACCTTGCCGGGAACTACCACCGATGAAACGCCGCTATCGCTGGCCCTTATGGGGGCTATTGGGTATTACATTGTTACTATTGGCCTTGCACCTGACCCTGCCGCTGCTGGTGCGCAACTACCTCAACGACAAACTGGCCGACATGGGCGACTACCGCGGGCAGGTCACCGATGTCGACCTGGCACTGTGGCGCGGCGCCTACAAGATCAACGGCCTGAACATCGTCAAGACCAGCGGCAAGGTCCCGGTGCCGTTTCTCGAAGCACCATTGATCGACCTCTCGGTCAGCTGGCATTCGCTGTGGCACGACCAGGCGGTGGTCGCCGAGGTGACCTTCCTCAAGC
The DNA here is from genome assembly GCF_050435905.1 of Pseudomonas sp. 2835. Lineage (NCBI taxonomy): Bacteria > Pseudomonadati > Pseudomonadota > Gammaproteobacteria > Pseudomonadales > Pseudomonadaceae > Pseudomonas > Pseudomonas sp. 2835. Next base: position 300,182 of record NZ_JBNDLE010000005.1, on the reverse strand, counting down.
CGCAGTTGAACTTCGTCGACGGCGCCAGCAAGCAGAGCTCACAGACCGGTCAGGGCACCGACTGGCGCCAGCAACTGGAAAAACTGCTGCCGATCACCCTCAACGAAGTGCGCATCGAAGACGGCACCTTGAGCTTTCGCAACTTCAACTCCAAGCCGCCGGTCAACCTCAAGGCCACCCAGCTCGATGCCAGCATCCGCAACCTCACCAACGTCGAGGACCGCAAAGGCCGGCGCGATGCCACCTTCGACGGCAAGGCCCGGCTGCTGGGCGATGCCAGCGTCGAAAGCAGCGCCACCTTCGACCCGTTCAGCGACTTCGACGACTTCAAGTTCCGCCTGCGCGCCACCGGCATCGAGCTGCGCCGGCTCAATGACTTCGCCAGCGCCTATGGCAAATTCGACTTCAATGCCGGCCACGGCGACCTGGTGATCGAGGCCGAAGCGCAAAAGGGGCGGCTCACGGGCTACATCAAACCGCTGCTGCGCGATGTCGATGTGTTCAACTGGAAGCAGGACGTTCAGAACCAGGACAAGGGCTTTTTCCGTTCGATCTGGGAAGCGCTGGTCGGCGGCAGCGAAACCGTGCTGAAAAACCAGGGCAAGAACCAGTTTGCCACCCGCGTGGAACTCAGCGGCAGCGTACACAAAAGCGATATCAGCGCCTTCGAGGCGTTCTTGCAGATATTGCGCAACGGCTTCGTCCAGGCCTTCAACGCACGTTACGAACAAGCGCCGCCCAAGGCTGACTGAGTCACCGAGTGACGGTCCATTCAGAGACTGAATGGGCCGTCTGCGTTCCCACTCGCCCGGAGCCCGCGTTATAGTCGTGCATGACAATTTTTCCGCCAGGGGCCATGTACCCCCGGCGCTACGTTAGAGGATCGGTTCATGAAGTTCGAAGGCACCAGCGCTTATGTCGCTACAGACGACCTGAAACTGGCGGTCAACGCGGCGATCACCCTGGAGCGGCCGCTGCTGGTCAAGGGCGAGCCGGGCACCGGCAAGACCATGCTCGCCGAACAGTTGGCCGAATCCTTTGGCGCCAAGCTGATCACCTGGCACATCAAGTCGACCACCAAGGCCCACCAGGGCCTCTACGAGTACGACGCGGTCAGCCGCCTGCGTGACTCGCAACTGGGCGTCGACAAGGTCCACGACGTACGCAACTACCTGAAAAAAGGCAAGCTCTGGGAAGCCTTCGAGTCCGAAGAGCGGGTCATTCTGCTGATCGACGAAATCGACAAAGCCGACATCGAGTTCCCCAACGACCTGTTGCAGGAACTCGACAAAATGGAGTTCTACGTTTACGAGACCGACGAGACGATCAAGGCCAAGCAGCGCCCGATCATCATCATTACCTCCAACAACGAAAAGGAACTGCCCGACGCCTTTTTGCGCCGCTGCTTCTTCCACTACATCGCCTTCCCTGACCGCAGCACCCTGCAGCAGATCGTCGATGTGCACTACCCGAACATCAAGAAGGACCTGGTCAGCGAAGCGCTGGACGTGTTCTTCGACGTGCGCAAAGTCCCGGGCCTAAAGAAAAAGCCGTCCACCTCCGAGCTGGTCGACTGGCTCAAGCTGCTGATGGCCGACAACATCGGCGAAGCAGTGCTGCGCGAACGTGATCCGACCAAGGCCATTCCGCCGCTGGCCGGGGCTCTGGTCAAGAACGAACAGGACGTGCAGCTGCTCGAGCGCCTGGCCTTCATGAGCCGTCGCGGTAACCGCTGAGCCGGGAGCAAAAGCCATGCTGCTCAATCTGTTCAATGAAATGCGCGCGGCCAAAGTGCCGGTGTCGGTGCGCGAGCTGCTTGATTTGCTCAATGCCCTCAAGCAGCGCGTGACCTTTGCCGACATGGACGAGTTCTACTACTTGTCGCGGGCCATCCTGGTCAAGGACGAGCGCCATTTCGACAAGTTCGACCGGGCGTTCTCGGCCTATTTCAAGGGCCTTGAGAACCTCAACCAGCACCTGGAAGCCTTGATTCCCGAAGACTGGCTGCGCAAGGAGTTCGAGCGCTCGCTGAGCGACGAGGAACGCGCACAGATCCAGTCCCTGGGCGGCCTCGACAAGCTGATCGAGGAGTTCAAGAAGCGCCTCGAAGAGCAAAAGGAACGCCATGCCGGCGGCAACAAGTGGATCGGCACCGGCGGCACCAGCCCGTTCGGCTCGGGCGGTTTCAACCCCGAGGGCATCCGCGTCGGCGATGCCGGCAAGCGCCAGGGCAAGGCGGTCAAGGTCTGGGACCAGCGCGAATACAAAAACCTCGACGACCAGGTCGAGCTGGGCACGCGCAACATCAAGCTGGCCCTGCGTAGGCTGCGCAAGTTCGCCCGCCAGGGTGCGGCCGAAGAGCTGGACATCGACGGCACCATCGACCACACCGCCCGCGATGCCGGCCTGCTCAACATCCAGATGCGCCCGGAGCGGCGCAACAGCGTCAAGTTGCTGCTGCTGTTCGACATCGGCGGCTCGATGGACGCCCACGTGAAGATCTGCGAAGAGCTGTTCTCGGCCTGCAAGACCGAGTTCAAGCATCTGGAGTACTACTACTTCCACAACTTCGTCTACGAGTCGGTGTGGAAGAACAACTTGCGCCGGACCTCAGAGCGCACCTCGACCCTGGACCTGCTGCACAAGTACGGCGCCGACTACAAGGTGGTGTTCGTCGGCGACGCGGCCATGGCGCCCTACGAGATCACCCAGCCCGGTGGCAGCGTCGAGCACTGGAACGAAGAAGCCGGCTACGTGTGGATGCAGCGCTTCATGGAGAAGTACAAGAAGCTCATCTGGATCAACCCCTATCCGAAAGACACCTGGGGCTATACGGCCTCGACCAACATCGTGCGCGAGCTGGTCGAAGACCGGATGTTCCCGCTGACCTTGCGCGGGCTGGAGGAAGGGATGCGGTTTTTGTCCAAGTAGACACGGGGCCGCTACGCGCCCCATCGCCGGCAAGGCCGGCTCCCACAGAGGTTTGCATTCACCTGTGGGAGCTGGCTTGCCAGCGATGAGGCCCTCTCAGCCAACAAACCTTTCAAGAAACGCCCGCTGCTCAAGCCACGCCATCTCCTGCACCACCGGCCGGAAGCGCACCACACGCCCCGGCAGCATCTGCGCCATCCTCGCCAGGGCCAGCGGCGTCAACGCGCCCAAGCGTGGATAGCCACCAATGGTCTGGCGATCATTGAGCAGCACGATCGGCTGGCCGTCCGGCGGCACCTGCACCGCGCCCAACGGAATCCCTTCGGAAATCATCGCCGGGCCCTGGTAGCGCAACACCGGCCCGAGCAAGCGAATGCCCATACGATCGGCACGGCTGTCGAGGGTCCAGTCGCGATTGAACGCTTCGAACAGGCTCGTGCCGCTAAAATCGCCGATCTGCGCGCCGAGCAACAGATCAAGCGGCGCCCTGTCGGTAAAGTCCGGCCACATCGCCTCCGGCACTTCTTTCAGTACCGTTGCCGGGCCTACAAATTCCATCTGCTGCCCCTTGGCCAGCGGCGAGCCCAGGCCATCCAGCCCACCAAGTTCCTCACGCACCACGCTGGCACAACTGCCCAGTACCTGCGGTGCCTTGAAGCCGCCCGGCGCTGCGATGTAGGCACGGGCGCCATGCAGCGGCGAATTCAGGCGCAGGCGCTGGCCCTTGCTCATGTTGAAGCTGCGCCAAGGCTTGAGCGGCTGGCCGTCGAGGCGTGCGTCGAGGTCGGCGCCGGCCAGTGCCAGGCAGCAGTCCTGCTCGGCAACCAGGCTGAAACCACCGAGGGTAACCTCGACCACCGCGGCCTCTGGCGAGTTGCCCAGCAGCCAGTTGGCCCAGCGCATCGACACCCAGTCCAGCGCCCCGCCCTGGGTCACGCCCAGGTGGCGCACGCCAAAGCGCCCGGCATCCTGCAACAGGCACAGCGGCGTGCTGGCCTCGATCGACAAGCGGCTCATGCCTGTGCCTCCAGCGGGGTATCGTCGCCGCCCAGGTTGATGAATGTAGCGCGCTCAACCGCCACGAAGCGCACCCGGTCCCCCGGCTGCAACAGGCTGTAGCCGTCGCGCTGACGGTCAAAAAGCTTGCTCGGGGTGCGCCCGATCAGGTTCCAGCCGCCGGGAGAAACCGCTGGATAAGCGGCGGTCTGGCGCTCGGCAATGCCCACGCTGCCGGCCGCCACGCGTTTGCGCGGGGTGGCCAGGCGCGGCGCGGCCAGGGCTTGTTCGACCAGGCCCATGAAAGCGAAACCGGGGGCAAAGCCCAGGGCGAACACCTGGTAGTCACGCTCGCTGTGGCGACGAATGATGTCGGCCACCGAGGTCTGGCAGCGCTCGGCCAGCAGTTTCAACTCCGGGCCTACGCTCAGGTCGTACCACACCGGAATCTCGTGCTGACGGCCAGCGCTGCCAGGGTCCGCTTGCAGGTCGTTGAGCGCTTCACGGATGCAGGCCTGGGCCTCGGCCGGCGACATCTGGAGCATGTCGAACTGCACCATCAGCGTGGTATAGGACGGCACCAGGTCGACCAGACGCTCGGCAAAGACGCTGCGCAGGCGCTGGGTAGCGGCGAGCATCCACGGCATGTTGCTTTCATCGATATGGTCGAACAGGCGCACCATCAGGCAGTCGATAGCCACCACTTCAATTCGGTAATTCATGACACCGCCTGGGCATCGAGGGCCTGGCGGATCTGCCGCACGGCGGCGATCGAGCTGTCGTTGTCGCCATGCACGCACAGGGTATCGGCCTGCAGCAGCAACGGGCTGCCATCGCTGGCGCTCAGCGGCTCGCCGCGGGCCAGGCGCAGGGCTTGCTCGACGATCACTGCCGGGTCGTGGTGCACCGCCCCCGGCAAGCGCCGCGACAGCAGGTGGCCGCTGGCGTCGTAGGCGCGGTCGGCAAAGGCTTCGAACCACAGCGTCACCCCGTACTCGTCGCCCAGGGCCTGGGCCGCGCTGTTGTCGGCGGTGGCCATCAGCATCAGCGGCAACTGCCGGTCATAGGCGGCCACGGCTTCGAGCACGGTACGCAGCTTGAGCGGCTCGGCCATCATGTCGTTGTACAGCGCGCCATGGGGTTTGACGTAGGCAACCCGGGTGCCCTGGGTCCGGCAAATGCCGTCCAGGGCGCCGATCTGGTAATGCAGCAGGTCGCGAATCTCTTCGGCGCTGCAGGCCATGGAGCGGCGGCCAAAGCCGGCCAGGTCCGGGTAGGCCGGATGGGCGCCGATGCGCACCTGGCTGGCAACCGCCAGGGCCACGGTCTTGCGCATGATCCCGGGGTCGCCGGCATGAAAACCGCAGGCAATGTTGGCGCAATCAACATAAGGCATGACCTGGGCATCCAGGCCCATGGTCCAGCTGCCAAAACTTTCACCCATATCGCAATTCAATAACAGGCGGCTCACGTGTGACACTCCTTCAGGCTCGGCCTTAATGGGCTTCTAATTGTTTGCCGCGGGTTTCCGGCAGGCTCAAGGCTGCCAGAATTACCACTCCGTAGGACACTGCGGCAAATCCGCCGATGCCCAGGCCCAGGGGAATCTTCTGGCTCAGCAGGCCGATCAGCAGCGGGAAGAACGCCGCCAGCGCCCGGCCGATGTTGTAGCAAAAGCCCTGGCCCGAACCGCGGATACGGGTGGGGAACAGTTCGGTGAGAAACGCGCCCATGCCACTGAAGATCCCCGAGGCGAAGAAGCCCAGGGGGAAGCCCAGCCAGAGCATGACACCGTCGCTGACCGGCATCTGGGTGTAGAGCAGGACAATGATGAACGAACCGACGGCGAAGAGGATGAAGTTCTTTTTCCGGCCCAGCAGGTCGGTGAGGTAGGCGCTGATCACATAGCCGATGTAAGAGCCGAAGATCACCATCGCCAGGTAGCCGCCGGTGCCCAGTACGCTCAAGCCGCGCTCGTTCTTGAGAAAGGTCGGCAGCCACGAGGTGATGGCGTAGTAGCCGCCCAGGGCGCCGGTGGTCAGTAGCGAGGCGCGGATCGTGGTGAAGAGCATGCCTGGAGCGAAGATTTCATAGAAGTGCGACGGCGCTGCGGTTTTTTCCGCGGCCTTGGCCTGCCGGTAGATTTCCGGGTCCTTGACCAGGCGGCGGACGAAAATCACGAACACCGCTGGCACGATGCCCAGCAAAAACAGCGCGCGCCAGGCATCTTCCGGCGGCAACAGCGAGAACAGCACGGCATACAGGATCGCCGTCAGGCCCCAGCCGATGGCCCAGCCGGACTGCACCATGCCCACCGCCTTGCCACGGTCCTGGGCGCGGATCACTTCGCCGATCAGCACCGCGCCGGCGGTCCATTCGCCGCCAAAGCCGAAGCCCATCAGGGTGCGCGCGATCAGCAACTGCTCGTAGTTCTGGGCAAAGCCGCAAAGAAAGGTGAAGAAGGCGAACCACAGCACCGTCAGTTGCAAGGTGCGCACCCGGCCGATACGGTCGGAAAGGATACCGGCGATCCAGCCACCCAGGGCCGAGGCGATCAGGGTGCTGGTGTGGATCAGCCCGGCCTCGGCGGTGCTGATGCCCCACAGGGCGATCAGGGTGGGGATGACGAAGCTGAGCATCTGCGTGTCCATGCCATCGAGGCCGTAGCCGATCTTGCAGCTCCAGAAGGTCCGGCGTTCCTGCTTGTTGATGTTGCGGTACCAGTCGAATGGCCCCGCCACTGACCTGGCTTTGACCTGTTGCTGCACGCCCGATGGGTTCATGGTTGCCTCAGCTTGTTGGTATTGTTTTAACGACGACAACATGTGTCGCGGCCTGAGGATCATTTTTCGACGGGTGCGGGTTGTCGTCCAACGAGAAAAACCAGCTGTCTGGCATAAGAAAAACTTGATCAGTGAGCGCGCCATGAACCTCAAATTCCTCGAAACCTTCGTCTGGGTCGCCCGCCTCAAGAGCTTTCGCCTGACCGCCGAAAAGCTCTTCACCACCCAGGCTTCGATCTCCAGCCGCATCGCTGCGCTTGAGGCCGATCTCGGGGTCAGGTTGCTGCTGCGCGACTCACGGGGCGTGAGCCTGACACCGGAAGGCAGCAAGGTGCTCGAATATGCCGAACAGATGCTCGACACTGCCAAGGCCCTCAAGCAATCGCTGGACAGCGACCGGGCCAAGGTCGGGCGCATTCGCATCGGCGTGATGGACACGGTCATCCACACCTGGATGAGCCCGCTGGTGGCGGAGTTGATGGAGCGCTACCCGCAGGTGGAAATCGAGCTGATCGCCGATACCGCGCTCAACTTGCGCGAACAGCTGCAAAAAGGCTTTCTCGATGTGATCCTGCAAACCGACCTGCTGCGCCAGGAAAGCATCCGCAGCCTGGACCTGGCGCGCTACCCCATGGGCTGGATCGTCGCCAGCCAGTCGATCTACAACCGCGACTACGCCTCGCTGGCGGACCTGGCCCGCGAGCGCATCGTGACCTTTTCGAAAAATTCCCGCCCGCACCAGGAAGTGCTCAGCCTGCTACAGGCCGAAGGTGTCGGCGCGCCACGGTTGAACTGCGTGAACTCGGTGGCGGCGATCACCCGGTTGCTGCGTGATGGTTTTGGTATCGGCGCCCTGCCGCCGGCGCTGGTCAGCGAAGAACTGGCCCGCGGCGAACTGATCCTGCTGCCGTTGGCCCGGCAGCCACCGAGCCTGGAGCTGGTGGTGGCCTGGCAGACCGGCGTCGAACTGGTCGATGAAGTGGTGCAACTGTGCCGCAACGTGCTGGAGCGCTACGCCTGTGATGCCGGGCCACAGCGCATCGTGCTGGTTTAGCGCCAGCTCTCCTGCACCGCCTTGCGCCGCCCGCCCAGGGCTACCCAGCCGAGCAACAGCAGCAGGCTTTCGACCACCAGCGCCAGCAGCAGCGCGCAGCTCAGGCCCCAGGCCAGGGCCTCTGGGTTGAGGAGGATCTGGTAGCGGTAGCCAGTGAGGGTTTCTTCGCGCAGTTGCGGGTTGGCGGTGACCAGCACATGCCAGGTTTTCGCCAGCCACGGCCCCTGCAGGATCTGCCATTCCTGCTCGAACTGGCGGTTGCGGATCAACAGACTCTCGATGCTGTTGGCATCGCTGGTGAATACCGGGTCGTCGCTGCTGCGGTAATGGCGCACCAAGGCCTGCAGGTCGCCGCTGAAGAAGCGCTTGGCGGTGTCTTCGAAGCCCTTGAGGCCTTCACGCGATTCGAGCAGGTGCGCCTCGACCCGCTGGCTGTAATCGACGATATAGCCCGGCACCTGCAGCCCGACCAGCAAACCGCAGGTAAACAACAGCAAGCGCAGGTAACTTCTGAACATGGGGCTGATCCTTAGCTGGCCTGGCCTTGGGCGATGCATTCGCCACGGCGCCACAGGGCCCACTGGCCAGGCGCGTAGCGGTGCCAGGTTTCGTTCTCGGTGAGGGCCTCGGTGGCGATCACCGTGACCACGTCGTTAGGGGTGGTTTCGGCCTGGAAGTCGACGATCATGTCGACGTCCTTCAGCCGGGCCGGGCCGAAGGGGGCACGCCGGGTGATGTGTACCAGCTTGGTCGAACAGAAGCAGAACAGCCAGTCGCCATCGCTGAACAAACAGTTGAACACGCCCTTGCCACGGTACTCGGCGCACGCCTCGACCAGCACCGGCAGCAACTGCTCGACCTCGACCGGCTCGGGGAAGGCTTCGCGCACGCGGTTGAGCAGGTCGCAAAACGCCGCTTCGCTGTCGGTATCGCCGACCGGCCGGTAGAAGGTCGCCTGGCCCTTGAACTCGCCGAGCTGGCCGTTGTGCGCAAAGCACCAGTTGCGCCCCCACAGCTCGCGCACGAACGGGTGGGTATTGGACAGGCAGACCTTGCCGACGTTGGCCTGGCGAATGTGGCCGATCACCACTTCGCTCTTGATCGGGTAGCGCTGCACCAGGTTGGCGACTTCCGACTCGCAGCTCGCTGCCGGGTCCTGGAACAGACGCAGGCCACGGCCTTCGTAGAAGGCGATGCCCCAGCCGTCACGGTGCGGGCCGGTGCGCCCGCCGCGCTGCATCAGCCCGGTGAAGCTGAAAACGATGTCGGTCGGCACATTGGCGCTCATGCCCAGTAGTTCACACATGCTTGGCTGCTCCGGGCAATCCTACAGACGCGGCTCGACCCGCGTGCCACTGCCGCCCAGCGGCGCTGCAGGTGGCGGGTTACGGTAGCGGTCGCTGCGCTCGGCGGCGAACGGTTCATCGCTCACAGGCTCCTCGGCCTCGCGCTGCGCGGCGGCTTGCGCCTGCTCGCGGCGAGCCCTGGCGCGGCGCTCGAGCGGCCAGCGGATAAGCACGAACAGCGCGTACAGGGCAAAGGCGATCATGCCGTACATGGCCAGGTCGGCCGCAGCGCGCAGGGCGTTGTTGCCAACCTTGAACAGGGTATCGAGGGCGGCAATGGCGATGGCCGGGGCGAATTTTTCTTTCACCGGGTCGACGATGGTCGGGGTCAGCAGCAGCACCGCCATCAGCACCCGCAGCGGTTCACGCAGCCAGCGCCACATCCACGAGGTCAGGCGAAAGCCCACCAACAGGCATCCCAAGGCGGCAAGGGCGTAGAGGCCCCAGGCGAGCAGATAATCGTTCTCGGTCATGGTGTCCGTGGCAAGCTAGGTAAATAGACGCTTATGATAAACACTTTTCCGCGCGCAGGCGCCCCCCAGCCAAGAGAACCCCGCATGTCCGCAGACGCCACCGCTCCTCGTGCCCCGATTGCCCGCAAGGCCGCAGGTGCCGATCCCTATGCCTGGCTGCAGCAGCGCGACACCCCCGAGGTGCTGGCGTACCTGAACGCCGAGAACGCCTATCAAGAGGCGCAACTGGCCGCTCAGGCGCCGCTGCGCGAGCAACTGTTCGAAGAGATCAAGGCGCGCATCCTCGAGACCGACCTGTCGCTGCCCTCGCCCTGGGGCCCGTACCTGTACTACACGCGCACCACTGCCGGCGACGAGTACGCCCGCCATTACCGCTGCCCGCGCCCGGCCGACGATTCCAATACGGTCGATGAAAGCCGCGAAGAACTGCTGCTCGACCCTAATGAGTTGGCCAAGGGTGGCTTTTTGTCCCTGGGTGCCTTCAGCATCAGCCCCGACCACCAGCGCCTGGCCTACAGCCTGGACACCACGGGCGACGAGATCTACACCCTGTACGTCAAGGAGCTGGCCAGCGGCGCCATCGAGCAGCTGCCGTTCGAGGACTGCGACGGCAGCATGACCTGGGCCAACGATAACCAGACGCTGTTCTTCGCCGAGCTGGACGACACCCATCGCCCGCACAAGCTGTTGCGCCATCGCCTGGGCAGCGCCAGTGTCGAAGCGGTGTATGAAGAAACCGACGGCCGATTCTTTCTGCACTGCTACCGCGCCAGCTCCGAGCGCCAACTGATCCTGCTGCTCAACAGCAAGACCACCAGCGAAGCCTGGGTGCTCGACGCTGAACACCCCGAGCAGGCCTTCACCTGCCTGGCGCCGCGGGTCGAGGGTCACGAGTACTACCCCGACCATGGCCAGCTCGAAGGCCAGTGGCGCTGGTTTATCCGCAGCAACCAGGACGGCATCAACTTCGCCCTGTACCAGGCCGATGCCGATAGCGTGCCGAGCCGCGAGCAATGGCAACTGCTGGTGGCCCACCGCGACACGGTGATGCTCGAAGGCCTGACCCTCAACGCCAGCGCCCTGACCCTGAGCCTGCGCGAAGGCGGCCTGCCGATCATCGAAGTGCGCCCGCAAGGCCTGCCGGCCTACCGCGTCGAGCTGCCGGACGCCGCCTACAGCCTGTACGTGCAGGACAGCCTGGAGTTCGTCAGCCCGCGCATCCGCCTGCGTTACCAATCGCTCAACCGCCCGGCCCAGGTACGCCAGCTGGAGCTGGCCAACGGCGCCCAGCAAGTGCTCAAGCAAACCCCGGTGCTCGGCCCGTTCGACCCGGATGCCTACGTCAGCCAGCGCCTGTGGGCCACTGCCGCCGACGGCACCCAGGTACCGATCAGCCTGGTGCAGCGCCGCGTCGACGTCGGCAAGCCGGTGCCGCTGTACCTGTACGGGTATGGCGCCTATGGCGAAAGCCTCGACCCGTGGTTCTCCCACGCCCGCCTGAGCCTGCTCGAACGCGGCGTGGCCTTTGCCATCGCCCACGTGCGTGGCGGCGGCGAGCTGGGTGAAGCCTGGTACCGCGCCGGCAAGCAGGAGCACAAGCACAACACCTTCGGCGACTTCATTGCCTGCGCCGAGCACCTGATCGCCCAGGGCGTTACCTGCGCCGGGCAACTGGCGATCAGCGGCGGCAGCGCTGGTGGCCTGCTGATCGGCGCGGTACTAAACCAGCGCCCGGAGCTATTCAAGGTGGCGATTGCCGAAGTGCCGTTCGTCGACGTGCTCAACACCATGCTCGACCCGGAACTGCCGCTGACCGTCACCGAATACGACGAGTGGGGCAACCCCGAAGAACCCGAGGTGTACGAGCGGATCAAGGCCTACGCACCCTATGAAAACGTCCGCGCCCAGGCCTACCCAGCCCTGCTGGTGATCGCCGGTTACAACGACAGCCGCGTGCAGTACTGGGAAGCGGCCAAGTGGGTGGCGCGGCTGCGGGTGACCAAGACCGACGACAACCTGCTGCTGCTCAAGACCGAAATGGGCGCCGGCCACGGCGGCATGAGCGGACGCTACCAGGGACTGCGCGATGTGGCGCTGGAGTATGCGTTCGTATTTAACGTGCTGGGCGTGGTGTAAATCGGAAAATTTGTTGTCTGATCAAGCGAATCGCCGGCCAGGCTTGCTGCCACAAATCCTGTGGGAGCTGGCCTTGCCAGCGATGGGCTGCGCAGCAGCCCCAGAACAGACACCACAAAACTAAAAGAACGACGCCAATGCCTGAACCCACCCACCTCAACAACGAAATCCGCGACATGCTCATGGACTGCGGCCTGTTCGACCAGTTGCTGCCTGTCGACTTCCAGGCCGCCGCCGGCTATTTCAGCATCAGCAGCATGAGCGAAGGCGCTGAAATTTTCCGCGAAGGCGATGCCGGCACCTTCATGTGCATCATCCACCACGGCGTGGTTTCGGTGCGCAAGACCGACGCCGAGCAGCGCCAGGTCGAAATCGCTACCCTGCGCAAGGGCCGCGCCTTCGGCGAAATGGCCGTGCTCGACGGTGAACGGCGCTCGGCCAGTTGCATCGCTGCCAGCGATTGCCAGTTGCTCAACCTGGGCAAGGACTCGCTGGAAAAGATGCTCAACGACGCCCCGAAGATCGCCGCCAAGATCATTCGCGCCCTGGCCGTGGCCCTGTCGCGGCGCCTGCGCATGCAGGACGGCCAGCGCCTGGCACAGCAGGTCTAGTCGCCCTTGCCCTTGCTGTTGTCCGGATTCAGGCCGGGCAACGGCTGGTCCTTGGGCGGAGCGGGCAGCGGCATCGGCGGCAGCAATGGCGAGCCCGGTCGCGCATCACCGGCCCGCGGCGGCGTACTTGGCGTCACCTGCGGATAGGGTGTTGGCGTGGCGGTGCCCGGCGCCCCCGGCACTGGTGTGATCAACCGTGGCTGCAGCTCGGCGGCCGCGGCAGTTTGCAAGCTGGCACAGATCAGTACGGCAATGATCGCGTAACGCATGCACAGGCTCCTTGAAGGTCCTGGCTACAGGCTACTCCCACGGCGCACGGTTTGCCTGTCCGAATTGCCCGCCATCGGGCTAAACTTCAAGGCATAACCGTAACAAGCCCGAGAAAAGGTAATCCCATGAGTTCGTCATCCTCTGCCGCCGCCACCGCACGGCTAGACCGCATCCTCGCCGACGCCAAGCGCGACAAGGAAATGGGCTACCGTGACAAGGCCCTGCGCATGTACCCGCACGTGTGTGGCCGCTGCGCCCGTGAGTTCGCCGGCAAGCGCCTGAGCGAGCTGACCGTGCACCACCGTGACCACAACCACGACAACAACCCCCAGGACGGTTCCAACTGGGAGCTGCTGTGCCTGTACTGCCACGACAACGAGCACTCGCGCTATACCGACCAGCAGTACTTCAGCGAAGGCTCGACCAGCAGCCCGAGCATCGCCAAGGCCACCCACAATCCGTTTGCGGCCCTGGCCGGGATGCTGAAAAAGGACTGAAGCGCCCACAGTCGCCGGCAAGCCCGTATAATCGCGTCTTTTTTGCGAAGGGCCCCGGCACGTGGCGAACAAACGGTACAGCTGCATTGGTCTGTTCAACCCCAAGTCAGCAGAGAACGTCGGTTCGGTGATGCGCGCCGCGGGTTGCTACGGCGTCAACTCGGTGTTCTACACCGGCAAGCGCTATGAGCGCGCCCGCGACTTCGTCACCGACACCAAGCGTGTGCGTTACGATATTCCGCTGATCGGCATCGACGACCTGCAGAAGATCATCCCCCTGGGCTGCACGCCGGTGGCGGTCGAGCTGGTCGATGGTGCCCGGCCGCTGCCCGAATACACCCACCCGGACCGTGCGATCTACATCTTCGGCCCCGAAGACGGCTCCCTCGACCCGAGCGTGCGGGCCTGGTGCGAAGAGACTATCTACATCCCGACCAACGGTTGCATGAACCTTGCCGCCACGGTCAACGTGGTGCTTTACGACCGTCTGGCCAAGGGCCTGAATACCCGCTCCGGACCGAAGTTCAAGTAACTCGACTGAACACCCCGCCCTGCCCGGCGGTCTGCTGTAGACCATCGCCCCTACTGGAGAATGATCATGTCCGAGAAACAGACGCTTATCCCGGCCAACTCAGCGCATATGGCCAGCGAACAGAACGTCCACGGCTGGGAACGCGCAGGCTCGGTCGCCACCGGGGTGATCATGGTCGGCAAGGGCCTGCGCCGTGGCGGCCTGTTCGGCTTGATTCAGGTGGCTATCGGCGGCGTCGCTCTGGCCAGAGGCATCACCGGCCACAGCTCGGTAAAAAGCCTGATCGAGCGCGGCCGTAGCGACCTGGACAACATTCGCAGCAAGATCGAACGCAGCGGCGCCGAGCTGCAAGCGCTACAGGCCAACGCCGAAGCCGCCACCCGCGGCACCACGGTGACCGGCAACGACGCCCTGCAAGACCCCAAGCCTTAACGCAGCAGCTTGCTCTGCAGCACCTCGGACGATTTGCCCAGCACGCTTTCGCTGAGCTGGATGAACTCCGCGGTGCTGACGCTGTTCAGGCGCATCATCGCCCGGGTGACATCATCCAGTGAACGCTGGTTGTGGGTGTGCAGGCGGATTTCCTGGTCAAGCGCGCGCAACAGCAGCACGCCACGGGCGATCACCGCGCTATCGACCTGCTCGCCGCGCAAGCTGCTGACCTTCTTGCCACTGCGCTCAAGGCTCGCCTGCTGGGCCTGGTAGCGCTCCTCGGTCATGCCGCCGGCGCGGCGTAGCAGCTCGCTGGCGTAGTACTCGGCCAGGCTCTCACCGATCCAGTCGCTGGCTTCGCGGTCGTTGATCTGCGCGAACACATGCACCAGCTCACGCAGCAGCGGGCTCGAGCCGTTCTCGCCGACCAGCGCACGGCTGCTGTGCAGGTAGATGGAATTGTGCCCGGCCCGCGCCCCCCGCCACAGCTCATCGCGGGCGCCGACCAGCAGCAGCTTGGGCGGGTTGCGCGGGAATACCGCCTGCAGCTGCGGCCAGACGAAAGTCAGCAGGGTCAGGTTGTCCAGCCGGCGCATGCCCTGGCCTTGGGGTGCGGCGACACTGACTTCGGTTTCACCCAGGCGCGCGCGGCGGGTGCCGACGGTGCCGGCAAGCATCCAGCCGGTCGGGCGGTCGAACAGGCGCGAAACGTTGTCGATGCGAAAGCGCTGCTTGCCGATGCGCGGCCACGGCGTCTCGACGCTTTTCCAGCCCTTGGGCAGCTCGAAGCTCAGGCGTGCCACCAGTTCGGTGCCGTCGTGCTGGTCCAGGCGTGCCGGCGGCACCAGGTCATCGCCGCGAAACAGCGCCCAGTCCGGGGTCATGCGGGTCTCGAAAGCGCCGCCCTTGAGGCGCTGGCTAAGACGTACCTTGTAGGTCAACTGGCTCTTGCCCGGCGCCGGTTGCCAGTGGCCACGCTGATCGTCGCCCTGTACCTGCCATTGGCCGTCGGCCTGAAAGTCGCTGTAGGCGCCGTCCTTGCCCAGGTCGAAGTCCAGGCTGCGCACGCTGGCGCCATCAGCCAGGGTCAGGCGCACTTCGGCCTGCTCGCTTTGTGGCAACAAGCGCACGTGGTAATCCAGATCGACCTTTTTCGCCCAGGCCGGCGAACTGGCCAGCAGGCCCAACACCAGCCACCCATGGCAACGCACACGCATACAGAAACTCCTTGTTCCGCCAAACGCGATTTCCGACGACCCTCTGCGGGGCTCAGCCGGCGCGGAAAATCAGATAGTCTTCCCAGTCGTCTTCATCGACGCTGTCTTCGCTGAGCATGCGCCCGGATTGTGAAATCCGTTGCTTGTGCACCTGCTCGCGATCGCCGCACACCAGGTGATGCCAGCCGGGCAGGTCCTTGCCCTCGCTGACCAGGCGGTAACCGCAGGTGGTCGGCAGCCACTTGAACTGGTCGGCCTTGCCCGGCGTCAGCTGGATGCAGTCGGGTACGATCTGCATGCGGTTCGGGTAATCGCTGCACTGGCAGGTCTTGAGGTCCAGCAACTTGCAGGCGATACGTGTGTAATAGACGCTATTGTCGTCTTCATCTTCAAGCTTTTGCAGGCAGCACAGGCCACAGCCGTCACACAGCGACTCCCACTCCTGACGATCGAGTTGCTCGAGGGTTTTACGCATCCAGAATGGATTGGCGTTGGCAGTCATGTAGCGGGTGTCCTGTTTCAATTCGTGCGCAGTGGCGCGGCGGCGCCAGTCTAGGGCCTGACACCGGCCATTGCCAGACCGCTTGTCAGCGCTCATATGACACAGTAGTTTGACCAGCGGTCACCACCCCAACTCTCAGGAACTCAAGATGAGTGCAAATCCTCGCGTTGCCGATCACGCCATCAACGAACAGTTCATCCAGCGCTGGTCGCCGCGCGCCTTCACCGGCGAGCCGATCGACCAGGCCACCCTGCTGAGCTTCCTGGAAGCCGCACGCTGGGCACCTTCGGCCTACAACTCGCAGCCCTGGCGCTTCCTCTATGCCCGCCGCGACACGCCGAACTGGGAACGCTTCCTTGGTTTGCTCAACGAGTTCAACCGCAGTTGGGCCCAGCACGCCTCGGCGCTGGTGATCATCATTTCCAAGACCAGCTTCACCGCGCCGGGCGCCAGCGAAGAAACCCCGGCCCTGTGGCACACCTTCGACACCGGCTCGGCCTGGGGACACCTGGCGTTGCAGGCGAGCCTGAGCGGCTGGCACACCCACGGCATGGCCGGTTTCGATCAGGAACTGACCCGCAAGGAGCTGAAGATTCCCGAAGGCTACGCCCTGCACGCGGCAGTGGCGATCGGCAAGCTGGGCGACAAGTCGACCCTCGCTGAAGGTCTGCAGGCGCGGGAAGTACCGAGCCCGCGGCGGCCGTTGAGCGAGTTGGCGGCTGAGGGTGATTTCAGCCTGTAGTTTTCAAGGGCTGCTCTGCAGCCCATCGCTGGCAAGGCCAGCTCCCACTGGGTCAAGGGTGCCGTCAAACCTGCGGGAGCCGGCATTGCTGTTAGTAGCCGCGCTGAAAGTCCACTTCCCCGCGTAACCCTTGACCCGCCTCATACGCTCGCAGGTTCTCGACAAACAAGCGCACCATCGCCGCCGGCGAGGTCGGCGCCGAGCTGTGCCCGGTCAGCAGCAAGCCCCAGGCGGTCCAGAACGGATGGCGCTGGGGCAGCGGCTCCTGGCGGCAGACATCGATCACCGCGCCGGCCAGATGGCCCTTCTTCAAGGCCTCGACCAGGTCGGCATCGACCACCGCCACGCCGCGCCCGGCATTGATGAACAGCGCTTCGGGGTTGAAGCGCTGGAACAACGCCGCGTTGTACAGGTCATGGGTCGCCGGAGTATCCGGCAGCAGGTTGATGACGTAATCGACTTCGCCGACCAGACGCCCCAGGTCGTCAAGACCGGCCACTTCGATAAACGGCGCCTGCTGGCGCGGCTGGCTGGCGATGCCGTACAGCTGCACGCCGAACGGCAACAGAAACTGCGCCACCTGCTGGCCGATATCACCGGTGCCGACGATCAGCGCCCGGCGCCCTTGCAGGCTGCGTCCGGGGCGGTCATCCCACTTACGCTCGACCTGGCTGACCAGGCGCGCCAGCACCTCGCGCTCGTGGCCGAGCATGTAGGTGAGCACGTATTCGGCCATGACCTGGCCAAAGATGCCCACCGCCCGGGTCAGGCGGTAGTCGCGCTGCAGGCCGTCAGCCAGTAGCGGCGTGATGCCGGCCCAGGTCGATTGCAGCCACTGCGGCTGATGGCCCTGGCGCAGCAGGGTGGCCAACAGGTCCGGCTGGCCCAGCCACACCGGGCTGGCGGCGGCCATCCGCGCAAGCTCGGCCGAATCACCACTGTTCAGGACCTCCAGGTCCGGTGCCATCTCGCGCAACAGCCGAGCGTAGAGGGCATGATCCTGTTCAGCGATCAAAACACGCATGTTCATAACAACCTTGGGTAACGGCGAAGGCCGCCAGGGGCTGGCGGCGCGGCTGTGAGGGAGGTCAGATCGGGTCGTTGCGACGCAGCAGCTCTTCTGGCAGGTGCTCGATGTACTCGTCCTCGGCCGGCGGCATCTGCAGGTGATAGCCCTGCTGCTCGAGGTTTTCCAGGACCTTGGCGATATCTTCGCGGGCCAGTTGGCGTTCCGGGGTCAGGACCAGGTCAAAGGCATGCACCGGCTTGCCGAAGAACGGCAGCAGAGCCTCGGGTACGCGCTCCAGGCCCTCGGCCTTGAGCACGTACAGGTACATTTCGTTCTTGCGCGGGCTCTTGTAGATCGAGCAGATACGTTTCATGGTTGGTCTCCGGCGCCCGCCAGGCAATCGAGCAGCGCCTGCCCCATGCGCTCACGGCGCCAGCCGCGCAGCGACTCGGGGAGTTGATAGGGTCCGTTGGGGTAACCGCTCTTGAGCAGCAGTTCCAGGGTTTTCTTGCGCAGCATCAGCTCGGGGGCGATGTTCAGGCGCTCGCCTTCGGCCTGGCCGATGGCGCGCAGTTGCTTGAGCAGCGCCGAGGCTTCGATCGGCAGCGGCTCGGGCACCGCCGGCGGCCATTGCTCTGGCGGCAGGCTGGCGGCCTGCTTGATCAGGCCGAGTAAAAACTCGCCATCCTGACGAATGGTGCGCGGGTGCATGTCTTCGATCTTGGCCAGCGCCGACAGTGAGTCCGGCTGGGTGCGGGCCATCGGCCACAAGGCGTTTTCGCGCACGATACGGTTGCGCGGCAGGTCGCGGGCACGGGCTTCGCGCTCGCGCCAGGCGCACAGCTCGCGCAGCACCGCCAGTTGCGCACGCGACAGCTTCCAGGCCAGCTTGGCCTCGCGGTACAGCTCGTAGGGGTCGGTTTCGCGGCGCAGCTGGGCAACCAGTTCGGCGCCGTCTTCAAGCACCCAGGCGTTCTTGTCATCCGACAATTGCGGGCGCAGGCGCTCGTACAGTTCGGCCAGGTGCACGGCGTCTTCGGCGGCGTAGCTGACCTGGGTTTCCGACAGCGGGCGTTGCAGCCAGTCGGAGCGGGTTTCACCCTTGGGCAAGTCGATGCCGAGCACCTCCTGAACCAGGCGCGAATAGCCCATGGAGAAACCCAGGTTGAGGTAACCGGCGGCCAGCTGGGTGTCGAACAGCGGCGCCGGCAGGCTGCCGGTCAGGCGCGACAGCACTTCGAGGTCTTCGCTGCAGGCATGCAGGACCTTGATCACCTGCGCATCTTCGAGCAGGCCGGCCAGCGGCTGCCAGTCGCCGATGCGCAGCGGATCGATCAGGTAGGCCCGTGCCCCGTCGCCGACCTGGATCAAACCGGCTTTCGGATAAAAGGTATCGACCCGCATGAACTCGGTGTCGAGTGCCACGAAGGGCAGCGTGCGCCACTGCTGGCAATGCTCTGCCAGGCTGCGGTCATCGCAAATCCAGTGAATATCAATGGCCACAAGGCTCTCCCACAAACAATGGCGCGCAGTATATACGGCGCAGGCCATCGTCGGGAAACCACTCGACCGCTACCCCTGCCGCCGCTACCGCGCCTGTGATCAGTGCCGGGCCAACATCGGCCGGCAACTGGCGAACAGGTCCAGCTGCGGCTTGTACAGGGTGGTGTGCACCTGCAGCAGGCCAAGCATGGAATGGAACAGGTTGTCCTGGCTCAGCGGGCGGTTGCGGGCCTTCTGCAGGCAGTCGCCATCGACACCGAAGCTGGCCTTGTAGCTGTCGGAGAACCACGCCAGCAGCGGCACGTGTTTCTGCTGCTCCGGCGCCAGCATGTACGGCGTGCCGTGCAGGTACAGGTTGTACTCACCGAGCGATTCGCCATGATCGGACAGGTACAGCATGGCAGTGTCGACCTTGTCCTGCTTGCTGCGCAGCAGGTCGATCAGCGAGGCCAGGACATGATCGGTGTAGACCAGGGTGTTGTCATAGGCATTGACGATGCTGTCCTGGCTGCACTGGTTCAGGGCGTTGCTGCGGCACACCGGGGTGAAGCGCTCGTAGGCTCTGGGGTAACGCTTGTAGTAGTCCGGCCCGTGGCTGCCCATCTGGTGCAGGACCAGCACGGTGTCTTGTTGCAGGTTGTCGATGAAGCTGTCCAGGCCCTTGAGCAGGATCTCGTCGCGGCATTCGTTGTCGGCGCACAACGCCGGGTCCTTGAGGTTGCTGACATCCTCGAAGGTCACGCGGTCGCACGTGCCCTTGCAGCCAGACTGGTTGTCGCGCCAGCGCACCGCCAGCCCGGCCCGCTGCAGCACATCGAGCAGGCCTTCCTGGTTTTTCGCGGTGCTGGCGTCGTAATCCTTGCGGGTGAAACCGGAGAACATGCAGGGCACCGACACGGCGGTTTCGGTGCCACAGGAGTGCACGTCGGTGAAGGCGATCAGGCCCTGTTCCTGGCTCAGTTGCGGCGTGGTATCACGGCCATAGCCGAGCACCCCGAAGTTCGGCGCCCGGGCGCTCTCGCCGACCACCAGCACGGTCAGCGACTTGCGCGTATGTTGCTGCCAGGCGACATCGAGCCTGGCGTCCTCGCCGATGGCGCGAAACGGTTTGGCGGCGCTGCCGACCCGCTCGCCGACATAGCCCAGGGAGGCACCGACAACATTGCTCGGCACCAGCATCAGGCGGATTTCATGGTGATTGCGAAACAGCGAAGCCAGGCCCTGGTAATTGATCAACGCAACGGCGCCCAGCACCACAACACAGGCGACACTGGCAAGCAACTTGCCGAACAACTCGCGGGCCCAGTTGCGGTATAAAACCGGTGTCTTGCACAATAATAAAGACGGCAAAACACCTAACCCAACGATATATAAAAAAAGTTTAATCGAGAGCAGGTCACGTACTTCCGTGGCATTGGTCTCCATGGCATTGCGCAGCATGCCGACATCAATCATTACGCCATACTGGCTCATGAAGTAAGCCACCCCGGCGCTGAGCATGAACAACGTGATCAGCAGCGGCTTGAGCAGCGGCCTGAAGGCCAGCAGGGTCAGTACCAGGTTGAACGCACAGAGGATCATCACGCCAAAGGCCGCGCGCAACAGCAGGCCATGGCCATCGGTGGAGAGCACCGAGGCCAGGTGTTGCCACAACAACGAGTTGAAGCCGATCAACAGGTACAGGCTGGCAATCAACGTGACCCATTCGGCCCGCAGGGGTTTGACCTTGAACATGACGGTTCGCTTATTTAAACGACGGGAACAGTGCCGTTGCGGCACTACCTGGAAACTGCCCGAACTTTAAGTAGCGAGTCATCAATTTTTTGTGAAAAAGACGCCAACAAATAGTTGCCTGGCGTCTATTCAAGCACGTTGTTCAGCCTTTATTCAGCACAGTGCTAATTCACGCCGGCACGTGCACTTTTGAATAGGAATCACGATCAATATCGATCACTTCGACGCACAACTGGATGTCCAGCCCCGGCGTGCCCGGCACGGCTTCCTTGAGTACCTCCAGCAGGCTGGCTGACAGTTGGCGTTTGATCTCGGCCGAACGCCCGCTGAGGATCGCCAGCTTGATGTGGGCGAACGCGCGCTCCACCGGCGCCACGCCAACGCGAAAGCTTGCCAGGGCCACGGCACGGCTCTTGATGTCCAGCTCTTCGGCGAACTGGCCGCTGCCGACCAGGGCATGGTTCAGACGCAGCAGCAGGCGGTCGACCTCGAGGTTTTTCAGGTTGTCGCTGTATTCCACATGAAGATGAGGCATTGCACGGAGTCCTGGGCGGGGCAAATGTTGCAACAGACTACCCCAGCCCCGAAACCCGGCAAAGACGACTATCCTCTAAGTTCATGACTTCCACCCCACAAACCCCGGAGAGGTGAAGAAATGCCGGTCAAGCACGATTTGCTCGCAGACTTGAATCTGACCAAGGAGCAGTTCATCGAGAAGAAACAACACGACCCGCGGCTGAGTCAGCTGCATGAAGACTACAACCGCAAAGACGCCGAAGTCGTCGATGCCGAGAACGATAGCGCCGCCGATGACACCGTCACCCGGCTGCGCAAGGAACGCCTGAAGATCAAGGACGAGATCGTCGCCCATCTGAAGTAGCCCGCAATACCTGTGGGAGCGGGCTTGACCCGCGATAGCGATCTACCTGCCACATCGCATCGCCAGGCAAGCTCGCTCCTGCCAGCCCCCTTAAGACCGCGCCCACACCACCGGAAACCAGTCCTCGCGCATGCGATCGCCGCTCTTCAGGTCAATCCCCGGAAACGGCGGCGAAGTCCGCCCGGGCCGCTGGATATAGCGCACATCGTCGCCCATGAAGCGGGTCGAGAAGGCCCGGCGGCGGTTGCTGCCGTTGTTGCCGGCAGCACCATGCACGGTGCGAAAATCGAACACCACCGCATCACCTGGCTCAAGCTCCGGCGAGAGGATCTGGTACTCGCCGTTCTCCACGTCCGGCATGTCCATGAACAGGCTTTCACCGGAGCCTGCATCGGTGGCGCCATAGAAATCCTTGTTGCTGGCCCAGCTCTTGGGCCGTACCGGCTTGGGCCAGCGATGGGAGCCGAGCACTACGCTCAGGGTGTTGTGGCGGGTGACCGGGTCCAGCGGTATCCAGTAGCTGGCGGTTTGCAGGCCGTCGACGCAGTAGTACGGCAGGTCCTGGTGCCAGGGCGTGGGCTTGGAGGTGCCCGGCTCCTTGACCAGAATGTGTTCATGGAACACCTGCACTTGCCGCGACTGCATCAGCGCCCCGGCAAGCGCCGCAGCGGGCGAGTTGAGCACGAAGTCCTTGAATGCCGGGATGCGTTGCCAGTTGCAGTAATCCTCGAAGAAGCGCCCGCCTTCGCCACTGCCGACGTTCTCGATGGCAAAGGCGCTGGGCGCGGCCAGGTTCTGTTCAAAACCTTCGCGCAGCGGTTCGATCCAGTCGCGGAACACGCCACGCAAGACCACTGCACCGTCACGCTGGAACTGTTCGATATCGGCATTCATCGCAGACCACCTCTCTTGTTGTAATGACAAAAGTATTGGGCGCCCGCGCGCAGCCGGTAAACCACAGATTACCTATGCGCCACTATAGGCAATCTGTATGGCACGGCGGTTGTCAGCCCCCTGCCTTTGGCCGGTTAATGGCCCTGCCTGTGTCCTACGGCGCCTTGCTATCCAAGAATAAGAACAACGAGGAGTTACCTGGGATGAACGAAAACAGCACCGCCTTGCGGCGCGGTCTGAGTACCCGCCACATTCGCTTCATGGCGCTCGGTTCTGCCATCGGCACCGGGCTTTTCTATGGCTCTGCAGCGGCCATCAAACTGGCTGGTCCTTCGGTGTTGCTCGCCTACCTGATCGGTGGCGCGGCGATCTACATGATGATGCGCGCCCTCGGCGAGATGGCCGTGCGCAACCCGGTGTCCGGCTCTTTCGGGCAATACGCCAGCCAGTACCTGGGGCGCTTTGCCGGTTTTCTCACCGGCTGGAGCTACGCCTTCTCGATGCTGGTGGTGTGCCTGGCGGATGTCACCGCCTTCGGTGTTTACATGAGCTTCTGGTTCCCCGACACGCCGCGCTGGATCTGGGTGCTGGGCATCGTCTTCTTCATCGGTGCGCTGAACCTGTGCAGCGTGCGGGTGTTTGGCGAGCTGGAGTTCTGGCTGTCGCTGCTGAAAGTCACCGCCATCGTCTCGATGATCCTTGCCGGTGCCGCTGTGCTGATGTTCGGCATCCAGCTGGGCGGCGCCGGTGAGCCCCTGGCGGCGGTGAGCAACCTGTGGAGCCATGGCGGCTTCTTCCCCAATGGTGTAGGCGGCATGATCGCCTCGTTCACCGTGGTGATGTTCGCCTTCGGCGGCGTCGAGATGATCGGCATCACCGCCGGCGAAGCCAAGGACCCGCAGCGGGTGATCCCCCGGGCGATCAACTCGGTGCCACTGCGCATCCTGCTGTTCTACGTGTTCACCCTGTTTGTGCTGATGTCGATCTACCCCTGGTCGAAGATCGGCAGCGAAGGCAGCCCCTTCGTGCAGATCTTCAGCGGCCTGGGCATCGGCTCGGCAGCAACGCTGCTGAACATCGTGGTGATCTCGGCGGCGGTGTCGGCGATCAACAGCGACATCTTCAGTGCCGGGCGGATGATGTACGGCATGGCCCACAACGGCCAGGCGCCGGCCAGCTTCGCGCAGCTGTCGCGCTTCGGCGTGCCGTGGATGACCGTGGTAGTGATGGCCGTGGCCCTGCTGCTGGGGGTGGTGCTCAACTACCTGGCGCCGGACAACCTGTTCCTGATCCTCGCGGCGGTGGTGACCTTTTCGATTGTCTGGGTGTGGCTGATGATCCTGCTGTCGCAGATCGTCATGCGCCGCGGCATGAGCGCCGACGAGGTGGCCCGGCTGCACTTCCCGGTACCGCTCTGGCCGGTCGGCCCGGCCTGCGCGGTGGTGTTCATGCTGTTCATCTTCGGCGTGCTGGCCTGGTTCCCGGACACGCGCATGGCCCTGTACGTGGGTATCGGCTGGCTGGCCCTGCTGTCGCTGGGCTACTGGCTGTTCGTCGCCCGCCAAGCGCAGGTCAGGCTGGCCGGGTCGCCGGGTAACTGATCAGGTCGCCAACTGCTCGCTGGCCCAGTCGAGGAAGGCCTGCGCCGCCGGTGACGGGCGCATGGCGCTGGACTGGGCCAGCACCACCGGCTGCGGGCTGACCGTTTCGAGTAAGGGCCTGCACGCCAATGGCTGGCCGTCGTAACTGCAATCGGCCACCGGGCGGGTGCAAGACAGCGCCACGCCGTAGCCATGGGCAACCAGCCCGCGCTGCATCTCGAACGTCTGGGTCAGTTGCAGGCTGGCCGGTTGCAGGTCATGGGCCCAGAACAGTGAAAGAAAGTACTCGCGGGTCCGGGCGATGTCTTCAAGGATCAGGCATTCAGTGGCCAGGTCCACCAGCGATACCCGCTCCTGCAAAGCCAGCGGGTGATCGGCCGGCAGCAGGGCGTAAGGTGTCAATTGCGCCAGCACGCGCTTTTCGATCGGCGCATCGAGCCCCACGTCATAGGTCAGCGCCAGCTCTGCCTTGCCATCGGCCAGGCGCCTGTTGACCTCGGCAAGATCGGCCTCGAACAAGGTGATGGTGACTTCCGGATGGCGCCGGCGAAAGCCGCTCAGCAAGCGCGGGGCGTAATACGGCCCCAGGTCCTGGAAGCAGATCAGGCTCAGGCTCCCGCGCACTACCTGTTGCTGCTCACCCTTGCCACTGATGGCCGAGGCCAGGTTGAGCATGTCGCGCGCTTGCTCAAGCAACTTGCGCCCCGCCGGGGTCAGTTCCAGGCCGCGGCTGACCTGGCGATGAAAGAGCTTTTCGCCCAGGCTCGCCTCCAGTTGCGACAGCGCCAGCGACACCGACGGCTGGGAAATGTGCTTGGTGCGCGCCGCCGCACTGACGCTGCCCTGCTCGGCGGCGGCGACGAAGTACTCCAGCTGGCGGAAGGTGAAGCCGATCATCGCAATGCCCTCTCGGATGCTTGAACCAGCAGTTGCGCCGTTACCTCGCAAGCTCCGGGCTCAACGCCGCGGGCGTATGCCAGGGGATATCGGCCCAGGCGCCGCTGCCGGGCGCCAGCAACTGACGCAAATGCTGCTCGTGAAACGCTTCGCCCAGCGAGTCGACGCGAAACGCCGCAACCCACTGCTCGCGCCCCAGCTTATAGGCTTTGCCGAAGTCTTCCCAACTGTCGAAACAGTCCTGGGCCCGCTGCGCATTGAGCAGCAGCACACGCCAGGCAAGATCAGGCTCGAGCCAGCGCATCAGCAGCGCGCAACGGGCCACAAACGCCACCCGCGCACAGGCAAAGGCCATGGCCGCACGCGGCTCATCGCTGGCCGTCAGCGCCTGCAGGTCGAGGCTGTACCATTGCTGTTCGAGGGTTGCACTGAAGTGCGCCCGCACCGCCTCGTCATCGCAGTTGCTGCGAACCCCGGCCTGGTGCAGCAACGCTGCCCGCACGATCTTCTGCGCTTGCTCGTTGAAGTGATCGCAGGCCGGCGAGTAGAAGCCCTCGACGCCCATTGCATCGGCCATGGGCCTGGCCAGCAACAACGACCAGTGCTTGCGCTGGCTGAACAACGACGCGGCGCGCGGTCGCAATGCCCGCCACAACAACCAGGCTGAAACAACCGCCGCGATCAGTAAAAACATGCGCTTCTCCTTACCTTGCCCGAGCCTGCCAGGCCTGGATTTCCTCGGCCTGGGCCGGCGTCATGTCCGGCCACGGCTCGCCTTCGGTCTGGTACAGCGGATCATTGAGCTGACGCTCAGCGCGCTTGCTGAAGATATGCCGGGTGGCGTACTTGACCGACACCGCCTGCGGGGCAGCCTGCAGGAACTGCTGCGGCTGACGCCCGGCCACCAGCCACTCGACCATGGCCGACGGCGCATCGAGGCGCTCGTACAGCTGCGGGTAGCGCGCCACCAGGCGCGTCTGCGCGGTCGGGTCGCTGACCTCTTCGATACGCAGCCAGCCAGCTTCAGTGCGTACGATGCCGATGGCGATGCAGTCGGCGGGTGTTTGCTGGTCGGTGCCCAGGGCATTCAGGCACTGCAGCAGGTCCTGGTAATAGCGCTCGACCGGTGGCCGGTTCTGCTTGCCCTTGACCTGCTCGACGGTCAAGGTGCCGTCAGCCTGAACGATCAGGCTGATGGTGATGTGTGGCTGACCCTGGCCGTCGCGAAAACTCAATACGCGCATGCGCCGCTGCTCGACCGCTTCGGCATAGCGCTCGCCGTAGCCGCCAGTCAGGGCGCGGCGATCGGCGAACTGGCCCAGGCAGTGGCGCATCACGTAGCTTTCAAAGGCCATTTCGGCGCGCAACAAAGGGCTCTCGGGGCGCAGTTCCTGCAACACGTGCTCCGCAGTGGTGACCCGCGTGAGCAACGCCTCCGGCTGGCTCTGGCGCCAGCCCTGCTCGACCCGCGCGGCCATCTGCGCGTGTTCCTTGTGCCACAGCGCCAGCGCCTGCGGGCAATTGATGCGGTCGAGCTTGCCGGCCAGCGCGGTGCCCTGGCGCGAGGTCAGAAACTCCACCAGCAAGGCCTCCTCGGCCAGCAGTGGTGCCTGCTGCGGATCGACCCAGACCAGCGGCGCCGGCGCCTGCTGCGACTCTTTGCCGGCGTCGGCCAAATGCCTGGCCACCCACGACGGCGGTTCGGCACCCAGCACCTCGACAGCCTGCTCCAGGGTCAGAATCCGCCGTGCAGGCTCGAAGTTGCCGACCAGGTGCCGGTAGAAATGGTTGAGCAACCATTTACCCACCTCTGGCGCATCACCGCGGGCCTTGCTGCGCTCGGCAATGCCGCGCTTGAGTTGATCGGCATTGAGTGCGTTGCGCGGGGCGTAACCGGACTGCCGCAGCTGCGGTGTCACTTCCATATCTGCCACCAGGCCTTGCCTGCCGGTTTTTCAACGGCCTGCAGCTCGGCGATGCTCTGGCTGAAGATTTCATTGTTGCTCTGGTCGATAGCGTTGTCCGGATCACTGCGCAGGATCGAGCGCTGGTAGTAGGCGATGGCCTCTTCCTTGCGCCCCAGGCCCTTGAGCACATCGCCGGAACAGCCCAGCAGGCTGGCAATGTCACCTTCGTTGATATACGGCGCGTAGCGCAGCCACAGGCTGGTGGCGGCCTCCGGCAGGTTGTACGACAGGTACGTGGCCACTTTTATCCGCGCGAACAGTTGCGAGATTTCCAGGTCCTTGTCGGCGACTCCGCGCTCTTCCTGCCATTTGAGCACGCGCTCCAGCCAGATCAGGATTTCGCGTTCGCGGTCCAGGCGGTACAGGGCCCGGCTGACTTCGAACAGGTACTCTTCGGGGTCGTGGCGGCTGTAGCCGTAATCGGCTGCGAAGTGCCAGAGCTGTTCGGCGGCTTCGGCAATACCCGGGTCATCCCCCAGCTCAATGCGGTTTTGCAGGGTGCCATGATAGTGCTCTGCGAACGGGCTGGCGGCAATGCCACGGGCATGCAGCTCCAGGGCCTGCTCATACATGCGCTGGTCGTTGTAGCAGCGGTAGTTGATCGCCAGGTTGTTGCAGAGCATCGAGTACGTGTGCGCACAGGCATCGTAACGATGCCCGCGACCGGTGGCGAAGCATTGCTCCATGCGAGCCTGGCCGTGTTCGTAGGCCACCTTCTGTACTTCGCGCAACAACGACCAGGCCTGATCTGCCTCCTCGCTCGAGAGCTTCTCGACTTCCACCTCGACCAGGTCGTCGATGGTGCAAGCGAAACTGTAATAGTTCATGCCAGCGGCCATTGTCGGCAGCGGTTGACGCAAGGCATCGACAATGCCGAACACACTGGCATGGGCGCTGAACAGGCTGTAGGCGCTGCGGTGGTCTTGCATATTGCCGGCCGTAACGGCCTCGCGCAGCATCGTAAGTTCAGTGTTGGCGTCAATGCGCCCGGCCTGACGTTCACGCACTGCCAGCAGGCGGTTGATCCAAGGGTGATTCGGCGCGCGGCGTCGGGCCTCTTCCAAAGCCTGGGCGAAAACGTTGTCGATCTGCTCAAGGTCATCGCGGGCAGCATGCAGCGCATCGAGCAGCGGGCCCATGGACGGCGTCGATTCATCGCGCCATGGCAGCCCGGAGGTAAAGCGCTCCAGCACCTGTTGATCATCACAGGCGCGCATCACGCACAGCGGCCACCATGGCGATTGGTCCTCGGCATCGAGCAGGCGATCGTGGACCCAGTAGGCAATACCCGGCCACATCTGCGTGCGAACGCCATAGATTTCCATGAATGCACGCTGCCCGGCGTCGTCGATCTGACCGTTTTCAAGCAACCAGGGCAAGTGGAATTCGACAAAGTTGTCACTGCCGCTGGAGTCCAGTTCCAGGGTCGCCACTTCACAGATTTTCAAGGCACCGGGCAGGTCGCCCTGAGCCTTCAATGAGCGCGCAGCCAGGCGCGCCAGGCGCACTTCCCACTCGCGGCGCTGGGGCAACGACAGCTCGGCGATCAACTGCACCACAGGTTGCTCGAACATCGCCAGGCGCAGCGGCACGATTTCGATCAGCGCATCGCCCAGCCAGAGCCAGTCGTTGCCGTCGACGTCCTGACCTTCGCCAGCGGTGCGCAACGCGGTAATCGCCGCCAGCGCCGCTTCGCGCGCCTCTTCGTCACGTTCGTGGGCAGCCAGCACCCGGGCCCGGCGCCGATGCTGGTCGGCATCGTCCCAGGCCCGCAGGGCGTGACGGCCGGGGTTGATCAACGCCAGGGTGTGACGCACCTCGATGGCCTTGAGGGCGACGTCTAGGGTGGTGTGCTGCAGATCGTCGAAAATGCGGTAGCGCCGGTACTGCTCGATATCGAACGCCAGCGCTTCGTTGCTCAGTTGCTGCAGGGTGTCGAGGGCCAGCAGCAGGCCTTGCTCGTCTTTGAGGTAGTTGCACAGGCGCAGTTGGTAGATCAGCAGGTTGACCTTCAGCTCGTTGCGCGCCTCTTCTGCCGTCGCCTCGATCAGCGCCTGGCCGTCGTCGACCAGCACCGCCCTGGAGGCGTCAGCGTCACCGGCGTTGACCCACAGTACGTGCAGGCGGTCGATCGATTCCAGCGAAGCCGCCTTGAGCGGTTGGGCGCGCAGCTGGCCCAGCACGTAGTCGTCACCGTGTTCCTGATGCTCGACCTCAAGACGGTCGATGAATTGATCCAGTTCAATACCGGACAGCACGGTGCTGTTTTGCGTCATTGTGAACTCCATTTGCGAATGACTGTGCATCACCCGATGCGTCCTGCGCCGCTGCCCTTGAGTAGGGCAGCGGGTACTCGCGTACGTCTGCCATTGACAGGCAACGAATTACGAAGGGATCGGGCAATACAGCGAGGTGCTGCACGCTACCAGTTGGCGTTTGAAAAACCAAGAGCGCGCGGAGGGCGGATTCAGTGTTTAACGTGCCAACAGCGGGTCGACACTGTGCATGCAGCGTTTGATTGAGTCGAAGTCGGGGGCGCGCGAAAGGCACAGTTGAATCCTGCCATTGACCGGCACCGAGACCCGCGTGCAATCGGCGCGTTGCCCTTCATAGATCAACGCATGGCGGATGCGCGGATTGTCGTGGCAGAACTTCAACAGGTTGAACTGGCGGGAAGGCACCAGCACCGTATTGACGATCAACAGGTCAAAGGGCGAGCCCTGCGCCCGGGTCGCCGCCTGCAACGCTTGAAAGCTACTCAAGTGGGCGACGCGGCTATAACCCAGACGGTTGAGCATGTTTTCTATCTTGCTTCGCTGATCCTGCTGCCGATCAGCGATCACTATGCGCAGTGCTATGTTTGACATTCGGTAAACCTGACAGATGGGCTTCGCGAGCCTTTATAGAAGCTGCGACTCGCTGAAGTACTGGCAAGGTTACCGTTGGTCGTGTTCCCAGACTCTAAGACAATTCTCAAACACCCTTACGCCCAAGCCTTAAGGCAGGGTCAGGGTAATCAGGTAAGCACCGGAGCTCAGCGCCTTGCCGGAGGCATCCACCAGCGCGTATTGCTGGTTGTAGTAGCGCCCGGCCTTGCCGCTGTCGGCCACCAGCCTGACGTTGACCGGCGCATGATCGGGAGCGCTGACTGAGGCTTGCGGCTCCACCCGCCGCGTATCGATGTGGGTACCCCGGGCCTGGGCCGGGCAATCGCTGAGGTGCAAGCTACCGGCCCGGGCCGAAGGCGTGCACGGCGACTCGACAATGCTACCGACGAAATGGATCACGCCTTGCGCAACCGGCGTGGCGGCCATGCAGGCCCCGCTCAGACCGAACAGCAACCCTGCAGCGATAGCAACATATTTACCATTCATGCCGACACTCCTGCGATAACGGTTGATACCTTGAGTGTCGGCCGGGCGGCGCAATGTTTAAGGATTGTCTGATAGGCAATGTTGCGCTTTGCCAAGCAGGTCGCAGAACGGAACAAATAAGCCCCTGCGGGCTGGCCAATACATCCGCCAAGGCCTATGTTTAAGGATTGTCTGATGTCTGCAGCATTCGCGACTCACTAGAGTCGGCGAATGAGATTAAAAAGCTACCTGCTGCAAATCAGCCCTCTTCTTTCCAGCCCCGAAGCCGCCCGCCGCTTGCTGCGGTTGTTCGCCGTGGTTTTGCTGATCGGCATCCTCAGCGGCGTGTACAACTTCCTGTTGTTCACCTTCAACAACGATATCTCCCAGCGTCGCGGCTACATGAGCAGCGCGATCGCCGAGGCGCACACCTTCTTCACCAACCGCGAGGCCTTGCTCGAAAGCCTGAGCCTGTCGGCGGTGCGCAAGTCGAAACAGGCCAAGCCCCTGGTCTACCTGCCGTCGAGCGAAGAAGTACACCTGCAACTGGGCAGCACCACCGATAACCGCTGGAGCATCTGGCTGACCCGGCGCATGCGCGACTACATGAAGGACAAGCAGGTCAGCCTGCTGTATGTCGACACCGGGCCGAACGCGCAAGTCAGGCGCCTGTACAACTCCGCCCCCGGGGTGCCGGGGTTCTCGCCGCGCATGCTCGAACAGTTGCAGACGCTCAAGGACAACAACCCCTCCCCCGCCGCCGAGCTGTGGCTGACCGACCAGACCGAGCAGCGCTCGTACCTGTACATCTTCATCCGCCTGGATGAGCGTGACGTCGAGTCGGGCTGGCTGGGCCTGGAAATGGACAGCCGCGAGGTATCGGCGGCGCTCAGTGACCAGAGCGCCGGCGAGTTCATGATGCTCAACTCCGAAGGCATGCTGGTCTTCACCAACAGCCACGACGCGCACCTTGGGCAGATGCTGCTCAACTCCCAGGGGGAAAATTTCTTCGGTTTTGTCGGCGATGGCTGGATTCCTGATCACCTGGTGATCCGCAAACACCTGAAGTCCTCGGACTGGCAACTGGTGTACTCGATCGACCTGCTGGCGGTGCTGGCCGGGTTGTGGAAACAGCTGATCGGCTCGCTGCTGTTCTGCCTGTTCACCGTGACCCTGATCCTGCTGCTGATGCGCCGCATCGAGCATCGGTTCATTGCCCCTGCGATCAACCGCATCCAGGCCTTGATCGAGAGCGAGGCGTTCAGCCGTGACGTCATCCAGACCGCGCCGGTGGCCTTGTGCGTACTGCGCCGCACCGACGGCAAGGTGGTGCTGGAAAACACCCTGGCGCAACAGTGGCTGGGCGACGGCCTGGAGCGCGACGTGCTGTGTGCCGGCTGGATCAACCAGGCCTTCGACAGCCAGCAACCTGAGCGCAGCGACTATTTCGCCACCGCCGATGGCCGCCATCTGTACCTGAGCAGCGCGCCAACCCGCTACAACGGTGAAGACGTGCTGTTCTGCGCCTTCAGCGACATCAGTGCGCGCAAGCAGGTGGAAGCCGCGCTGGAAGAAGCGCGGCAATCGGCCGATGCCGCCAACGAGGCCAAGACGCTGTTTCTGGCGACCATGAGCCATGAAATCCGCACCCCGCTGTATGGCGTGCTGGGCACCCTGGAACTGCTGGCACGCACCCAGCTCGATGCCCAGCAGCGCGACTACCTGCACGCGATCGAAGGCTCCTCGGCAACCCTGTTGCAGTTGATCTGCGACGTGCTTGATGTGTCGAAGATCGAAGCCGGGCAACTGGCCCTGGAGCTGAGCGAGTTCTCGCCCGCGGAGCTGGTCCACGAGGTCATCCAGGGCTACAGCGCCGCGGCCCAGGGCAAGAACCTGCAGTTGTACGCCTGCTTCGATCCGCAACTGCCGGAGCGGCTGATTGGCGATGTGACGCGCATCCGCCAGATCCTCAACAACCTGCTGAGCAATGCGGTGAAGTTCACCGACAGCGGCCGGGTGGTGCTACGGGTCAAGCTGATCAACCGCGATGGCGAGCGTTCAAGCCTGATGTGGCAGGTGTCGGACACCGGCAAGGGCATCGCCGAGGAAGACCACCCGTACATTTTCGAGCCGTTCTACCAGACTGAAGGCAACACCAACGTGGTGGCCGGCACCGGCCTGGGCCTGCCGATCTGCCAGCGCCTGACCCAGTTGATGAACGGCCAGTTGCGTATGGTCAGCGAGCTGGGCCTGGGCAGCAGCTTCACCCTGACCCTGCCGCTGGAAGAAGCCTCGGCCAGCAGCGACCTGCCCGCCCAGGGCGGGCTGTTGCCCGAGACCATCTATGTGGTCTCGCCGATTCGCGAACTGGCGCAATCGATCAGCGGCTGGCTGCGCCGCTGGGGCGCTCGGGCCCAGATCGGGCGGCCGACCCTGGCGGATGCCGCCAGCGGCCACCTGCTGCTGGAGCTACACCCCGGCAGCGCCGAGCAAGCGTTGGTGGCCGACTGGAGCGGACCGCTGATCCTGGCCAGCGCCCATGGCTGCTGCGAACCGCAACTGGAAGACGGCCGCTGGCAGGTCAACCTCAACCACCTCAGCGCCCTGCACCAGGCCGTCCGCCAGGCCCAGGGGCTGTGGATCGCCCGCACCGACGACCGGCAAAAGCGCGAAATGCAGAAACTCGAGCTGCACATTCTGGTGGCCGAAGACAACATCATCAACCAGCTGATCCTGCGTGATCAGCTCGAGGAACTCGGCTGCACCGTCGAGCTGGCGGGGGACGGCTCCGAGGCCCTGCAACTGTGGAAAAGCGGGCACTTCGATGTGGTCCTGACCGATGTGAACATGCCCAAACTCAATGGCTATGAACTGGCCAGAGAACTGCGCCGCCAAGGCTGCTCGATCCCGATCATCGGAGCGACGGCCAATGCCATGCGCGGCGAAGCAGAACTATGCCTTGCAGCCGGAATGAATCATTGCCTGGTCAAGCCTTTCGCGTTGCGGGCCCTGTTCAACTATCTGGCGCCTTATCAAGAGACCTCTCATGAAGCCCTATAACATCTTGATCGTCGAGGACCACCCGTTCCAGCACATGTACTTGCAGCACCTGTTCAGCGAACTGGGCGATTTCCATTTCGAAGCGGCCCAGGACGGCAAGGAAGCACTGGAACACCTGCAGCGGCGTGACTTCGACCTGGTGCTGACCGACCTGCTGATGCCGGGCATGGACGGCGTGCAATTTATCCAGGGCCTGGCCAGGCTGCGCAGCAAACCGGACCTGGCGATCATGAGCGCCGCCTCCAAGCGCATGCTGATGGCCGCAAGCCTGGTGGCCAAGAACCTCGGGGTCGAAGTGATCGGGCTGATCTCCAAGCCGGTCAAGCCCGATGCCCTGCGCAACCTCACCGATCAGCTCAACGGCAAAAACCGCAGCGCACCGCCGGTGCCGCCAGCAGTGGCGCAGTTCGATTACCAGGCGCTCATTCACGGGCTGAGCAATGGCCAGTTCCAGGCCTGGTTCCAGCCGAAAAAATCCCTCAGCAATGGTCGCATCGTCGCCGCCGAAGCCCTGGTGCGCTGGATGCACCCGGAGCAAGGCGTACTGCTGCCCGGCTCGTTCCTGCCGGCATTCAAGACCTTCGAACTGGAGGAGCGCCTGCTCTGGCTGATGCTCAAGCAGGCCATCCACGCTCAGGCACGCTGGCGCCAGCAGGGGTATGACATTCCGGTATCGATCAACCTGCCGACCCACCTGCTCAACAGCCATGACCTGGCCGACCGCCTGCTGGAGTTCGTCCTGCACCACCAGGGCATCCCCGGCAAGATCTGCTTCGAGCTGATGGAATGCTCGGTACCCCAGGACATCAGCAATTTCTACGCCGGTGCCTGCCGCCTGCGCATCAAGGGCTTCGGCTTGTCTCAGGACGATTTCGGCAAGGGCTACAGCTCGTACATGAACCTGGTCTCGACGCCGTTCACCGAGCTCAAGATCGACCGAGCCCTGGTGCAGGGCTGCCATGAAAACGAAAGCATGACTTCGGCGCTGACCAGCATTGTCGCCCTGGGCCGCAAGCTGGGGCTGACGGTGGTCGCCGAAGGGGTAGAGACTCCCCAGGAGCTGGCCCTGTTGCGCAAGATCGACTGTAACCAGGCCCAGGGTTTTCTGATTTCCCATGCGGTGTCGTCCGAGCAGTTCCAGCAGTTGCTCAACAATGACGGGCCGGCCACTTTCTATTGATTGGCCGCGCCGCCCATTACTGGCCAGCAGAGGTAAACTCCATCCAGCCACCACCCTTACCGAGACTGCGGAAGATCCTGATGAAGCACGACAACGCCCTGCTGGAAAAACTCACCCGCAGTTCGTTGCGTCTGAACAAAGGGTTGATGGTGCTGATGGGCCTGGCGTTGTTGTTGGTCGGTACCAGCTATTGGTCGTTTCAGCGCCTGATTGAAGAGCAGCACGATAACGTGCGCTTTCATTTTGCCCGGCTGATGGAAAACATCCGCGAGCAGGAAGTGTTCTTGCGCAGCCTGGCCCAGCGCAGCCACCAGGGCGAACTGCTCAAGGACGAGCATACCCAGGTGCGCTTGCTCAAAGCCTTGCCGGAAGAAGGTCCGAATATCTATCAGGGCCAGGAGTTTTCCTACTCCATGCCCTTCAGCGCCAAAATCGACCCGGAAAAAATTGCCGCCAGCGAACACGCCAAGATCTTCTCCCTGGGCGCACACCTGGCGAGCTTCTACAGTGCCTTCTGGTCGACCTCGCACTACCAGTCGCCGCACGTATTCCTGTTCAACCAGCAGGGCAACTTCGACATCACTGTGCCGGCCGCAGGCCATTCAGGGGGCAAGACTGTCCCGCACAACGAAACCTTCGTCGACATTGTCAGGACCGTGATCGATCGCCTGCCACGCGACCATCAGCTGCTGCGCGAAGGTGAAGTCTGCTGGCAACACTATGGCCCGAGCGCCACCAGCCCCGGCCCGGCGCGCATGCTGGCGTACATCGGCATCCAGCTGGCGGAAGACGAGATACGCATCAAGGGCGCCGATACCCGGGTGATGATCGCCAGCATCCTCGACCTGTCCCTGGCCAATGACTACGAACGCATCATGGAATGGTCAATCTATGACCACTTCACCCTGGTGGCGCCTTCCGGCCAGGTACTGATCGGCGCGCTGTGGCCAGAATCGCCGTTGCATGAAGGGATCAACTTCAAGCCCGAAGGCCTGGTGTTCAAGCTGGTCAACCACAATGGCCCGGAGTGGACAGCGGTCTATGCCCTCAACTACCGCAGCTTCTTCGGCTATGCGCTATGGCCGCTGGCAAGCCTTGGCGCCTTGCTGCTCGGCGCTATCGCCATGGGCTGGGGCGCCAATCGCTGGTACCGCCGCCAGGTGATCCTGCCGGCCCGTGAGGCACATGCCAGCATCGCCGAGAGCGAGGCCTTCAGCCGCGTGGTGATCGATACCGCGCCCACCGGCCTGTGCGTGGTGCGCCGCGCCGACAACCAGGTGTTGATGGAAAACCAGCGGGCCCAGCAATCGCCGGGCAGCGCCAAGCTGATCAGCGCCCTGGAGCGGCGCACCGACCAGGGCGAGGTGGGTGAAACCTACCTGGAAATCGACGGCCGGCACCTGCAGGTGGGTTTTGTCTCGACCCGCTACCAGGGCCAGGATGTGCGCCTGTATGCCTTCAACGACGTCACCCGGCATATCGAGGACGCCACAGCCCTGGAAGAAGCGCGGCGCGCCGCCGATGCCGCCAACGAAGCCAAGACCTTGTTTTTGGCGACCATGAGCCATGAAATCCGCACCCCGCTGTACGGCGTGCTCGGCACCCTCGAGCTGCTCGGCCTGACCCGCCTGGAGCCGCGCCAGCAGGAGTACCTGCAGACTATCCAGCGCTCGTCGGCCACTTTGTTCCAGCTGATCAGCGACGTGCTTGATGTGTCGAAGATCGAGTCCGGGCAGATGGCCATCGAGTCCATCGAGTTCTGCCCCCTGGACCTGATCGAAGACACCCTGCACACCTATGCCGCCTTCGCCCAGCGCAAAGGCCTGCAACTCTATGCCTGCACCGACGCCGCCCTGCCCGAGCGCCTGCTCGGCGACCCGATGCGCATTCGCCAGATCCTCAATAACCTGTTGAGCAATGCCATCAAGTTCACCGATACCGGGCGCGTGGTCCTGCGCACCCGGGTGCTGGCGCGCGAGGATGACAAGGTCAGCCTGGAGTGGCAGGTCACCGACACCGGCATCGGCATTTCGGCGGCGCAGCAGGCAAAACTGTTCGAACTGTTCTACCAGGTGCAGGACGCCTGCAGCGAAGGCGGTGCCGGCCTGGGCCTGCCGATCTGCTGGTGGCTCAGCGAGATGATGGGCGGGCAGTTGAAAGTGGTCAGCGAGCCCGGGCTGGGCAGCAGTTTTGCCCTGCGCATGAGCTTGCCGGTGCTGCCAGGCCAAGCCATCAGCAGCACGCCAGGTACAACCGCCGCGATACCGGTCTACGTGCGCGCCCCGGTGCAGGAACTGGCGCAATCGCTGGTCGACTGGCTCATGCGCCTGGGCGTCCACGCAGCGCTCGCGCCGCAGCCACTGGAAGCCAAGCATGCCCCGGCGGTGCTGGTTGACGCACTGCCGGCGGCCAGCGCCCCGGCCTGGCCTGGGCCACGGGTGCTGTGCACGGCCGGTGGGCGCAACCCGCCGGAATACAGCGCCCAGGGCTGGAACGTCGACCTGCACAACGTACGCGCTATCGCCGAGGCGGTCGGCATGGCTCGCCTGGGCAAGCCGCAGGCATCGCAGCAGGTGACGCAACAACAAGCCGACAACCTGCAACTGCGCATCCTGGTGGCTGAAGACAACCCGATCAACCAGGCCATCATCAAGGAGCAGCTCGAGGCCCTGGGCTGCACCGCGGTGGTCGCCAGCAACGGCGAGCAAGCGCTGCACCTGTGGCAGCCCGAGGTCTTCGACCTGGTGCTGACCGACGTCAACATGCCGGTCATGAATGGCTACGAGCTGGCCCGCACCCTGCGCGAGCATGACCCGCAGTTGCCAATCATCGGCGTCACTGCCAACGCCATGCGCGAGGAAGGCATGCGCTGCATTGCCGTGGGCATGAACGCCTGGATCGTCAAACCGCTGAGCCTGCAGACCCTGCGCGGCCATCTGCTCAAGCTCTGCCGCCCGGCCTTGCAGAGTGCCCCGGCGCGGGTCGAGCCAGACACCCTCACCGCTCCCGCAGCCGTCCAGGCCAGCGACAGCCTGCAGTTGTCAGAAAGGATGCGTCCGCTGTTCATCAGCACCATGCGCGATGACCTGCAGTTGATCCGCTGCGCGCTGGAGCAAAGTGACGGTAGAATCGTCGCCCAAAGGCTGCACAGCATTGCCGGCGCCCTGGGCGCGGTACAGGCCACCGACCTGGCCGAGCACTGTACGGCGCTTGAGTGCCGTCTGGCAGGCGCGGTTCTGGATGCTTCACTGCACCTTGAAGTGCAGCAGATACTAAACCGCCTTGCCGCTGTTGTGGATGCGCTCGAGTAACAACAATCAGGCTTACCTGCGGCCGTATGGATACACCCTAACCCTCTATACCGGTACTACGGACAGCCACTATGGACAAACTCAAAGTCATCATCGCGGACGATCACCCCATCGTGCTTCTCGGTGTGCGCGAACTGGTAGAACGTGACGAACGTTTTTGCGTGGTCGGCGAGGCCGTGTGCTCGAAAGGCCTGATCGAGCTGCTGGAGCAACAACCGGTGGACCTGGTGATCACCGACTACAACATGCCGGCCGACTCGCCTTATGGCGACGGGCTGAAACTGGTCGATTACCTGAAACGGCACTTTCCGCACCTGCAGGTGCTGATCCTGACGATGATCTCCAATCACCTGATCCTCACCCGCCTGCATGAACTGGGCGTGGTCGGGGTAATCCAGAAGAGCCAGCTGCACACCGAAATCCAGCTGGCGCTCAAGGCCGTGGCCCAGCAGAGCCAGTACCGCAGCCTGGAACCTGCAAAAACCTCGGTCATCGAAACCACGGCGGCGATCGAGGACCGCTTCGCCACCCTGTCACCCAAGGAGTTTGAAATACTGCGACTGTTTGTCGCCGGTAAAAGTGTCAGTGATATTGCCCGCAGCCAGAACCGAAGTGCCAAGACCATCAGCGCACAAAAAATTTCAGCCATGCGCAAACTTGATGTTAATAGCGACCAGGACTTACTCGCTTATTGTCTGGCGCGCAGTATCTTCAACTAAGTTACAAGGCAACAAGGTCAGGGTCCGATAAAGACTTTGTTGCCAGAATGCCCGTCCCACCTGGGCTCAGGCCTTATAAGAATCGTCTGATGTTCGGCAAACACCCCCCGCTCTATTGTGTATTGGCATTTTCATGCAGCACTTTCCAACCAATACAAATGGACATCCCCATGAAGAAGTTCTCACTGGCCCTTATCACCCTGTCCGTACTTGCAGCGTCTGGCGCTGCCCTGGCTGCCGATCCGACCCCGGTTCAAGGTGGCAGCGGCAAGATCACCTTCACCGGCGTCATCAACAACGACGCCTGCTCGGTTGACGGCGCCAACGCTGATCGCGTGATCTCCGTGGACATGGGCACTGTATCGATCAAGGACATGGGCACCGCTGAAAGCCCAGCCTCGGGCCGTGTAACCGGTAAAGACTTCAACCTTAACGTCAACTGCAACCTGGGCACCAAAGTCTCGATGATCTTTGACGCCGCCAGCGGCGGTTCGGGCCTGGTCACCGGCAAGAAAGTCCTGGCCCTGACCAAAGGCACCGGCACCGCAGCCAACGTCGGTATCGCCCTGCTCGACAGCAACGGCGCGCTGATCGACCTGAGCTCGAAAACCACCGCCAAGATCCAGAGCGACATGCACGGTACCGGCGCTGCCGGTGGCGACGCGATCCTGAACTTCTCCGCCGCCTACGTCACCACTGGCGCAGCGGGCACTGCCACCGCCGGTCGCGGTGACGCCACCCTGCCGTTCATCCTGCAATACGAATAAGTCGTAGCGCCTGAACTGCTTTGTGCGAGGCCGCCCGGCCTCGCCATTGGCCCTGAAGCAAAACCCTGAATCAAACGGTACACACCATGTTGCGTCGTTCTATTCCCGCATGCCTGGGGTTGCTCGGCATGCTCATGGCCGGCCAGGCCATGGCCAGTATTTCGCTGAGTGCCACGCGGATTGTCTTTGATGGCAACCACAAGGAAGCCAACGTCACCGTGCGCAATGGCAACCAGGACGTGCTGATTCAATCCTGGGTCGACGACAGCGATGCCCAGCGCAGCGTGCCCTTTGCCGTGACCCCGCCACTGGCACGGGTGTTCGCCCGTGAACAGCAGTTGCTGCGAGTGCTGTACGAAGGTGCCGGAATGCCTGCGGACAAAGAGTCGGTGGTCTGGCTCAACGTCCAGGAAATCCCCCAGGCCGCGGCCGCCGCCAACACCCTGCAACTGGCCGTGCGCCAGCGCATCAAGATTTTCTTCCGCCCCGCAGGCTTGCCAGGCAATGCGCTGATGGCGCCGACAGAACTGCAATGGCAACTGCTGCGCCAAAGCGGCAAGACCCTGTTGCGGGTCAATAACCCGAGCCTTTATCACGTCTCGATGGCGGATATAAAACTTGAGGCGGGCAAACAAAGCGAACTGGCAGCGGACTCGACCATGGTCGCGCCGGGTGAAGTAAAGACATTCCCGGTTAAAACCCTGAGCCCTGATAACAACGTGCGCCTGAGTTTTTCCAGCATTAATGATTACGGTGCGCAAAATCAGTACACCACGACACTGTCCAGCGGCCAGGCAAGTACCGCTGCCGAAGCGCCGAGCAAACAATAACGGTTAATGCCCAGGCGTTAGTCCTGCGCGTAATTACGCCCCTCGCCGCGCCCAGTCGTTATTCGGGAATACAGGTTCCTTCGCATGTCTTTTTCTTCCGGTAACAGGCCAACTCATTGCGCCGGCCAAGCTGCGCGCGCTCACACTGCAACTGCCAGCCTGTTGAAGTTGAGCGCCCTGTCGCTGGCCGTGCTTGGCGCGATGCCGGTGCTGGCCGCGCAGGACGCCAGCGACGCACAACAACTGGAAGCCTTCAACACCACCTTCCTGCAGGGCGCGCCCTCCTCGGTCGACCTGCAACTGCTGCTGTCGGCCAACAGCGTGTTGCCGGGCAACTACCGGGTCGACCTGTACAGCAACGAAGTGCTGGTGGGCCGGCGTGATATCGATTTCAACCGCAACCCGGCCAC
This sequence comes from Pseudomonas sp. 2835, assembly GCF_050435905.1. Taxonomy (NCBI): domain Bacteria; kingdom Pseudomonadati; phylum Pseudomonadota; class Gammaproteobacteria; order Pseudomonadales; family Pseudomonadaceae; genus Pseudomonas; species Pseudomonas sp. 2835. The sequence goes on along the minus strand of NZ_JBNDLE010000005.1, from coordinate 259,545 downwards.
CGGCCGCGTCGAACCGTGCCTGACCCTGGAGCTGCTGCAACAGCTGGGCATCGACCTGAACAAACTGCAGGCCCAGGGCAAGTTCGACCCGAACACCCCGCAAAGCTGCTATGACCTGCCCGCGCTGATCGACCAGGCCAGCCTGCGCTATGACGCCGCGCGCCTGCAGCTGGCGGCCAGCGTGCCGCAAGTGGCAATGCAGCGCGGTATCCGTGGCTACGTCGACCCTGCTTTGTGGGATGACGGCGTACCGGCGGCGTTCATCAACTACCAGTTCAACAGCAGCCGCAGCGCCGGCGATGCCGACACGCGCATCGCCAATAACCTGGGCCTGCGCAACGGCATCAACCTCGGTGCCTGGCGCTTTCGCAACGAGTCGAACTTCACCAGCAGCACCGGTCGCCCGAGCACCTTCAAGAGCAACCGCAGCTACCTGCAACATGACGTCACGGCCATCAAGGGCCAGTTCAGCGCCGGGGATATCTTCAGTGACACCGACCTGTTCGACAGCGTGCGCTATCGCGGCGTCAAACTGGCCTCCGACGAAGGCATGCGCGCCGACAGCGAACGCGGCTACGCGCCGATCATCCGTGGCGTGGCGCAGACCAACGCCACCGTCGAGATCCGCCAGAACAACTACATCCTGTATACCGCCAGCGTGCCGCCAGGGCCGTTCGAGATCAGCGACATCTACCCGTCCGGCTCCAACGGCGACCTGGAAATCACTATCGTCGAGGCGGACGGCCGCCGCCGGGTGACCACCCAGGCGTTCTCCAGCCTGCCGATCATGGTGCGTGAAGGCCAGGTCAAATACAGCGTCTCGGCCGGCCAGTTCAACAGCAACACCGACGGCATGGCCACGCCGAACATTCTCAGCAGCACCCTGGCCTACGGCATCAGCAGCAGCCTCACCGGGATCATCGGCGTACAGGCCAGCGACAACTACAAGGCGTTGTCGCTGGGCGCCGGCAAGAACACTTCGCTGGGCGCGGTGTCGTTCGACGTCACCCATTCGAGCAGCCGCGCACTGGGGCAGACCACCCAGGGTAATAGTGTGCGCGCCCTCTACGCCAAGACCTTCACTGGCACCGATACCAACTTCACCCTGGCCGCGTACCGCTACTCAACTGAAGGCTTCCGCACCCTGACCGACCACGTCCAGGATTTGAGCAGCGACCTGGAGCGGCGCCCGGGCAACTCCAAGACCCGCACCGACCTGACCATCAACCAGAGCATGGGCCGCAACCGCGAGTTCGGCAGCCTGTACGTCAACGCCAGCGACCAGCGCTACTGGAACCGTGGCGGCTCGCAGAGCTTTTCGGCCGGCTACAGCAACAACTGGGGCGAAGCCAGCTACAACTTAGGCGTTACCCGCACCAAGGACCTGGGCGATGGCTACGGCGGTTCCAGCAGCGATACCCAGCTCAACCTGTCGGTGTCCTTCCCGCTGGGCAGCCGCGCCCGGGCGCCGCGTGCGTTCATCACCACCAGCACACAAAAAGGCGGCGACAGCACCCAGGTTGGCGTCAACGGCTACCTGTCCGAGACCAGCGACACCTTCTACTCGGTCCAGGGCGGCAACAGCAGCTCCGGCGGCAACTCTGCCTCAGCCAACCTCAACACCCGCACCTCGGTGGCCGACATCACCCTGGGCTACAGCCAGGGCCGCGGCTACGACTCACAGAACCTCAACGTATCGGGCTCGGTGGTCGCCCACGAAGGCGGCATCAACCTTGGCCAGACCGTCAGCGAAACCTTCGCCCTGGCCCAGGTGCCAGGCGTCAAAGGCGCCAAGATCAGCAGCTACAGCGGCGTCGAAACCGGGCGCAACGGCTACGCGATTATCCCCAACGCGCAACCTTACCGGGTCAACTGGATCAGCCTGGACACCCGTGAGCTGGGCGGCGACATCGAAATCGACAACGCCACCCAGCAACTGGTGCCGCGCCGCGGCGCCGTGGTGGTGGCCCGCTACACCGGCAAGAGCGGGCGGCGAGTGCAGTTCGAGCTGTTCGACGAACAGGGTGGGATGATTCCGTTCGGCGCCTCGCTGGAAGATGCCAGCGGCAAGCAACTGGCGATTTCCGACCCCAACGGCAAGGCGCTGGTGCTGCTTGAAGAAGACCAGGGCAGCCTGACCATCAAGTGGGGCGAGCGCCAGTGCAATGCGCCGTATAGCCTGCCGGAGCGGGACAAGGCGTTGAACTATGAGCGTCAGCGCTTGGTGTGCCGGCCCTGATGCGGCCTCATGTGGCCAAAAGCCCCGCAATGCGGGGCTTTTTGTTATCTGTGTGATCTGGAACTTATTAATCAGCACAAACGAAAAAACCCCTGAATCTTGCGATTCAGGGGCTTTCTCTTGTATGGCGGAGAGATAGGGATTTGAACCCTAGGTACTGTTGCCAGTACAACGGATTTCGAATCCGTCCCGTTCGGCCACTCCGGCATCTCTCCAGTGGCGCGCATGATACCAGCAGTTTGCCGAAAGGCAAAGCCTGTTTGCGAAAAAAATTCGCGTGGTATCAGGCGCTTGCGTGAACTTGCCGGTTACAGCGGCACGCCCAGGCGTTTGGCAACTTCTTCGTAGGCTTCGATAACGTCGCCCAGACCCTGGCGGAAGCGGTCCTTGTCCATCTTCTTGCGGGTCTCTTTGTCCCACAGGCGGCAGCCGTCCGGGCTGAACTCGTCACCAAGGACGATCTCGCCGTGGAATACGCCGAACTCAAGCTTGAAGTCGACCAGCAGCAGGCCGGCGTCGTCGAACAGCTTGTTCAGCACGTCGTTGACCTTGAGCGACAGCTCTTTCATCTTCGCCAGTTGCTCGGCGGTGCCCCAACCGAAGGCCACGACGTGGGATTCGTTGATGAACGGGTCGCCCTTGGCGTCGTCCTTGAGGAACAGCTCGAAGGTGTGCGGGGTGAGCTTCATGCCCTCTTCGACGCCCAGGCGCTTGACCAGGCTGCCGGCAGCGTAGTTACGCACGACGCATTCGACCGGGATCATGTCGAGCTTCTTGACCAGGCATTCGTTGTCGCCCAGCAGCTTGTCGAACTGGGTCGGAATGCCGGCTTCTTCAAGCTTTTGCATGATGAAGGCGTTGAACTTGTTGTTCACCATGCCCTTGCGGTCGAGTTGTTCGATGCGCTTGCCGTCGAACGCCGAGGTGTCGTTGCGAAACAGCAGGATCAAGCGGTCAGCGTCGTCGGTCTTGTAAACCGACTTGGCTTTGCCGCGGTAGAGTTCTTCACGTTTTTCCATGATGGGCTCCGCTTGCTAAATGATGGGCTAGGCGATTTCACGCCAGTCGAGCCCGGAATCCTGATTGGCCACTTGCAGCCAGTCCGGGTCGCAGCCGAGGGTATCGACGAAGCATTGCCGGGCCAGCTGTGGCTGGTTGTTCTTGCTGCTGAGATGGGCCAGCACCAGGTGTTGCAGGTTCTGCCAGTCCAGCTCCGACACCAGGCGCGCGGCCTGATGGTTGTTCAAATGTCCGTAGTCGCCACCCACCCGCTGCTTCAAAAACATCGGGTAAGGCCCGCGTCCGAGCAGGTCGCGACAGTGGTTGGCCTCGATCAGCAGGGCGTCCAGGCCCTGGTAGCTGCTGAGCAGGGACGCATCATACGAGCCCAGGTCGGTCAGCACACCAAAGCGCCGGCTGCCATCGCCAAATACGTACTGCAGCGGCTCCAGCGCGTCGTGAGTGACACCGACGGCGGTAACGCTCAGGTCGCCCAGCTGCAAGGTGTCGTTGGCGGCCAGGAAGCCTGCGGCCTCGACCGGCTTGCGCATGCCGCGCAATGTGCCGCGGCTGAGGTAGACCGGTACATTGTAGCGCCGCGACAGCAACCCCACCCCATGCACGTGGTCGGCATGTTCGTGGGTAACCAGCACCGCGCTCAATTGCGCCGCAGAAACGCCGAGCAGCGCCAGGCGCCGCTCGGTTTCACGCAGGGAAAAGCCGCAGTCGACCAGTAGCAAGGTGTTGCCACTGGCGATCAGCGTGCCATTTCCCTGGCTTCCACTTCCCAGTACGGCGAAGCGCACTTAACCCAGGTTGTCCTGAATCACGCCCAGCACGCGGCGGGCAACGTCTGCCGGAGCCACGGTGTTGATGTTCTTCTCGACGGTGACCTGGACGCTTTCGCCCACCTTGCTCAGGCGAACCTGATAGCGCTCGGCACGGGCTTCACGCTCTTCCTTGCTCGGCGCACTGCCGAACAGGCGGCTGAAGAAGCCTGGCTGCTCTTTGGTCTCGGCTTTCTCGGCAAGGTTGATGTAGTACAGGCCCAGGCTGCGGTTGATGTCTTCAACACGCCATTCGCCCTGCTCCAGGGCACGGCCAACGCTGGACCAGGCGCGATCGAGGTCGGCGCCCAGGTTCAGTACCGGGTTGCCGCTGCCGTCTTCGCTCAGGCTGACGCGGCTCGGGGCATCGAAGTCGCGGGCGGCGAGCAACGACACCGAACCGCCCTTCTCGGCGCTGCGGGTCATGCTGGCAAGCATTTCGTCGACCAGGATGGCGTCGACACCGGTGTTGGCAGAGCGCGCCGGGAATTCCTGCTCGGCAGTGCTGCCGGCCGAACGCTCGACGGTAACGACGTAAACCTCACTGGTGTTGCGCTGCACGCCCGGCTCGATGCGGATGCGTGCACGGACTTCGTTGTCGCTGCTGCTCGAGGCACTGCCCAGGCGCTTGGCCATGGACGCCGAGAGCTCGTCGAAACGCTGCCAGGTGGTGTTGAATTCGCCGGTTTGCGGACGCTCTTCGGCAATCCGGAAGCCGTTGTCTTCAAAGAACTGACGGGCCACCGGCCAGACTTCGGCAGGTGAACGCTGGGCCAGGACCCAACGCGCGCTGCCGCTCTTCTGCAGGCTGAAATCGCTGATGTCGGCAGCGGCGTTCAACGGCTGTGGACGCGGTACTTCGAACTCGCCCTTGACGTTGTCGTCGGCGACGTTGCGCGGAATCGGCAGCAGCGGGTCGAGCCGCTTGGCGCTGCTGACGTCCGGTGGCAGCTGCATCGGCGGCTTCTGGGTGGCCTCCAGATAATCGCTGCCACGGTCACGGAAGTAACCCTCTTCGCCCCAGAGCCAGCCGCAACCGCTGGTACTGGAGATGATCAAGGCAAGGGCGGAAAGACCAGCCAATCGCTTCATGCGGTGTACGTCCTCAATTAAAACTTCAGGCCGCACTGGCGCATCGCCTGGCGTACCGTATCGTGACAGGATTCGCTCAGCCAGGTCAGTGGCAGGCGGATGCCCTTGTGCATCAGGCCCATTTCAACCAGAGCCCACTTCACCGGAATCGGGTTGGCTTCGATGAACAGGTCCTTGTGCAGCGGCATCAGTTGTTCGTTGATTGCGCGAGCCTTCTGGGCATTGCCCTCAAGGGCGGCTTCGCACAGATCGGCCATTTCTCGCGGGGCGACGTTGGCGGTCACGGAAATGTTGCCCTTGCCGCCCAGCAGAATCAGCTCGACAGCGGTCGGATCGTCGCCGGACAGGACGATGAAGTCCTTGCTGACGCCGTCAAGGATGGCCTTGGCGCGCTTGAGGTCGCCGGTGGCCTCTTTGATGCCGATGATGTTCGGCACAGTCGACAAACGGATCACGGTCTCGGCCTGCATGTCGCAGGAGGTGCGGCCAGGGACGTTATAGAGGATCTGCGGGATGTCGACGGCTTCGGCAATGTGCTTGAAGTGCTGGTACAGGCCTTCCTGGGTCGGCTTGTTGTAGTACGGCACCACCAGCAGGCAGGCATCGGCGCCGGCGTTTTTGGCGTTGCGGGTCAGGTGCACCGCTTCGCTGGTGGAGTTGGCGCCGGTACCGGCGATCACCGGGATGCGGCCGGCAACGCGCTTGACCACGAACTCGATGACCTTGATGTGTTCATCGACGTCCAGGGTCGCGGACTCGCCGGTAGTACCGACGGCGACGATGGCATGGGTGCCCTTCTCCAGGTGGAAGTCCACGAGCTTGCCGAGGCTGTCCCAATCAAGACGCCCTTGTGCATCCATGGGTGTGACCAATGCCACCATACTGCCCGCAATCATGAAACTGCTCCTGCCGGAAAAAGAGAGCGGTAATGGTACTGGCGCCATCGGCCTTGCACAAGCGAAGCAGGCGGGCGGAGCATTCCCCTCGGCGGCCATTTTCGCTACCCTTCTGTCTTTGATCGGTACATAGTGGCCCGCCGGGCTGCCGACAATGCGCGTAGCCAGCGCCGCAAGGCTCGATCCTGAGCCCCGGGCGCCTGCCTACCGGCCTTTTTGCCACGTCAGGTACCGACCGCTCATCGCTTTAGGAATGCTGCATGTCCACCCCCACCGTTCGCGAACAATTCCTTGTCATCAGCGCCCTGGGTTCCAATCCCATGGAACTGACCAACATCCTGTGCCGGGCCAGCAACGACAATCGTTGCTCGGTCGTCACCTCGCGCCTGACCCGCCACGGCGAGTGCAGCGCACTGGTTTTGCAGGTCGCCGGCAGCTGGGACGCCCTGGCGCGCTTCGAAGGCGCCCTGCCGGGCCTGGCCAAGAAGCACACCTTCACCGTCAACGTGGTGCGCAGCGCTGAGCTTGAAGTGCGCCCGCTGTCGCTGCCGTACGTGGCCTATGTCAGCGCCGCCTATCGCCCGGACATCATCAACGAGCTGTGCCAGTTCTTCATCGACCACCATGTGGAGCTGGAGAACCTCACCTGCGACACCTACCAGGCCCCGCAGACTGGCGGCACCATGCTCAACGCCACCTTTACCGTGACCCTGCCGGCCGGTACCCAGATCAGCTGGCTGCGTGACCAGTTCCTGGACTTCTCCGATGCGCTGAACCTGGATGCACTGATCGAACCGTGGCGCCCACAGAACCCGATGTAAGGAAGCTTTTCATGGCCGTTGAACTCGACCAACCCGTCGCCGATTTTGAGGCCCAGGCCACCAGTGGCCAGACCGTCAGCCTGGCCGGGCTTAAAGGCCAGCAGGTGGTGCTGTACTTCTACCCCAAGGACAGCACCCCGGGCTGCACCACCGAAGGCCAGGGTTTCCGTGACCAGCATGCAGCCTTCGCGGCGGCCAACACCCAGGTGTTCGGCGTATCGCGCGATGGCATCAAGTCCCACGAGAACTTCAAGGCCAAACAGGCCTTCCCCTTCGAGCTGATCAGCGACAAGGACGAGGCCCTCTGCCAGCTCTTCGACGTGATCAAGCTGAAGAAGCTCTACGGCAAGGAATACCTGGGCGTGGACCGCAGCACCTTCCTGATCGACAAGGACGGCGTGCTGCGCAAGGCCTGGCGTGGGGTGAAAGTGCCAGGGCACGTGGACGCCGTGCTGGCTGAAGCGCAGGCGCTGAACGCAAGATAAGCCAATCGCGGGGCAAGCCCGCTCCCACAGGTTCTTTCACTCACTGTGGGAGCGGGCTTGCCCCGCGATGCTTTCAAAGCAGCGGCGCCACCACCGGCTCACGCCGCGGCCAGGCATCCAGCACGGCCTTGAACAAGGTCGCCAGCGGGATGGCAAAGAAGATCCCCCAGAACCCCCACAGCCCGCCAAACAGCAGCACCGCACAGATGATCGCCACCGGGTGCAGGCTCACCGCCTCGGAGAACAGTAGCGGCACCAGCACGTTGCCATCCAGGGCCTGGATGATTGCGTACACCGCCATCAGGTAGATGAACTGATCGCCCCAACCCCACTGGAACAGCGCAATCAGGGTTACCGGCACCGTCACCACCACCGCGCCGACATAGGGCACCACCACCGACAGGCCGACCAGCAGTGCCAGCAACGCCGCATAGTTGAGCCCCAGGCTGATGAAGGCGATGTAGGTGGCCACGCCACAGATCAGAATCTCGATGCCCTTGCCGCGAATGTAGTTGGCGATCTGCCGGTTCATCTCTTCAGCCACCCGGGTCATCAGCGCCCGTTCCTTGGGCAGGTAGCCGCTGACCCAATCGGCGATCTGCTCGCGGTCCTTGAGGAAGAAGAACACCAGGATCGGCACCAGCACCAGGTAGATCATGATGTTGACCAGCAGCGGCAGGCTCGACAGCGAGAAAGTCAGCGCCCACTGGCCGAACTTGCCGATCTCGCCGCGCATCACCTCGATGGCTTGCAGTACCTGCTCGTCGGAGACCAGGTGCGGGTAACGCTCGGGCAACAGCAGCAACAGCGACTGCCACTTGCCGAGCATGCCCGGCAGTTCGTTGAACAGGGTAATCAGCTGATGCCAGAGCAGCGGCACCAGCACCAGCAGGAACACCGCCAGGGCGCCCATGAACAGCATGAACACCAGCCCGACCGCGTAGCGCGTGGGCACCCGCAGGCGCTCCAGGGCATTGACCAGGCCCTGCATCAGGAACGCCAGAACCATTCCCGCCAGCACCGGTGCGAGCATGCCACCGAGGGTCAGGACGGCGGTGAACGCCAGAAACAGCAAGACCGCCAGCACCACCGCTTCTTCATCGGAGAAGTAGCGCTGCATCCAGTCGCGAAGCACCTTGAACATTGACGATCCTTTAACAGAAAAAACTCAGGCTTTCTTCAACCAGTAGCGGTACACACCGGCATCGGCCTCTTCGAGCAGCAGCGTATGACCGGCCAATCGGGCAAAAGTGCGAAAGTCGCGCTGGGAGCCGGCGTCGGTGGCGATCACCTTGAGCACCGCGCCACTGGCCAGGCGGTTGAGCTCCATCTTCGCCTTGAGCAGCGGCAGCGGGCAGTTCAGCCCGCTGGCGTCAAGTTCGGCGTCATGGGTCGGGGTCTCGCTCATGGGGGTCTCCAGGCAGGAATGCGGGCACAGGTAGCATTTTGAACAGGCCCGGTAGGATACCGCCACTGGTCGCCAACGTGTGAGCGGGCTACAGTAAGGTTCTTTGTCGACCAGAGCTTCGTGCATGAATTTTCTGCGCCCTACCCTGCTGACGCTGGCCTGTTTGATGGCGCTCCCCAGCCATGCCGATGACCTGCCGTCACTGGGCGACGCCAGTTCTGCCATTGTCTCCCCGCAACAGGAACACCAGCTGGGCCGCGCCTGGCTCAGTCTGCTGCGGGGCAATGTCAACCAACTGAACGATCCCCAGCTCAAGGATTACGTCGAAACCAGCGTCTACCGCCTGGCCGAAACCAGCCAGCTGCAGGATCGGCGCCTGGAGTTCATCCTCATCGACAGCCGCGAACTCAACGCCTTTGCCGCCCCCGGCGGGATCGTCGGGGTCAACGGCGGGCTGTTCCTCAATGCCCAGACCGAAGGCGAGTACGCCTCGGTACTGGCCCACGAGCTGGCGCACTTGTCGCAGCGCCACTTCGCCCGCGGCGTCGAGGCCCAGCAGCGCATGCAGTTGCCGATGATGGGCGCGCTGCTGATCGGTATCGTCGCTGCCGCGGCAGGTGCCGGCGATGCCGGTATTGCCGCGATTGCCGGCACCCAGGCGGCGGCGATCCAGGAGCAGCGGCGCTTCTCCCGGCAGAACGAACAGGAAGCCGACCGTATCGGTATCCTCAACCTGGAAAAGGCCGGCTACGATCCGCGCAACATGCCGACCATGTTCGAGCGCCTGATGCGCCAGTATCGCTATGACGCCAAGCCACCGGAATTCCTCCTGACTCACCCGGTGACCGAATCGCGCATCGCCGACACCCGCAACCGCGCCGAACAGGCGCCAAAGGGCGGCACCGAAGACAGCCAGCGCTACCAGCTTATTCGCGCCCGGGTGGCGCTGATCTACGAAGGCACCCCAGGACTTGCCGCCAAGCGCTTCCAGGCCCAGCTCGACGAAAACCCGCAGATGGACGCCGCCCGCTACGGCCTGGCGCTGGCGCAGATCAAGGGCGGGCGCCTGAACGAGGCGCGCGAAAACCTCAAGCCGCTGCTGGCCAAGGCGCCCAACGACATCACCTACAACCTGGCGCAGATCGACCTGGACATCACCAACAACCGCCTGCCCGATGCCCAGCAACGGGTCGAGCGGATGCGCAGCCTGTACCCGGCCAACTACCCGCTGCAACAGGCGCGCATCGACCTGCTGCTCAAGCAGAACCGCCCTGCCGAGGCAGAGAAGGCGCTGGATGCGCTGCTCAAGAACCGTCCTGAAGACCCGGACGTCTGGTATGACGTGGCGGAAGTGCGGGGCTTGTCGGGCAACACCATCGGCCTGCACCAGGCCCGCGCCGAATACTTTGCCCTGGTGGGCGACTTCGACCAGGCCTTGCAGCAGCTTGACTACGCCAAGCAGCGCGCCGGCAACAACTTTGTCCTGGCGTCGAAGATCGATGCGCGTCAGCGCGAGTTGATGGAACAGCAGCGGATGGTCAAGGACATGATGCGATAAGGAGGCTGCTTCGCAGCCTATCGCCGGCAAGGCCGGCTCCCACAGGGGAGCTGGCTTGCCATCAATGGCGGCCTCAGGCGTTACCGGACAACTTCATCCGCGCCGCCTGGGTAAAGTCGAGCATGCGCTTGAGCGGCTTGATCGCCTGAGGGATCAGTGCCGGCTCGACGAAGATCTCGTTGGTGCCTTCACGCAGGCACTGCAAGGTGCGCTCCAGGGTATTCATCGCCATCCACGGGCAATGCGCGCAGCTGCGGCAGGCCGCGCCGTTACCGGCGGTGGGCGCTTCGATGAAGATCTTGTCGGGGCACAGTTGCTGCATCTTGTAGAAGATGCCGCGGTCGGTGGCGACGATGAAGGTCTTGTTCGGCAAAGTCTGCGCCGCAGCAATCAGCTGGCTGGTGGAACCCACCGCGTCGGCCAGGTCGATTACCGCCTCGGGCGACTCCGGGTGTACCAGAATCGCGGCATCCGGGTACAGCGCCTTCATGTCGGCCAGCTGGCGCGACTTGAACTCTTCGTGAACGATGCAGGCACCGTCCCACAGCAGCATGTCGGCGCCGGTCTGTTTCTGGATGTAGCGACCCAGGTGCTGGTCCGGCCCCCAGATGATGGTCTCGCCGTTATCCATCAGGCTTTCGACGATTTCCAGCGCGCAGCTTGAGGTCACTACCCAGTCAGCCCGGGCCTTGACCGCCGCCGAGGTGTTGGCATACACCACCACGGTGCGCTCGGGGTGCTTGTCGCAGAACGCCGAGAACTCTTCAACCGGGCAGCCGAGATCGAGCGAGCAAGTCGCCTCGAGGGTCGGCATCAGCACGCGCTTTTCCGGGGTGAGGATCTTGGCCGTCTCGCCCATGAAGCGCACACCGGCCACCACCACGGTGGTAGCCGCGTGGTTCTTGCCAAAGCGGGCCATTTCCAGCGAGTCGGACACGCAGCCGCCGGTTTCCTCGGCCAGGGCCTGAATCACCGGGTCGCAATAGTAGTGGGCAACCAGCACCGCATTTTGCGCCTTGAGCTCGGCGGCAATGGCGGCGCGGTAGTCGGCCTCTTGCTCGGGCGAAAGCGGCTTGGGCTGCTTGGCATCGAGGTGAGCCTGGACGAGAAGGCGTTCGGAAATCTGGGTCATGATCGCTGGACCTGCAGGCGCTTGAGCGCGTAAGTCGAGTGTATCACCGAGCCCTGGCAAATCGGCTACAGGCTCCGCAGGCAGGGCAAAACAGCCTTGCGCACAGAACCACGGACCAGCTGCGGCCTCGGGTTTTTATAGGATGCCGAAGGCTACAGATAATCGGATGAATTCAAAAGGTTTTTTTAGTGAAACAAGCCCGGGGCGGGCGCCCCGGGCCTGAACATCAACCGCCGGTCGCCTGCATTGCGCTGGCGTTGGCCATGATCACGCTGGCGAACTGCTCAACGGTCATCTTCTGGCCGTTGAAGTCGACCATGCCATCGGCATAGTGCAGCGAGGTGACAATGTCATTGCCCTCGACCTTGGCCATCTGGCTCTGCACCGCCATCATGCTGACCATTTCCCCGGCCTGGGCCGCTTGCTGTGCAACAATGGCAGCATCGGTCTGGCCTTCGAACTGAGCCTGCAGGATTGCCAGGTCGCCGATCATCGGCTTGGACAGCGACATCTTGCTCTGCAGTTGAGTGATCAACTGCTTGGACAGCTCCTCGGGCGGCAGCTCCAGGGAGGTCGGGTTAGCCAGGTCGACGCTGAAGCTGAAGCGGCTTTCGCCATTGGCAGTCTTGAACGACAGGTTCTCCAGGGCAATCTGTGGCTTGGCCGCCAGCAGACGCTGCACATCGCTGCGCACCTGGGCCGTTTCGGCCTCGGTCATTGCCAGGTCCGGCATGCCTGCACCTTCGGCAGCGGCCTGCTGGAACTCCGGCAGGCGGCTCTGGTACCAGCCGATCAGTGCCTGCATGGCCGGGATGTCGAGACGCTTGAGGCTCCAGACCATCTCGCCGGCACCGATGGCCTTGCCGTCAAAGTTGATGTCGCCAACCTTATACTCCATGCGCGCCGAGAGCTTGTCGCCGTCGTTCTTGTACTCGTTGTTCTGCGCCAGGCCCTTGAGCTTCAGGACCTTTTGCTCGTCACCGAAGGTTGCGACAGTATCAGCCACGGCCATGTCCATCTTGCCGACATAGAAGCCGAACGGCGTCTTGGTCATGTCGCCGGTCAGGCTCAGGCCCTTGATATCGACTTTCAGCACTTTGCTGTCGGGGTCGACCAGGTTCAGGCTCAGGCCGGCCGACTGGCCGGTGAGCTGCACGTGTTCGGCGCCTTCGTTGCCGTGGCCACTGACTTCAAACCCGGAGAACTTCAGCGACGAGCCGTCCTTGCTCCACTCGATCGGCGCCACCTGGAAAGCACTGTCCATCGAGCGATCGTAGCCGTAGGCAACCTGGCCTTGCAGCGGCGAAACGTCTTTGGTCAGGGCGAACCAATCGGCGGTGGCAGCGTCTTTTTCCAGGCTGTAATGACTGGCAGCCATGACCGGCATCAGCTTCAGCGCCTTGACCCGCGACAGCGGCAACGGCCCGTGTTCGATCTGGTCGACAAAATTCAGCTCGAAGCTTTTGCTGTCTTCGCCAACCTGCAGGTTCTTTACCTTGAGGCGGTATTTGGCGGTACTGCTGAACAGATGGCTGTCCAGCGATACCAGCTCAAGCTCCACGAGGGTGTCCATCCCCACCAGCGCCTGCTTGGTCTGGGCGTTGGATTCGGCGATGGTGGTTTCCAGCACGCCGGGCAGTTGCTTGCCGGTGTACCAGGCACCCGCGGTGCACACCGCTGCCACTGCCACTGCGAGGCCGAGTACGCCTGTAGATTTCTTCATGAATTGTTTCGCTTCCATTTGTAGAGAGTTGTTGCGTTGACTAAGCCTTGCGGCCTATTCGTTGACGTCCATGTACTCGCGGGCCCAGACGATGTAGTCGTCCGGTTGCGTGTAGGTATGGGTGAGTTCGGTGGCGCTCAGGTCCGAGGTGCTGCAGGTGATGCCGCGCTGCTCACGCAGGCAGTCGTAGGTGGCCTTGATCGCGGCAAAGTAGGCGCCATGGCCATCGACGGCAATGCGCACGCCCAGTTCGGCCAGGCGCGCATCATCATGCAGCTGCGGGTTGCCGTAGGTGACCAGCATCAGCGGCACGCTCAGGTGCGCGGCAATCTGTTCCAGGTGTTCGAAGTCGCGGATACCGACAATGCACAAGGCGTCAGCACCGGCGTTCTGGTAGGCCACGGTGCGGGCGATGACTTCTTCGGTAGCAATCAGCGCTGCGTTGGTGCGGGCAATGATCGAAAGCTCCGGGTCAACCCGCGCCTCCAGCGCCGCGCGGATCTTGCCGACGCCTTCGGCGATGCTGATCAGGTCGGTGGACTTGCGCCCGAACTGGGCCGGCAGCAGGGTGTCCTCGATGGTCAGCGCGGCAATCCCGGCACGCTCAAGCTCGGTCACCGTCCGCATCACGTTGAGCGCGTTGCCATAGCCGTGGTCAGCGTCGGCAATTACCGGCAACTGCGCCACCCGGCCGATCCGCGTCGCCTGCTCGGCGAATTCGCTGAGGCTGATCAGGGCAAAGTCAGGGGCGGCCAGCACCTGCAGGGAGGCCACCGAACCGCCGAGGATCCCCACCTCGAAGCCCAGGTCAGCGGCAATACGCGCCGACATCGGGTCGAAAACAGAGGCGGTGTGGTAGCAGGCAGGTGAGGCAAGCAGTTGGCGGAACGCGCGACGCAGGTCTTGGTGGGAGGCTCTTGGCATGGTCTTTCCAGGCTATCGACTTCATTTAGTAGGTCGAACATTACCACTGCTGGCTATCTGACTGACAGCGCCGCGCGTTTAAGCGTCTCGCTGGGTAGCTCCTTGAACAGCTTGCGGTAGCTGTCGGAAAACCGCCCCAGGTGCCAGAACGACCAGTGCATGGCCACCTCGGCCACGGTGGTGTCGCTGGGTTTGCAACTGAGCAGTTCACGCCGTGCACTGTTGAGCCTGCGCAGGCGCAGCCACTGCGCCGGGGCCATGCCGGTGAAGGTCTTGAAGGCGTGCTGCAACTGGCGCAGGGACACCCCGGCAACCTGCGAAAGCTCAAGCAGATTGAGGGTTTCTTCCGGGCAGTCGGCGGCCCATTCACCGACCTTGCGCATGATTGCGCGCTCTTCGGTACGCCGCCACAACGCCCCGCGATCGAGGCAGATGCACGCGTTATCGAGGATAAACAGGCAGTCTTCCAGCAACTGCGCGGCCAGCGCATCCTGGCTTGGCGGGTCGATGGTCTGAGAGATGCGCGTGAGGGTGCCGCTCAGCCAGCGGCTGAACAGCTCGTTCTGCATCGAGTTCAGCGGCGCCATGAACAACCCGTCGAGGCGAGCGATGTCCAGGCTGTGGCGCTGGACGAATTCCGGGCCGAACACCACGGCCACTTCCTGGTAGTTCTCAGGGGTGATCCAGATGTTGCGGCTTTCGCCATTGAGCACATAGAGGCTGTGGTCGCTGCGGTCGAAACAGAACGCCAGGGAGCCTGCCGGCGCACTGAAATTCTGCTCGACCCGGGTGTTCATGCACTCTTCGTAGATCTCCACGCCCTGCAAGTCGAGGCAGCGCAGCTGGCCGGCGAAATGCCCGGGGGACATCTGTTGGTAATGCTGGGTCCAGCCCGGGGTGGCGCGGACCTGTTCGGTGACATCGGCGGTGTTGAAAGCTTGAACCCGCAAAGGCGTTGACGCTGTCATGAGCTGCTCTTTATGCACTCTTTTGGTGCATTTTAGTCTTGCTGAAAGTGGATAGATCGAATGCGCAAGCGTCACCCAAGATAGACCTCAACGCGCTACAGGGGAAGCCGCTTGGGTGGCAAGCCGGTCGCAACTGCCGGTCCTGGCGTGGATAAAACCAACAATGAGGTCTTTATGAATGCCCCTTTCGATCAGCTGTCTGCGTGGCTGAAAGAACACAAGATTACCGAAGTCGAGTGCGTGGTCAGTGATCTGACCGGTATCGCCCGCGGCAAGATCGCACCGACCAACAAGTTCCTGCATGAACGAGGCATGCGCCTGCCGGAAAGTGTGCTTCTGCAAACGGTAACCGGGGACTTTGTCGACGACGACATCTACTACGACCTGCTCGATCCGGCCGACATCGACATGGTCTGCCGCCCGGATTCGGCGGCGGTGTACGTGGTGCCATGGGCCATCGAGCCGACCGCCGTGGTGATCCACGACACCTTCGACAAACAGGGCAACCCGATCGAGCTGTCGCCGCGCAACGTGCTCAAGAAAGTCCTCAAGCTCTACACCGACAAGGGCTGGCAGCCGATTGTCGCCCCGGAGATGGAGTTCTACCTGACCCAGCGCTGCGAAGACCCGGACTTGCCGCTGCAGGCGCCACTAGGCCGTTCGGGCCGGGCCGAAAGCGGCCGCCAGTCGTTCTCGATCGATGCCGCCAACGAATTCGACCCGCTGTTCGAAGACGTCTACGACTGGTGCGAAGCCCAGGGCCTGGACCTTGACACGCTGATCCACGAAGACGGCCCGGCGCAGATGGAGATCAACTTCCGTCACGGCGACGCCCTTGACCTTGCCGACCAGATCACCGTGTTCAAGCGCACCATGCGCGAGGCGGCGCTCAAGCACAACGTCACCGCCACCTTCATGGCCAAGCCGGTGGGCGATGAGCCGGGCAGCGCCATGCACCTGCACCAGAGCGTGGTCGACATCGCCACCGGCAAGCCGATCTTCGTCGACGACAACGGGCAGATGAGCGAGCTGTTCCTGCATCACATCGGCGGCTTGCAGAAGTACATCCCCAAAGTGCTGCCGATGTTCGCCCCCAACGTCAACTCGTTCCGCCGCTTCCTGCCCGACACCTCGGCGCCGGTGAACGTCGAATGGGGTGAAGAGAACCGCACCGTGGGCCTGCGCGTACCGACCTCGAGCCCCGAGGCGATGCGCGTGGAAAACCGCCTGCCCGGTGCCGATGCCAACCCCTACCTGGCAATTGCCGCCAGCCTGCTGTGCGGCTACCTGGGCATGGTCGAGAAGATCAACCCCAGCGCCCCGGTACAGGGCCGCGCCTACGAGCGGCGCAACCTGCGCCTGCCGATCACCATCGAAGACGCCCTGGCGCACATGGAAGACTGCCCGACCATCGAGCAGTACCTGGGCAGCAAGTTCGTCCGCGGCTACGTGGCGGTCAAACGTGCCGAGCACGAGAACTTCAAACGGGTGATCAGTTCCTGGGAGCGCGAGTTCCTGCTGCTCAGCGTCTGAGCCCGACCTTGTAACAAGTATCGAAAACAACAATTCGAAAAGGTGTCGATATGCGTCCCATGAAAACAGTCGTAACTGCAACCCTGGCGCTGCTGGTCAGCGCCGCGGCCCAGGCCCAGCCCAGTGTCAGCGTGTACAACTGGACCGACTACATCGGTGAAACCACCCTGGCGGACTTTCAGGGCAGTACCGGTATCAAGGTCATCTACGACGTGTTCGACTCCAACGAAACCCTGGAAGGCAAGTTGCTCGCCGGGCGCACCGGCTACGACGTGGTCGTGCCTTCCAACCACTTTCTGGCCCGCCAGGTCAAAGCCGGGGCCTTTCTGAAACTGGACCGCGAGCAGTTGCCGAACTGGAAGAACCTTGACCCGGTGCTGCTCAAGTTCCTCCAGGAGAACGACGCCGACAACCTGCACTCGGTGCCCTACCTGTGGGGCACCAACGGCATCGGCTACAACGTCGACAAGGTCAAGCAGGTGCTGGGCGTCGACCACATCGATTCCTGGGCGGTGATGTTCGAGCCCGAGAACCTGAAAAAGCTCAGCCAGTGCGGCGTGTCATTCATGGATTCGGCCGATGAACTGTTTCCGGCCATCCTCAACTACATGGGCAAGGACCCACGCAGCAACAAGCCTGAAGACTATAAGGAGGCCGAGGCCAAACTGCTGACCTTGCGCCCCTACATCACCTATTTCCACTCGTCCAAATATGTCTCGGACCTGGCCAACGGCGATATCTGCGTGGCCTTCGGCTATTCGGGCGACGTGTTCCAGGCCGCCAACCGCGCCAAGGAAGCCAACAACGGCGTGAACATCGCCTACGCCATTCCCAAGGAAGGCAGTAACCTGTGGTTCGACCTGCTGGCAATTCCCTCCGACGCCAGCAACCCGAAAGAGGCCTACGCCTTCATCAACTACCTGCTCGACCCGAAAGTGATCGCCAAGGTCAGCGGCGTGGTCGGCTACGCCAACGCCAACCCGCCAGCCAAGCAGTACATGGACGCCGAGCTGGTCAACAACCCCGAGGTGTACCCGCCGCAAGCGGTGCTGGACAAGCTGTATGTGTCCAACACCCCGACGCCGGCGATCATGCGCCTGATGACCCGCTCCTGGAGCAAAGTGAAGTCGAACAAATGAACCAGTACAGCCCTGAACACGCCCGCTCCTACTACAGCGCCACGGCCCATGACCTGGCGCCCTACCCTGCTCTGGGCGCCGACCTGCAGGCCGATGTCTGCGTGATCGGCGGCGGCTTTACCGGGGTCAACTGCGCCATCGAACTGGCCGAGCGCGGGCTTTCGGTGATCCTCCTCGAAGCCCGGCGCATCGGCTGGGGCGCCAGCGGTCGCAACGGTGGCCAGCTGATTCGCGGCATCGGCCATGAAGTCGATGGCTTTGCCCGCTACGTTGGCCAGGACGGGGTGAAGTACCTGCAACGCGCCGGCATCGAATCGGTCGAGGTGGTGGCCGAGCGTATCCGCACACATGGCATCGATTGCGACCTGCGCTGGGGCTTTTGCGAACTGGCCAACACCCCCGCGCAGTTCGCCGCCTTCCGGGCCGAGCAGCAAAGCCTGGCCGAACAAGGCTACCGGCATGAAACCCAATTGATCGGGCCCGAGCAGATGCATCAGGTGGTCGCCTCCAACGTGTATGCCGGCGGCCTGATCGACCGCGGCTCGGGCCACCTGCATCCGCTCAACCTGGTGCTGGGCGAGGCACGCGTGGCCGCGTCCCTGGGCGTGCGCATCTTCGAACAGAGCCCGGTGCTGGAAATCAGCCATGGCCAAACCGCGCAGGTACGCACCCGTCACGGCACAGTGCGCGCCGGCAGCCTGGTGCTGGCCTGCAACGCCCACCTGGATGAACTGGAACCGCGCCTGAGCGGCAAAGTATTGCCCGCCGGCAGCTACATCATCGCCACCGAACCGCTGTCCCAGGCGCAGGCCGAGCAACTGATTCCGCAGAACCTGTCGCTGTGCGACCAGAAGGTTGGCCTGGACTACTATCGGCTGTCGGCCGACCGCCGCCTGCTGTTCGGTGGTGCCTGCCACTACTCCGGGCGCGACCCTGCAGATATCGCCGCCTACATGAAGCCGAAGATGCTCAAGGTGTTCCCGCAACTGGCCAACACCCGCATCGACTTTCAGTGGGGCGGCAAGATCGGCATCACCGCCAATCGCTTCCCCCAGGTCGGCCGCCTGCAACAGCACCCGAACGTGTTCTATGCCCAGGGCTACAGCGGCCATGGCCTGAACGTCACCCACTGGACCGCGCGGCTGCTGGCCGAGGCCATACACGCCGGGCACAGCCAGGGCCTGGATGTGTTCAGCGCGGTGCCGCACCTGACCTTCCCGGGTGGCAAAGCCCTGCGCTCGCCGCTGCTGGCCCTGGGGATGTTCTGGTACCGGCTGCGCGAGGTGCTGGGCTAAGGACGTTTAGCTGTCCGACAAACATCCTTCTTTTCCTTGCGACTGACCCAATTGCAGCTACTTTCAGTTAAGTCTTTGTTTCAGCGCATGACAGGCTTCGGAGGGAATCGAAGGATGATC
Source organism: Pseudomonas sp. 2835 (assembly GCF_050435905.1). Classification (NCBI taxonomy): domain Bacteria; kingdom Pseudomonadati; phylum Pseudomonadota; class Gammaproteobacteria; order Pseudomonadales; family Pseudomonadaceae; genus Pseudomonas; species Pseudomonas sp. 2835. The sequence goes on along the minus strand of NZ_JBNDLE010000005.1, from coordinate 240,386 downwards.
GCAGGTCTCAAGCTCTACCCGCGCCAGCACTGGTTACTCGGCGCACTGCTGCTGGCCCTCGCCGGTTGCAGCAATATCGACGCGCGCACCACCGAATATGTCGGTGCCCCCCACGCAGCTCCCACCAGCGCTGCCAATGTCCAGGTGCTGCGCAGCGAGCCGACCCGGCCGCATACCCGCCTGGGGGAAATCGTCGTCGACGCCAGTGTCGAGCCGCCACCACCAATCACCGATGTCGAGCAAAAACTGCGCGAGCAGGCCGCCAGCATTGGTGGCGATGCCGTGGTGGTGGTCTACGACCGCATCCAGCCGGTGTCGGCTTACGTCAGCGGCCCGCTGTGGGACCGCGACATCCGTACGATCGAAGGGCGCAGGCTCAAAGGCATCGTCATCAAGTATCAGTAATCCATGCGGGCTTCCCGTAACAGCATTTAACTGCGTCACTGATCAGGCGTTTACGCTATGCAAAGGATTCATACCGTTTGCTTCGCGCTGCCTTGCGGCAAACGCGAGGCGGCGCTCAAGGCCTTTCAGCACGCCGTGAAGCTGGAGCCGGACAATGCCGGCTTTGGCTATGTGCTGGCGGTGGCGTTGCATGACCAGGGGCAGACGACCGAGGCTCGCGAGCAACTGTGGCGCAGCCTGCAACAGCACCCCTTTAACCGTGACCTGCGCCTGGCGCTGATTCATTACCTGCAGCAAGCGCAGAAGCCGGCAGAGGCCGCGCAACTGCTCAACGCCCTGCGCCAGATCAACCCCCATGACCCGCTGCTGCAGGCGGGGCCGGTGAGCGGCGGCTGAGGGTTCAGCCGGCCGCCGGCAACACGCTCAGCGGATCGATCGGCTTGCCGTTCTGGCGGATTTCGAAGTACAGCTGCACGCGGTCGGTATCCAGGTCGCCGGCTTCGGCGATCTTCTGGCCCTTGCTGACGGTCTGGCCTTCCTTGACCAGCAACTTGCTGTTGTGGCCGTAGACGCTGGCATGGGCAGTGCCATGCTGGAGGATGATCAGGTTGCCGTAGCCGCGGATGTTGGTCGCGAACGCCACTTTGCCGCCGAGGCTGGCGTACACCGGCTGGCCCGGGGTGGCGGCGATGCGGATGCCTTTGTTGAGCTTGTCGGCGGACGAATAGCGGCGGATTACCGTACCCTGCAGCGGCCACGCCCAGCCGCGCAGGGTGACCTTGGTGGTCGGCGTCACGGGCCTGGCCTTGCTGGCAGTGCTGACTGTGCGCGTGGTGGTTTTCGAGCCGCCGAAGCGAATGGTCTGGCCGACATTCACCGCGTAGGGCGCACTGATGCCGTTGTAGCGCGCCAGCTCCTTGAAGTTCCAGCCATGGCGCGAGGCAATCGAATACAGGGTATCGCCGCGCTTGACCTTGTAGGTGCCGGCCACGACTTTGTTGGCGGAGCTACCGGGGCTTGGGGAATGCGAACTGCATGCAGACATCGCCAGCATTACGGCGATCAGAACAAACCTGAAAAACACACCACTTCCTTTTCCCGGAGACGCCGTTGACGAGGGCGCTACTATAAATCAGTCCGCAGCGTTACGCGGCAAACTCCGTGCAAGTTCAATGAAGGCACGGGTCGCGGGCAAGATGATTCGCTGATCGTCAATCGCGGCCGGCAGCGCTCAGTTGTCCTGCTTCCAGTGCAAATTCACCTTGCCAGTCTGGCCGGGAACCAGGTTGACAGCACCCAGTTGCTGCACGCCATTGCGCGAGGCGACCAGGTTGTAATGACCCGGCGGCAGCTTGACGTAGACCATCGGCCCGACCTGGCTCAGTTGCAGCAAGGTTTGCCCCTGCCCGCCCTGGATCGCCAGGTCGACATCCGGCACGTACTTGTTTTCCGGGCCGGTCGAGAAAGTCAGATGCAGGTTGTAGCCCTGGACCTGCTGGATGGCCCGCGACTCATCGATACCGATACCGCCGGTGACATAACTGATGCCATTCTGCTCCTGGGGCTGCAGCTTGACCCCGGACGCATCGACAGGCTCCTGGTACTCCGAAGCCTGCAAGTGCTGCGCCGGCCAGGCCAGCAGTAGAGCGGCCAAAGCAGTGGTTAACGCAAGTGAGCTGAAGGATTTCATTGCCATGACTCCTGCGCGACAGCGTCCAGACCATTTTACCCCCCTCGTTCCCACGGCTTAGATCGATTCGGCGCAGGGAGGCGCGGTCGATACAATGAGGGTTTCGCCGCGTGCTAGAGTCTGCGGCCCAATCTGAAGGTGGACCACGAATGGAACTCTCCCCCGCCGAACAACAGCTGTTGCAGGACCACCACCTGGCCCTGTTCGAAGGCTGCGTGATCTTCGATACCCAACCTGCAATCGACGCCGCCACCCTGGCGCGGATCGAAGCCCAACTGAGCGGCCCGCTACCCGCAGGGCTGTTGCAGCTGTGGCAGACCTGCCTGGGCGGTCGCGTCGGCTATGACCTGGAGGTGGTTTACGACGGCCACCGCCACCCGTTCTCCTTCAGCGAGCTGTTCTACCCGGACAGCGACGGCTACCGCGACCTCTGGGGCTGGATCGAGCACGAACAGGAGCAGGCCGAAGAAGCCGCCCGGGAACACGGCCGCCCCTGGAACGGCAAGCTGGACTACCTGCCGTTCGGCGGCTTCGAGTACCTGGAGCGCCTGTACGTGTGCGTCACCCCGGGCCCCAACCATGGCGCGGTGATCGCCTGGAGCCGCGGGCTGCCGCCAGCCTGGGCCGGCAGCCTGCACCAGGACAGCCTGGCACGCATCGCCGACGACGTCGCCGGGCTGTTTCGCCTGCTGGCCTATGAACAAGACCCGTTCGACCCACAGGTCGAGTACAGCAGCGCCAGCGAACTGCTCGAAGCGCTGGATGAACTGCAAGCAGCCGGTGAGCCTGGGCTGGCGCTCAAGGCGCGGCTGGAAGCGATGCTGCGTCAACGGCTATTGGACTGGCGCCCGGCCCTGGCCGACGGCAGCCTCGCCGAACAACCACGCCTGCGCCAACTGGCGTTGCTCGATGCGGCCAGCCAGGGTGATATCGAACGCCTGGCAGCCCTGCGCAAAGCGGGCTGCGACCTTAGCGAAGCGTTACGCGGACACGGCGCCAGCCTGGAATGTTGCCTGCAGCATGGACACCTTGATGCTGCCAGCTGGTTGCTCGACCAGGGCATGCCGGTGCAAGCCGACACGCTGCTGGTGGGCGCTGCGCAGGTAACGCCTGCGCTGGCCAAGCGTTTGCTAAGCCTGGGGGCGATAACTGAGCCCAGTGCGGTGCTCAGCGCGATCGCCCAGGACCACCTGGACAGCGCCGAGGCCATGGCCCGGCCGCTGCTTGAAGCCTCGCCGGACAGTGCCAGCGCCTTGCAAAAGGCGTTGCTCGAACGCGCCGAACAGCAGCGGCGCGACGCCAAGCGGATCAAGGCCGGCAAGCTGTACAGCAACCGCAGCGCCGCCGACTACCTGGCCGAGGCCGAACGCATCGACGCGCTGCGCCAGCGCCTGTTCAGCTGACTGTCAGCCGTTACGGGCCTTGATGTAGGCAAGAAAGCTATCAAGGTCCGAACTACTGAGTATGCGCGAGACAGCTTTGACTTCATCCATGGGCCAGTCCCACCAGGCCGCTTCGAGCAAAATGTTGCGCACCTCTTCGTCAAACCGCCACCTGATGTGTTTGCACGGGTTGCCGCCGACTACCGCAAACGGCGGTACATCGCGGGTCACCAGCGCACCGGCGGCGACTATCGCGCCGTGGCCGATGGTCACGCCCGAGAGGATCACCGCGTTGGTGCAGATCCAGCAGTCGCTGCCGATCACCACATCGCCCTTGCTCGGCGCATAGTCCTTGATGTCCTTGACGGCATCGACCATGGCCGGGAACGGATAAGTGGTCAGCCAGTCGGTACGGTGCTCACCGCCAAGTAGTATCTGCACGCCTGCTGCGATCGAGGTGTAGGAACCGATCTTCAGCAGCGTATCGTCACCGAACTCGACGACTTCCGGAATCCCGTAGGTGCCCACCCCGACGCTGTAACGTGGGTAACGCAGCCTGATCTTTTCTGCCGCGCGCTCGAGCTTGTCCATCGAGCGCAAGCGCTTGCGCTCGCGACGTTGCTTCAAGAGGTCGAATAACTTCACAAAGGGTCCTTGCCGATCAACGGTGCAGTACGAGGCGTTTCAAGCGTTTGAATGTGGTGCGGTTGTAATGGCGTAGCGGGATCGAGCGCAACAGCTGCCAGGCAAATTTCTTGTCGGCGACCACCGCATATTTCAATGCCTTGTTGATCAGCACCGTCCTGCCCTTCTGATACTCGGGATGCGTTTTGAAAGGCGCCATCGCCAGCATATCGGCATCCAGCAGGACCTTGAACTTTCGCGAAAGATTATTGGGGTGGCGGCGATAGCGGGTGACGCACACCGGCAACTCGTGAATCTCGTAGCCCTTGCTGGCGATCCTTAGGGTGATCTGAAAGTCCTGGACCTTGATCGCCGGATCGTAGAACTGCGCCGCGCGCATCGCCTCCATGCGGTACAACGCACCCGGCGCACCGATGACCACTGCCTCGCGGACGATCTGGTCGAAACTGAAGGTTTTCACTTCAGTGCGCTGCTGGGTCTTGGTCTCGGCGCCATCGCTGTCCATGTAGGCGATCAGGGCCCCGACGCAGCCGACCTGCGGGTGCTCATCAAGGTACCTGGCCCTGACGCTGAGCGAATGCGCCAGCATGATGTCGTCCAGGTCCGGGGTGGAGACATACACGCCCCGGGCATGCTTGAGGCCATTGTTGAGCGTGGCACTGACGCCCTGATTGTGCTGGGTCAGCAAGGTGAAATCGTAGGTATCCTGCAGCGCCCGGAGCATGGCCAGGCTGTTGTCCGTTGAGCCATCGTCAACAATGATCACCTCGAAGTTGGGGTAATCCTGGGCAAAGATGCTCTGCAGCGCGGCCTCAAGGTACTTCTCGGCGTTGTAGCAAGGAGCAACGATTGATACCAGTGGCGGCGACTGGGTGGGCTGCTGGGCGTGTTCTGGCGTCATTGCGCGTAAAGCCTTATGTCTGCCTCGCTGGGAGGCGGATCATCATTGAGTTCGAAAATGCCACCATGATGCTGGAACTCGGCCGTGTTGTCATGGTTCGCTCTGGAAACATATAGAAACACCTACAGTTGCAGGAAATGTGAGCGAGGCGATTATTATCGGCAGCGTAACTGCTAATAATTATCATAAACACTTACATTTAATTTTCACTGGGGTGAAATTTTACATGTCTTGCGAACTTGCTCGTGGTCGTTCATCACATTCCTTCATGGCCTCTGCATTGGGCCTTGCCGTCGCTTCGACATCAGGCTATTCCCTCGCCGAGAAGGCGTCCAGCCCGCCCCTGGAGCTGGGCAATATCAACATCGATGCCCAGGCCAGCGGCGACTACAAGACCGAACGCTCGGCGTCGGGCAAGTACACCACAACGCTGCTCGACACCCCACAGACCATCACCGTGGTGCCCTCCCAGGTGATCAAGGAGCAGCAGGCCCTGAGCCTGCGCCAGGTCCTGTCCAACGTCTCCGGCATTACCTTCAACGCCGGCGAAGGCGGTGGCGGCTCGGGCGACAGCATCAACATTCGTGGCTTCTCGGCCAACAGCAATATCCAGATCGACGGCTTGCGCGACAGTGCCCAGACCAACCGCACCGACACCTTCAATGTCGAGCAGGTCGAAGTCATCAAGGGCCCCAACTCGGTGTTCGGCGGTGCCGGTACCACCGGCGGCAGCATCAACATCATCAGCAAGCAGCCCCAGGACCAGGCCTTCACCCGCCTGGGCGGCAGTGTCGGCACCGACAGCTACTACCGCATGACCCTGGACAGCAACCAGCCACTGGAGGGCGTGGGCCAGGACAGCGCGTTTCGCATCAACCTCATGGGCCACCAGAACGATGTTGCCGGCCGCGAACAGATCGAACGTGAACGCTGGGGGCTCGCCCCATCGCTGCGCCTGGGCCTGAGCGAATCCACGCGCCTGACCCTGAGCGCCTTCCACCAGGTCGATGACAACCTGCCCGACTACGGCGTACCGGCCCTGGACGGCAAACGCCTGGCCGGCGTCAGCCGCGAGGACTACTTCGGCTGGAAGAACCTCGACAAGGAAGAGATCGAGCAAAGCTCGTTCACCGCCAACTTCGAGCACGACTTCAACGACAACCTGCGCCTGCAGAACCTCACGCGCTACAGCCACATTGCCCGCGATACCACGGTGTCTGCTTCGCACGTCAACACCACCGGCCTGCCCCCAGGCCGCTATCGCCCAGCCGGCCCCCAGGGCTACGGGCGCGATGCGACCACCGAAATGTGGATCAACCAGACCAACCTGATCAGCAACTTCAAGCTGCTGGGCATGCGCCATGACCTGGTCACCGGCATGGAAGTGTCACGCGAAACCATGGACCTGAAGACCTACGGCTACGGCTTGAGCAACGCCCTGTATCCCGCTGATGGTTATGATCTGAGCAACCCGCCGGGGCACTGGTCGGGGCCGGCCAACAAGGCCACCAGCAGCTATACCGACACCGAGCTGAGCAACCAGGCGCTGTACCTCTTCGACACCATTGCCCTGCATGAGCAATGGGACCTGAACCTGGGCCTGCGCTACGACAAGTTCAAAGGCCAGGCCAAGGGCTATGACGCCGGGCATGTGCGTACCTCCGACTTCGACTCCACCGACGAGAAGCTCAGTGGCCGTGCCGGGCTGGTCTACAAACCGACCGATAACGGTCGTATCTACCTGGCCTGGGGTAACTCCTTCAACCCTTCGGCAGAGAGCCTGGCTTCCACCGGCGCCGGCCTGAGCGCGGCCACCGAAAACCTCGCCCCGGAAAAGAACGAAACCTGGGAACTGGGGACCAAATGGGAGTTGTTCGACAAGCGCCTGGAACTGGACGCAGCGCTGTTTCGGGTAGAAAAGACCAACGCCCGCGAAACCATGGCCGACGGCTCTACCCAACTGGCCGGCAAGCAACGCGTACAGGGCGTGGAAGTCGGGGTCACCGGGCATATCACCGAGCAGTGGGATGTGTTCGCCAACTACACCTTCCTCGACAGTGAAACCCTCAAGGCCGCCAACACTGCGGCCGGTATCGCCCGTGAAGGCCAGGCCCTGGGCAACACCCCGCCGCGCTCGCTCAACCTGTGGACCACTTACGAGCTGCCGGCCGGCTGGACCCTGGGCTATGGCGCGCGTTATGTCAGCGAACGCAACGTCACCTCCAGCACCAGCGCCAAGCTTGACGCCTACTGGCTGCACAACGCCATGGTGGCGTACCGGGTCAACGAAGACCTCGACCTGCAGTTGAACGTCAACAACCTGTTCGACAAGGATTACGTTGAGCGTGTGCGCCAGCAGAACGGTACTGATGCGCGCTCTTCGGCTATTGAGTACGGCGATGCGCGTTCGGCGATTCTCTCGGCGACCTACGCGTTCTGATAGGTAGGAAACGAAAAAGCCCGCGACCTTTGCAGGACGCGGGCTTTTTCTTACAGCGTATGGTGGGTCGTGTAGGATTCGAACCTACGACCAATTGGTTAAAAGCCAACTGCTCTACCAACTGAGCTAACGACCCGTTGGATGGCGCGTATAATACTGATTTCTAACAGGAAATCAACACCCCATCGCAAAATAATTTAAAAATATCTCGTCGGGTCCTCTACACCGGCGGCTTTGAAGCCGTCAGCGCGCAGGCGGCAGCTGTCACATTTGCCGCAAGCACGGCCTTCATCGTCGGCCTGATAGCAGGAAACGGTCAGGCTGTAATCGACGCCGCGGGCCATGCCGGCCTGGACGATCTGCGCCTTGCTGAGGTTCTGCAGCGGTGCCTGGATGCGAAAGCCGTTGCCTTCGACACCGGCTTTGGTAGCCAGGTTGGCCATGCGCTCGAACGCCTCGACGAACTCCGGGCGGCAATCCGGGTACCCGGAATAGTCCACGGCATTGACGCCGATGAAGATGTCGCGGGCTTCCAGCACCTCTGCCCAGCCCAGGGCCAGGGACAGGAATACCGTGTTGCGTGCCGGCACATAGGTGACCGGGATGCCTTCGCTCGGCGCTTCAGGCACATCGATGCTGCTGTCGGTCAGGGCCGAGCCGCCAATGCCGTCCAGGCTCAGGCCGATGACCTTGTGCTCGACCACGCCCAGGTCACGGGCAACCCGCGCTGCGGCATTGAGCTCGGCGCGGTGGCGCTGGCCATAGTCAAAGCTCATGGTGTAGCAGCTGTAGCCTTCGGCCTTGGCCATGGCGACCACGGTGGCCGAGTCCAGGCCGCCGGAAAGCAGAATTACCGCACGTTTCTCAGTCATTGCATCGCTCCTGTCAGCGTCCCGGTTCATCGTTCCACAGCAGCTTGTGCAACTGCATCTGGAAGCGAACCGGCAAATTATCGGCCACGATCCAGTCGGCCAGGTCCGTGGCACTCACTTGGTGGTGGCTGGGCGAGAAGAGTACGTCGCCAGCGCGTTTTTCCAGGCCGTATTGAATGAGCTTGGACACCGCCCAGTCGTAGTCTTCACGGGAACAGATGACGAACTTGACCTGGTCATTCGGGGTCAGCAGCTCGATGTTCTCATACCGGTTGCGGTGTACTTCCTCGGAGCCCGGGGTTTTCAGGTCGACCACGCGAGTGACCCGGGTATCGACCCTGGAAATATCCAGGGCGCCACTGGTCTCCAGCGAAACCTCGTAGCCGGCGTCGCACAGCTGCGTGAGCAAAGGAATGGCATTGGGCTGGGCCAGCGGCTCGCCGCCGGTAACGCAGACGTAGCGCGGCTTGAAGCCGGCGACCTGGTCGAGGATCGAGTCGAGGGTGCGGATGCTGCCGCCACTGAATGCGTACTCGCTGTCGCAATATTGGCAACGCAGCGGGCAGCCGGTGAGGCGGACGAATACCGTGGGCAGCCCAGCGGTACGCGTTTCACCCTGCAAAGAGTAAAAAACTTCGGTGATGCGTAATGTGTCTTGCATAGTCGCCACGGGCGTAACAGCTAAACAGGCTGTCCGCCTCCGTCAGGCACTGCTGAGAACCCGTCATCGCGTAGTTCTTAGCAGCGTGTTTCATAAAAGGGCAGTGATTCTAACGAAAAAACCCGCGACTAGCGCGGGTTTCTTTTAAAACGGCTGGTTCAGAGCTTTTGCAGATCGCGCTGGGCCAGTTGTGCAGCCGAGGTACCCGGGTACTGGGTAACTACCTGCTGGAGAATGCCCTTGACCCGGTCGGTGTGACCCAGGCGGCGCTCCACGTCGGCCAGCTTGTACAGCGAATCCGGCACCTTGTTGTGCTTGGGATACAGCTGGCTCACTTTGGCAAAGGCTTGCCCTGCGCCTTGCAGGTCACCCTTGGCCAGGTTTACTTCACCGAGCCAGTACTGGGCGTTGCCGGCGTACTGGCTGTTCGGGTACTTGCGCAGGAAGGCGTTGAACGCCTGGCTGGCCTTGTCGAAATCCTTGGCTTTGATCAGGTCGAAAGCAGCGTCGTAATAGAGCTTCTCTTTCGCCGGATCGCCAGGTTCGCTGCTGGCAGCAGGCTGCTGGCCGGTGGCAGCACCGGCGGCAGCGCCTGCAGCAGCACCGGCGGCTTCGCCACCGGCTGGGGAATTTGGCGGAGTGGCGGCAGGTGCAACACCGCTTCCGATACGCCGATCCAGGTCCTGGTAACGCTCCAGGCTCTCCTGTTTCATGCGTGACACGTCATTTTGCAGCTCTTCAATGACGCCTTGTTGACGCGCTATCTGCTCCTGCATTTGCTGCAGTTGCATGAACAGCTGGCCCTGTGCCGAGGCAGGGGCCGTAACCCCTCCCCCGGCATAGGCGCCGTTCGTACCATAACCCGCAGGCGGATAGCTGCTTGCGCCGCTATAGCCTGCGTTGTCATCAACAACAGGAACCTCAGCCCAGGCCATGAGAGGCAGGGTGAGAGCCAGGACGGTTACAGCACGACGGCACGTTCGCATATCGAATTACTTACGCAGTTCGACGCGACGGTTCTGAGCCCAGGACTGCTCGTCGTTACCGGTAGCAACTGGACGCTCTTCGCCGTAGGAAACCAGTTCCAGCTGGGCAGGAGAAACGCCTTGCAGTACCAGGTAGCGTTGAACGGCTTTCGCACGACGCTCGCCCAGAGCCATGTTGTATTCGCGAGTACCACGCTCGTCGGTGTTACCTTCCAGAACGACGCGAGCGCCGTTGCCTTTCAGGTCCTTGGCATGAACGTCCAGAGCGCGCATGGCTTCTGGCTTCAGGTCCGAGCTGTCGTATTCGAAGTAGAAGGTGGTGATTGCGCGCAGAGCAGCTTCTTCGCTCAGGCTGCCGTCAACAGCGCCAGTGTTGGCACCGTAGCCAGCGTTAGGATCAACCTGGCCTTGACCAGCATCGTCGCCGCCTTTCGAGGAGCAACCTACAGCTACGGCCATGGCCAGAGCCAGCGCAGCAAACTTACCAAACTTCAGCATTTCCATCGTGAAACTCCTAATGAACCCCAGTGTGTTAAGTAAAACGTAAAGCGCCGCGTCAGTTCAGGTAAGGGGACCAGGACGGTTCTCTGACTTCGCCTTGAGCGGTAGGAAGCGGGAGCCTCACGCGTCCGTTGAGAGAGACGAGCATCAAGACTCCCCGGCCCTGCTGGCGGGTGGCGTAGATTAGCATGGTGCCGTTGGGCGCAACAGTGGGTGACTCATCAAGACTTGTCTCGGAGAGAATCTTTACACTGCCGCGTTGCAAATCTTGTGCAGCCACTTTGAAGTTGGTGAAACCTTGTTGGCGATGAATCATCACCAGGGTCTTTTCATCCGCCGACAGTTTAGGGTTGGCGTTGTAGTTACCCACGAAAGTTACACGCTCTGCACCACCACCGGAAACATTGGTTTTGTAGATCTGTGGTTTACCACCGCGGTCGGAGGTGAAGTAGATGGTCGAGCCATCTTTACCCCAGAACGGTTCGGTGTTGATACCCGGGCCTGCGGTCACGCGCGACAGCTGGCGCGAACCCATGTTCATCACGTAGATGTCCGGGTTGCCGTCCTTGGACAGCACGAACGCCAGGCGCGAACCGTCCGGCGACCAGGCTGGCGCACCGTTGAGGCCTTCGAAGTTGGTGATCTGCTCACGGCGACCGGTGTCGATGTGCTGGACGAAGATGCGCGGACGCTTCTGCTCGAACGACACATAGGCAATGCGCTTGCCGTCTGGTGCAAAGCGCGGCGACAGGATCGGCTCACGCGACTGCAGCAGGGTTACCGCCCGCGCACCGTCGTAGTCCGAACGCTGCAGGGTGTAACGGGTGTTGTTGGTCGAGAAACGCTCGGCAGTCACGTAGAGCATGCGGGTGGAGAACGCACCCTTGATGCCGGTGAGCTTCTCGAACGACTGGTCGGCGATGTAGTGCGACATGTCGCGCAACTGATCGACGCTGCCCGAGACGCTGCCGGTCAGCACTTGCTGCTCGGTGGCGACGTTGAACAGCGCGTACTGCACCTGCAGGCGGCCGCCGGACGGGACGATGCTGCCGACCATCACGTACTGGGCGCCCAGGGCTTTCCAGTCACGGAAGATCACTTCGCTGGCCTGGCTAGGCTGGCTGATCATGTTCTGGCGCGGGATCGGCGAGTAATAACCCGAGTTGCGCAGGTCATTACCGATGATGTCAGCCATGTCTTCAGGCAGCACGCTGCCGCCCTGCAGACCGAACGGCACGACCGCGATCGGCGTGGCGCGATCGCTGCCGCTGGTGACCAGAATGTTCTTTTCATCTGCTACGGCCAACCCTGCTGCACAGCAGAGAACGACCAGCAGTCCTCGAAGAAGGTTAATCACAAGGCTAGATCCTCAGGTGTGAATGTCATCTTGAATGAACGATAGGGATTGAATTCGCTCGGTTTCAAGCCCTGCATTTCGGTTAAACGACCAATGTTCTTGACCGCTGCCACAGCCGAGCTGTCAAACGGACCGTCACCACTGGAGCGGGCTACGCTCACCGAGGTAATGGTGCCGTCCGGCAACATGCCGATCTGCAGGACCACCGTCATGTTCTTGCGCGCAGAAGGCGGACGTGCCCAACCCTCGGCCGCACGTGCACGGATCAGGTCGTCGAAGTCGCCGGCTACCTGGTCACCCTGCTCGTCAGCCAGGGCCTGCTGCCGTTCGGTGGTGTCGGACAGAAGCTCGGCCAGGGCCTGGGCTTTCTTGTCTTCCGCCGCCTTGCGGGCTGCATCCTGTGCCTTCTTCTTGGCCGCATCAGCTGCGGCTTTCTTCTTGGCGTCTTCGGCGGCTTTTTTCTTCGCCTCTTCAGCCGTTGCTTTTTTCTTGGCGTCCTCGGCCGCCTTCTTCTTGGCGTCCTCGGCTGCTTTTTTCTTGGCCTCTTCAGCCGCCTGCTTCTTGGCCTCTTCGTCAGCCTTTTTCTTGGCTTCCTCTTCGGCCTTCTTCTTGGCGATGTCAGCCTGTTGCTTCTCGGCGGCCTTCTTCGCCTCTTCGGCTTTCTTGGCTTCGGCGGTTTTCTTCGCTTCCTCGGCCTTCTCGGCCTGTTCGGCTTTCTTCGCTTCAGCTTCGGCTCGCGCCTCTTCGGCCTTTTGAGCCGCTTCTTCTTTCTTTTGTTCCGCAGCCTTCACTGCCTGCTGCTCGACCTTCTTCTGTTCCATCTGTTCTTCTTCGGTTTGACGCGAAGCAGTCTTCTTGGCCTCACCGGCAATCTTCTGATTGGTCTGGGTGGTGGCCTGGCTCTTGGATTTGAGCTGGTACAGGGTTGCCTGGACAATAGGCTTGGCCGGCGGCAGCTCCGGGGTCATGGCAAAGCTGACGAACAGCATGCCGAACACCAGAACGTGCAGCGCAATGGCCCAGACACTGGGCCAGAAATAGCTTTCCGAGGCGGATGGCTCTCGCTGTTGCATCAGGGCGCCTCGGTAATCAGGCCAACGTTACCGACACCTGCCTTCTGCAACCCGCCCATGGCACCCATGACCGCGCCGTAGTCGACGGACTTGTCGCCACGGATGAAGACCTGGGTCTGCTTGCCCTGGTCACGGCCGGCGCTGATGATCTTGGTCACGGCGTCGGTCATTTGCGGCAAGGTCATGGCCTTGTCCATCTGCTTGTCGGTGTCGACTTCGCTGCCAAGGTTCCAGTAGTAGGTCTTGTCAGCCTTGATCGAAATGGTCAGGACCTGGGTGTTGTTGTCCTGCGGCAAGGCTTCACTGGAAACCTTGGGCAGGTCGACCTTCACGCCCTGGTTGAGCATCGGTGCGGTCACCATGAAAATCACCAGCAGTACCAGCATCACGTCGATGTATGGCACCACGTTCATTTCGGCGACCGGCTTGCGTTTGTGGCGAACTCGGGCCATGGGCTTTTACCTGATCACTCTTCGCTGGTGTGCACTTTACGGTGCAGGATGGCCTGGAACTCGTCGGCGAACGTGTAGTAACGGCCGATCAAGACTTCACTGCGGGCAGCGAAACGGTTGTAGGCAATAACTGCAGGGATCGCGGCGAACAGGCCGATCGCGGTGGCGATCAGGGCTTCGGCGATACCCGGGGCCACAGTGGCCAGGGTCGCTTGCTGCGCCGAGGCCAGGCCACGGAAGGAGTTCATGATGCCCCAGACGGTACCGAACAGGCCGATGTACGGGCTGGTGGAACCGACGGTGGCGAGGAACGGCAGGCTCTGCTCAAGCTTCTCTTCCTCGCGGGAGATCGCTACGCGCATGGCCCGGCCAACGCCTTCCATGACCGCGTCAGGGTCGACGCCCGGCTGCTGGCGCAGACGCGAGAACTCTTTGAAGCCGGCGCGGAACACCTGCTCTACGCCCGAATCCGGGTCCGGGTTGCTGCCAGCCTGACGATACAGCTTGGACAGGTCGATACCCGACCAGAAGCGCTCTTCAAAGCTGTCCAGCGCACGACGACCGGCGCGCAGCATGGTGCTGCGCTGGAAAATCATGATCCATGACGTTACCGATGCGGCCACCAGAATCAGCATGACCAGCTGTACCACGATGCTGGCATTGCTGACCAGGCTCCACATGGAGGTATGGTCGACGACGTTAGCTTCCACGCTTAATCTCCTGCATTTGAATGAGTACCCGGATCGCCCGCCTCGGCAAAGGCCGCGCGCAGCGCTTGGGGGATGGCCCGGGGTTTGAAAGTATCGGCGCGCACACAGGCCACCAGGAACTGCCCCTCACAGAGCAGCGTTGCATCTTTTTCGCGCCACACCTGCTGCACGAAGCGCAGGCTGGCGCGGTTCAATTCAAGCACTTGCGCGGTAACCCGCAACTCGTCGTCAAGCCGCGCTGGCGCGTGATAGCGCGCCTCGCTGGAGTGGACCACGAACAGCAGGTTGTCCTGCGCCAGTGCCGACTGGGCAAAGCCCAGGTCACGCAACCGCTCGGTGCGGGCACGTTCCATGAATTTCAGGTAATTGACGTAATACACCACGCCGCCGGCATCGGTATCTTCGTAATAGACACGACAACGATGTGCGAACGGCTCTAGCTCATTTTGCGCGCGCATACTCTAGTGCTAACTCCTCAGCTTGCCAATCCGCCCCGGCAACTGTTTTTCATCGATTATGTCGTATTGCCAGCGCGACTGAGGCATGCCCGCGGATAGGACCACAGAAACGCTGGATAAATCTGTCATTCATCGGCCTGGGCGGAAAAACCCTCGCCACTGATCGATTCGCCCAGGCGATTGGGAATGTTCAGGCCGAAGTGCAGGTAGGCATGACGGGTCACCACCCGGCCCCGTGGCGTGCGCATGATGTAGCCCTGCTGGATCAGGTAGGGCTCGAGCACGTCTTCGATGGTGTGACGCTCTTCGCTGATGGCCGCGGCCAGGCTGTCGACCCCCACCGGGCCGCCGTCGAACTTCTCGATCATGGTCAGCAGCAGGCGCCGGTCCTGGTGATCGAAACCACGCTCGTCGACGTCCAGCAGGTTCAGCGCCATGTCGGCCACCGGCTTGGTGATATGGCCCTTGCCGCGCACTTCGGCGTAGTCGCGCACCCGCCGTAGCAGGCGGTTGGCGATTCGCGGCGTGCCGCGTGCCCGGCGGGCGATCTCGAAAGCGCCTTCGTCTTCAATAGGCAGGCCGAGAATGCCACCGGAACGACTGACGATGGTCGCCAGGTCCTCGGTGTTGTAGAACTCCAGGCGCTGGACGATGCCGAAGCGGTCACGCAGCGGGTTGGTCAGCATGCCGGCACGGGTGGTGGCGCCGACCAGGGTGAACGGCGGCAAGTCGAGCTTGATAGAACGCGCCGCCGGCCCCTCGCCGATCATGATGTCGAGCTGGAAGTCTTCCATGGCCGGATACAGCACTTCTTCGACGATGGGCGACAGCCGATGGATTTCGTCGATGAACAGCACATCGTGAGGTTCGAGGTTGGTCAGCAAGGCGGCCAGGTCACCCGGGCGCTCGAGGATCGGCCCGGAAGTGCTCTTGATCGACACGCCCATCTCCTGGGCAATGATATTGGCCAGGGTGGTCTTGCCCAGGCCCGGCGGACCGAAGATCAGGGTGTGATCGAGGGATTCGTTGCGCCCGCGGGCGGCCTGGATGAACAGCGCCATCTGTTCACGCACCACCGGCTGGCCGATGTACTCGGCCAGGCGCAACGGGCGGATCGCCCGGTCCTGGACCTCTTCACGGTCGCGCCCGGTGGCGGCTATCAGTCGATCGGCTTCAATCACTTAGATCATTCCCTTCAGGCTGCGACGGATCAGCTCTTCGCTGCTCAGGCCCTTGGCATCCACGGCGGCGACCGCCTTGCTCGCTTCCTGGGGCTTGTAGCCCAGGGAAATCAGCGCGCTGACGGCATCGGCCTCGGCGCTGGAAACGCTGGCAATCGGCAGTGGACCATTGGGTACAAGGGCAAACATGGCCGGGGAGGTTTCCCAGGCCTTGAAGCGGTCCTTGAGTTCGACCAGCAGGCGTTCGGCGGTCTTTTTACCAACCCCCGGCACCTTGACCAGGGCCGAAGCATCCTGGGCCTGGACACAGCGTACCAGTTCGTCGACCTCCAGGCCCGACATCAATGCCAGGGCCAGCTTGGGCCCCACGCCATTAAGGCGGATCAGTTCGCGAAACAGCTCGCGCTCGCGCTTTTCATGGAAGCCATACAGCAAGTGGGCGTCCTCGCGCACCACCAGGTGGGTGTGCAAGGTCACCACTTCGCCAACCTTGGGCAGGCGGTACAGGGTGGTCATCGGCACTTCGAGCTCGTAGCCCAGGCCGTTGACGTCGACAATCAGGTGCGGCGGCTGTTTTTCAGCCAGGGTGCCGCGCAAACGTCCAATCACGTTCCGATCCTTCCTCATGGGTACCGGCAAGCGACCGGTCAACCCTAACAGCAAATGCAATGGCCGATGGCATTGCCCAGGCAAAATTTGTTTCAGCAGATGATGCTATCAGAGCCGCAAGCGCCCGCTGCGGCTGCGTGCCGTACCCAGGCCATGGGGCACCAGGCTTGAGCGGGTATGGGCATGGCACAAGGCGATGGCCAGGGCGTCGGAGGCATCAATCTGCGGCTTTTGAGTGAGTTTGAGCAGGTGCATGACCATCATCTGCACTTGCTCCTTGTTGGCCCCACCGGTGCCGGCCACCGCCTGCTTGACCTGGGTAGCACTGTACTCGGCAATCTCCAGGCCTTCTTCGATGGCGGCGACGATCGCCGCGCCGCGGGCCTGGCCGAGCTTGAGCGCCGAGTCGGCGTTGCGCGCCATGAACACCCGCTCGATGCCCATGGTCACCGGGCCATGCTGGCGGATGATCTCGCGTACACCGCGAAACACGATCTGCAGACGCTCCGGCAGCTCGCCGGCGCCGGTACGGATGCAGCCGGAAGCCACGTACTCGCAGCCCCGCCCGCTGTGGCGCACCACGCCATAGCCGGTAATGCGCGAGCCGGGGTCGATGCCAAGAATCAGAGTCATACGTCTTTGCGCCGTAGTAAAAACAGAAGCCGGACCGGCTCGCAGGTGCAATGCAACTGCAGGCAGATCCGGCCTAAGGCCGGTAGGAGCGGGCTTGCCCCGCGATTGCGAACTACCACCCAATCGCATCGCGAGGCAAGCTCGCTCCCACCTAAATGAACAACTTGAGACTAGCCGAGCTGTTCCATGACTTCGTCAGGAATTTCGGCATTGGAGTAGACGTTCTGTACGTCATCCAGGTCTTCAAGCATGTCGATCAGCTTGAGGACCTTCTGCGCGCCGTCCAGGTCGAGTTCGGCACTGGTGGTCGGCTGCATGACGATTTCCGCGTCCGCGGCCTTGAAACCGGCCTCTTCCAGGGCGTTGCGCACGGCATAGAAGCTGTTGAACGAGGTAAACACGTCGAGCGAACCGTCCTCGTTGCTGACCACGTCGTCGGCATCGGCTTCCATCGCCGCTTCCATCAGCGCGTCTTCGTCGACGCCGGCAGCAAAGCTGATCTGCCCCTTGCGCTCGAACAAGTAGGCCACCGAACCGTCGGTGCCGAGATTGCCGCCGCATTTGCTGAAGGCATGACGCACAGCGGCTGCGGTGCGGTTGCGGTTGTCGGTCATGGCTTCGACCATGATCGCCACGCCGCCCGGGCCGTAGCCTTCGTAGCTGAGCTCTTCGACGTTGTCGGCTTCGGCCGTGCCAGCACCGCGGGCAACCGCCCGGTCGATGATGTCGCGGCTCATGTTCGCCCCCAGCGCCTTGTCCAGGGCCAGGCGCAAGCGCGGGTTGGAGGTAGGATCGCCGCCGCCCTGCTTGGCGGCAACGGTCAGCTCACGAATCCACTTGGTGAAGATCTTGCCTCGCTTGGCATCCTGGCGCTCTTTGCGGTGCTTGATGTTTGCCCACTTGGAATGACCTGCCATAACGCACTCCGAATCCTTTGTAACAATGCCACGCCGCGGCCGCGCTCACGCCCGGCCGAGACCTTTAAATTCATGCGCCTTAACGCAAAGGCGCATCCATGTGGATGCGCCCGGGGCCTGCTTACTCAGCCTTGGGCTGTTCGCGCAGACGGATGTGCAACTCACGCAGGGCCTTGGCATCGACCAGGCCAGGAGCCTGGGTCATGACGCACGCGGCGCTCTGGGTTTTCGGGAAGGCAATCACTTCGCGAATCGACTGCGCGCCGGTCATCAGCATCACCAGACGGTCAAGGCCGAAGGCCAGGCCGCCGTGCGGCGGTGCGCCGAACTTCAGGGCGTCGAGCAGGAAGCCGAATTTCTCTTCCTGTTCAGCCGCTTCGATACCCAGCAGACGGAAGACCGCCTGTTGCATCTCTTTGCGGTGGATACGGATCGAACCGCCACCCAGCTCGGTACCGTTGAGGACCATGTCGTAAGCACGCGACAGCGCGGTGGCCGGGTTGGCCTCGAGCTCTTCGGGGCTGCATTTTGGCGCGGTGAACGGGTGGTGCAGCGCGGTGAAGCTGCCGTCGTCGTTCTCTTCGAACATCGGGAAGTCAACCACCCACATCGGGGCCCACTCGCAGGTGAGCAGGTTGAAATCGTTACCGACCTTGATACGCAGGGCGCCCAGCGCCTCGCTGACGATCTTGGCCTTGTCGGCGCCGAAGAACACGATATCGCCGTCGACCGCGCCAACGCGATCGAGGATCACGTTGAGGTTGGCCTCCGGGATGTTCTTGACGATCGGCGACTGCAGGCCTTCAACGCCCTTGGCGCGCTCATTGACCTTGATGTAGGCCAGGCCCTTGGCACCGTAGATGCCGACGAACTTGGTGTACTCGTCGATGCGGCTGCGCGGCATGCTCGCGCCACCTGGCACGCGCAGGGCGGCAACACGGCTCTTCGGATCGTTGGCCGGGCCGCTGAACACCTTGAATTCGACGTCCTTGAGCTGGTCGGCAACGTCGACCAGTTCCAGCGGGTTACGCAGGTCAGGCTTGTCGGAACCGTAGCGGCGCATGGCTTCTTCGAACGTCATGTGCGGGAATTCGCCGAATTCCAGGTCCAGGACTTCCTTGAACAGCTTGCGGATCATGCTTTCGGTCAGGCCCATGATCTCGGACTCATCGAGGAAGCTGGTCTCGATGTCGATCTGGGTGAATTCCGGCTGACGGTCGGCGCGCAGGTCTTCGTCACGGAAGCACTTGGCGATCTGGTAGTAGCGGTCGAAACCGGCAACCATCAGCAGCTGCTTGAACAGCTGGGGCGATTGCGGCAGGGCGAAGAAGCTGCCGGCGTGGGTACGGCTCGGCACCAGGTAGTCACGCGCGCCCTCAGGGGTGGCACGGGTGAGGATCGGCGTTTCGACGTCGAGGAAGCCGTTTTCGTCGAGGAAGCGACGGATGCTGGTGGTGATGCGCGAACGCAGACGCAGCTTCTCGGCCATCTCCGGACGGCGCAGGTCGATGAAGCGATAGCGCAGGCGGGTTTCTTCGCCAACGTCGGAGTATTCGTTGAGCGGGAACGGCGGGGTTTCCGCTTCGTTCAGCACGGTCAGCTCGTAACCCAGCACTTCGATGGCGCCAGAGGCCATGTTGGCGTTGACTGCGCCAGCCGGACGCGGACGCACCTTGCCGGTGATCTGCACCACGTATTCGCTGCGCACGCGATCGGCGGCGGCGAAGCTTTCTGCGCGATCCGGGTCGAAGACGACCTGGGCCATGCCTTCGCGATCACGGATATCGAGGAAAATCACCCCGCCGTGGTCGCGGCGACGATGGACCCATCCGCAAAGGGTAATTTCCTGACCTTCCAGGCTCTCGTTCAGTTGGCCGCAATAATGGCTGCGCATCATGATGGTGGTTTCGCTTCTCGTCATTCGTATGTTCAGTGGAGGCCTTGCAGCCCCAAAGGGCTAATAGTGCAAGACCCTGCCGGTGCAATCAACTCAGTCGGCCTTGTCGCCGCCTGCCAGGTTCTTTTTCGCACCGGTCTTGAAGTCGGTTTCGTACCAGCCGGTACCCCCCAGGCGGAAGCCCGGGGCCGAAATCAGCTTCTTCAGCGCTGGCTGCTCACACGCCGGGCAATCGGTCAGCGGCGCGGCGCTGAGCTTCTGGAGGACTTCCATCTGGTGGTTGCAGGAAGCACATTGATAGTCGTACATGGGCATAGGCGTGTCTCGTTAACCACAGCGCAAGCTGGTTCAGGCAGTAAAGCGCGGGATTATATATGGTTAAGGAGTGCTGTGCAGCCCGGCAACCGACTAGCGTGCCACCGGCAACCCCAGCAAATAGGCCACGCAGACCACGCGGATCAGCCCGCTGAAATTTTTTACCCCGCCATGACGCAGGTGCACCTCACGATCAACGTACGACAGCACGGCGTTGACCGAACACTGGTTGGCCTTGGCAATGCGTTCGAGAATAGTCCAGTAGATCTCCTCCAGGCGCAGACAGGTGGCAAAGCCGTTGAGGCGTACCGACCGTGATAGCGGCTGGGCCAGGCCCATGTTGAAATTTGCCTCGAAAGGATCGACGCCATCCTTGTGCGGCACGCTGGCTGCGCGCCCCGTGCGATTCATCCATGCCGACATAGTCGTACCACGCCACTGTTTAACCGGGAAACAAACCCGCGCGCGTTGAACACGCGGGAACATGTCCTTAATAAAGCGCCGTGTTACGGGGCGATGCCAGCAGACGCACCAACTCTGAACGTAGGAATACTCGGCACTGGAGCCGGTACTTTAAAACACCGGAAAGTGCTTCCGTACTAACCGAAATGCCCGAACCTCCTACAGAAGTTCGGGCATTCAAACAGCATTGGTAAAAACTGCCGGTTACTTGCCTTCGAGTAGCGAGCGCAGCATCCAGGCGGTTTTTTCATGCACCTGCATGCGCTGGGTGAGCAGATCGGCAGTGGGCTCGTCGCTGACCTTGTCGAGCAGCGGGAAAATGCTGCGCGCCGTGCGGGTGACCGCCTCCTGGCCTTCGACCAGTTGTTTGATCATTTCGTCAGCAGGCGGCACGCCCTCTTCTTCCTTAATAGAAGAAAGCCGCGCGTAGATCGAATACGCCCCGGGTGCCGGGAAGCCCAGCGCGCGAATACGCTCGGCGATCGAGTCGACCGCCAGGGCCAGCTCGTTGTACTGCTCTTCGAACATCAAGTGCAAGGTACGAAACGCAGGGCCAGTGACGTTCCAGTGGAAGTTGTGGGTCTTCAGATAAAGTACGTAGGTATCCGACAACAGGCGCGACAAACCATCGACGATGGACTTGCGATCTTCTTCGCTGATACCGATATCGATTGCCATGCAGTTCCCCTTTCCTTAGTGCTTGCTGATCAAGCGGGTACAAACCACTGTACCAAGAGTTTTCCACCCCTGCAGCCTCATGCCTGCGACACAAGGCTGCAGGCCGCGCGACACACGGTTGGCCGCTGATTTGAGAAGCCCGGGGCTTTGCTGTTAAATAGGCAGCGTGCCGCCCGTGCCGATTGTCATTGCCCGGGCGCATAGGCTGGCCTTCTCACGTTTTTGCGCTTTTTTACCCGTGCGCGCCGTGAAGCCAGCTCTTCCTGTGATCCGCCTTATCAATGTGAGCCAACCAACATGTTCAAGATCGTCCACCTGTTGACGGGCGTTGCAGCTTTGCTGCTGTCCTTCATACCCAGCCTCAGAACCGAAGCCATACCCTTCCTGCAGCAACCGGAGGCGGTTTACCTGGCGCTTTTCGGCCTGCTCAACCTGCTCATCGCTCCTGTGCTCGCGCAGCACTACCGGGGCGTGCGCCAGCAACTGCAGCGCGCTGCCAGTACTTTGCTGGTGCTTACCGTGATCCTGCAGACCGTGACCTTGCTGGCCCGTCCGGAGCTTGGCAACCTGCCAGCCCTGGCTTGCGCCCTGCTGGCCACTGTCCTGCACCTGGTTGCCGGCTTTGCCAAAAGCACTGGATCGCGGAACCAGAACACCCAGTACGACATGTCCAACCGCGATACCGGCACGGTGAAGTGGTTCAACACGTCCAAGGGTTTCGGCTTTATCTCCCGTGATTCGGGCGATGACATCTTCGTCCACTTTCGCGCCATCCGTGGCGAAGGCCACCGGGTACTGGTCGAAGGCCAGCGCGTCGAGTTCTCGGTGATGAACCGCGACAAAGGCCTGCAGGCCGAAGACGTGATCGCCGCCCCACGGCGCTGATCGGCAGCAACAAAAAAACCGCGACGGCATCACTGCCCATCGCGGTTTTTCTCGCCCCCGAATCAGTAATGCGGCGGCGGCGCCTCTTCTTCACTGGCCTCGTACTGGCCGACCATCTCTTCATAGCGCTTGAGCAGTGCTGCCATCTGCAACTGCAGGCGCTCAACGACACGTTGCTGTTCGACCAGCACATCATTCAAGGCCAGCAGGGTATCGTCCTGAAAGGCCAGCCGGCTTTCCAACTCGGTCACGCGCGCTTCAAGGGTCATGATTCAAGCCTCCGCGAACTGAAAGTCGTCAACCAATACCTCGGCCAGACGCAAACGGATGTCAGTCAACTGTTGTGGCGCATATTCAACTGCAGGTTTATTCCCCCACACGGGTGCCGGCCAGGCCGGATCAGAACGATGACGAACAATCACATGCATATGTAGCTGGCTAACTACATTGCCGAGGGTTGCCACATTCATCTTGTCGGCGGCAAAGACGTCCTTGAGGATCTGGGCCAGGGCGTTAGTTTCTTTCCAGAGTTGCTGCTGATCGCTGTCATCAAGTTGAAACAATTCACTGATTTCGGCCCGACGCGGCACCAGGATAAACCAGGGATAGTTGCCATCCCTACTCAGCAACAGACGACAAAGAGGAAAGTCCCCCAGGCAAAAGGTGTCTTGTTGAAGACGTTGATCCAGAACAAACACTACGAAATCTCCTACAACAGCTTAATACCTTGCTCACACAACCCTCCGTGAGCCACTGCCAGCAGGATACTCCTGATCGCTCGTCGGGGCATTGCCTGCCGCCTTATTAATGAAGCAATGCACCGATTTAGCCCCTTCCGCTCATCCAAAAGGCCTATGCGTACGCCAGTGTTACGCTGCCCGGCCAAGGAAACGCTACTTTTCGCACCAAAATGAAGCCGTCCGTCGGCGTTTCGCCCAGTGAACATCCACAAACTACTCAGCTTTAGCCTTCAACGGTAACGCTTTGACTTTACGGGCAACTTTTGCCCTTATTCCAACGGGATCGGCCACGGCGAACCAAAAGTTCTTTGACCCCCGGTTTATCGGCACCTGAGGCCCCTGCAGCGGCAGAAAAGTGAAAATTTCGTGAAGCCGTTCGATTTTGTGCACGCTTGTTGCATTGTCATCGGCCACAGTCGGCACGCCCTCTGCAGTGATGCAGCGAGCGGCGACAAATAACAACAGCTGCATGGGTTAACCAGGGAGTTTCGGGGGACAGGGGCTAGATTGTTTTTACCTATCCTTAATCCGCTTGAAACAGCGCTGGAGTTGTACGGCCCGCGAAACCCGGGGCGTGGTTTGCGACAAGGACATAACTGTTAGCGACATGACCGTAAAGTTACCGAAAGGTTCTCAACAGCCATATCGCCAACGCCGGTCAGCGTGATATACATTTCCGCCGACACAAAAAGAAAGAGCCGCGCTGTATAAAAAAACCAAACAGCGACGGCAGTACTCTTCCTAAAAACCAAAGGAGCAAATCACGATGCGCGTGATGAAGTGGAGCATAATCGCCCTGGCTGTTGCAGCCGGCACCTCGCAATTGGCAGTGGCCTCTTCTCAGGATGAGTCCAAGGGTTTTGTTGAAGACAGCAAACTCAATGTCAAAACCCGCATGCTGTACTTTAGCCGTGACTTCCGTAACGTGCCTAACGACGAGCAAAGCCGCGTTGAAGAAACCGGCCTGGGCTTCCTCGGCACCTACCAGTCGGGCTTTACCCAAGGCACCGTAGGTTTCGGTGTCGACGCCATCGGCATGCTCGGCCTGAAACTGGACAGCGGCAAAGGTCGCGCCGGCACCGGCCAGTTCCCGCTGGGCGCAGATGGCCGTTCGCAAGACTCGTTCTCCGAAGGTGGCGCGGCGGTCAAGTTCCGCATCTCCGACACCGTGCTGAAATACGGCACCCAGTTCACCGCCCTGCCGGTTCTGGCAACCGACGACAGCCGCCTGCTGCCTGAAACCGTCGAAGGTTTCCTGATTACCAGCAAGGAAATCAAAGGCCTTGAGCTGAACGCCGGTCACTTCACCGCACTGAATGCTCAATCGCAGTCTTACCACGACAGCATCGGTGGCAAGAACCGCGTTACTGGGATCAAGAACCCTGGCCTGACCCAGGCTGACGTGTTCGGTGGCACCTACGCCTTCACCGACTCTCTGAGCACCAGCCTCTACTACTCCAAGGTCGAAGACTACTGGCGCAAATACTACGCCAACGTCAACTGGGCATTGCCGATCAGCGACAATCAAGGCCTGGTGTTCGACTTCAACATCTATGACACCAAGAGCGACGGCAAGGCCAACGTTACCGCCTTCGATGGTGACAAACTTGATAACCGTGCGTTCAGCCTGTCGGGCGCCTACAACATTGGCGCACACACCTTCACCCTGGCCTACCAGAAGGTTACCGGTGACGGCGACTATGCCTACGGCATTGACGGCGGCGGCACCATTTTCCTGGCTAACTCCATCGCTCGTTCCGACTTCAACGCCGAAGACGAGAAATCCTACCAGGCACGTTACGACCTGAACTTCGCCGAATACGGCGTTCCAGGCCTGAGCTTCATGACTCGTTATGTCAAAGGTACCGGCGCCAACGTCGCAGGCACCGATAACGGCAAGGAATGGGAACGCGACATCGAGGCCAAGTACGTCCTGCAGGAAGGTCCGGCCAAAGACCTGAGCTTGCGCGTACGTCAAGCCACCTACCGTTCCGGCGACGGCGTTTACTACGGTTCGCCATCGATCGACGAACTGCGCCTGATCGTCGAGTACCCGCTGAGCATCCTGTAAGCCCCGGGCTTTCAGTATCCCCAGTACGAAAGAGCCCGGCACTGCCGGGCTTTTTCTTGTCTGAATTCGGGCTGACAACGCCTTCGTGCTCCGGCATCCTGTACGCCACCGAATCGCCCCCGTACAATGCGGGGTCATTTAAAGTCTTAAGCAACCGACAACGGCCTACCATGCGCACCAGTCAATATTTGCTCGCTACTCAAAAAGAAACCCCTTCCGACGCGGTCGTCATCAGCCACCAGCTGATGCTGCGTGCCGGCATGATCCGCAAGCTCGCATCCGGCCTTTATACCTGGCTGCCGATGGGCCTGCGGGTAATGCGCAAGGTCGAAGCCGTGGTCCGCGAGGAAATGAACGCCGCTGGCGCCCTTGAAGTGCTGATGCCGGCCATCCAGCCTGCCGAGCTGTGGCAGGAATCCGGCCGCTGGGAACAGTACGGCCCGGAGCTGCTGCGTCTCAAAGACCGTCACGGTCGCGAGTTCTGCGTGGGCCCGACCCACGAAGAGGTCATCACCGACCTCGCCCGTAACGAGCTCAACAGCTATAAACAGCTGCCGCTGAACATGTACCAGATCCAGACCAAGTTCCGTGACGAGATCCGTCCGCGCTTCGGCCTGATGCGTGGTCGCGAGTTCATCATGAAGGACGCCTACTCCTTCCATGCCGATCCGGCTTCCCTGCAGGAAACCTACGATCGCATGCACCTGGCCTACAGCAACATCTTTACCCGCCTGGGCCTGGACTTCCGCCCAGTGCAGGCTGATACCGGTTCGATCGGTGGCAGCTACTCCCACGAATTCCACGTGCTGGCCGAGTCCGGTGAAGACGATGTGATCTTCAGCGACAGCTCCGACTACGCCGCCAACATCGAGAAGGCCGAGGCCATCCCACGGGAAACCGTGCGCCCGGCGCCGACCGAAGAGCTGCGCCTGGTCGACACCCCGGACGCCAAGACCATCACCCAACTGGTCGACAACTATGGCCTGGCGATCGAAAAGACCGTCAAGACCCTGATCGTCCACGCCGCCGAAGAAGGCAAGCTGATTGCCCTGATCGTCCGTGGCGACCACGAGCTTAACGAAATCAAGGCTGCCAACCTGGCAGAAGTTGCCAGCCCGCTGGTCATGGCCAGCGACGAAGAGCTGCGCGACGCCATTGGCGCCGGCGCCGGTTCCCTCGGCCCGCTGAACCTGCCGCTGCCATGCATCATCGACCGCTCGGTCGCGCTGATGAGCGACTTCGGCATCGGTGCCAACATCGACGACAAGCACTACTTCGGCGTCAACTGGGAGCGCGACCTGCCGGTTCCGCAAGTGGCTGACCTGCGCAACGTCGTCGAGGGCGACCCAAGCCCGGATGGCAAGGGCACCCTGGTGATCAAGCGCGGTATCGAAGTCGGGCACATCTTCCAGCTCGGCACCAAGTACAGCGAGGCACTCAAGTGCCAGGTACTGGGCGAGAACGGCAAGCCGGTAACCCTGAGCATGGGTTGCTACGGTATCGGCGTATCGCGTGTGGTGGCTGCGGCCATCGAGCAGAACTACGACGAAAACGGCATCATCTGGAGCGATACCCTGGCACCCTTCCAGATCGCCCTGGTGCCGCTGCGCTACGAGACCGAACAGGTTCGCGAAGCCACCGACAAGCTGTATGCCGAGCTGACCGCTGCCGGTTTCGAAGTGTTGCTGGACGACCGCGACAAGAAGACCAGCCCGGGGATCAAGTTCGCCGACATGGAACTGATCGGCATTCCGCACCGCATCGTCATCAGCGATCGCGGCCTGGCCGACGGCAACCTGGAATACAAGCACCGCACCGAGCGTGACGCACAGCCGCTGCCAGTGGCCGAGGTGCTGTCGTTCCTGCAAGCCCGCATTCGTCGCTAAGCCAACGCAAGAGTAATCATGTTCAAGCGAAGTACCATCAACCTGGGGGGCGCCGCACTGTGCGGCGCCCTGCTCCTCAGCGGTTGCGCCAACCAGATGTCGCAGCGCAGCGAGCACGAGGAGCGCATCGAGCGCAAGCTGCTCGAACACAGCCTGCAGATCGATGTTGGAGACCCCAAGGTACTCGAGCTGCCGCAACGGCGTGTGCGCATCCACGAACAGAAGAACTTCGAAGTCACCGAGTTCGAAGTTACCCGTCGCTACGATCGCTACACGCCTTACCAACCCTGGCGCGAAGTCTATGAGATTCCGCTGGGTGCGGTGGCGGTGGTGGCCGGTGTCGGCGCCAACGTGGTCAATGTCTTTGCCCTGGGCAACCTGCCCGACAGCGTGACCCATGACTGGTTGAGCTATGGCTTCGACGGCCTCAACCCGTTCATGAACGCCCAGTCCAACGGTCGTGCCCAGCAGAACCTGGCGGGCATCACCGAAGTGCAAAAGGACAAGCGCCAGGAATACACCAGCGTGCCCTGGAGCGAGCGGCCGGTGTCGGTCAAGGCCGGCAAGCTCGACCATGAGCTGACCACCGACCGCAATGGCGTGTTGCACCTGAACCTGCTCGACAGCCCGTTCAGCGAGCAGAACCTGACCCATATCGGCACCCTGCACCTGCAAGTGGTCGATGAAGACAACAACGTGCGTGGCGATGCCAGCCTGCTGATCAGCGCCGGCCTGCGCGGCAAACTGGTGGAAGCCCACGAACTGATTTTCGATGACCTGGAAGACGATGAAGTCAGCCAGTGGGTACATCGGGTCAAGCGCCTGTCAGAGCTGGGCCTGGAAGAAGAAGCCAGTGAACTGGAGCAAAGCCTGATCGAGCTGACCCGCAACGATCCGGAACTGCAACAGGAATTTCTCAAGTCGCTGACCAAGGACGCCGGCCGCCTGGTTGCCGACCCTGGCGCGCACTGACCTTCGCTGTACCCGGAGAGCGCCAGCCTGCTGGCGCTGCCCTCCTCACTCCCGAGTGAACAGCTCCAGCTGTTCATGCGCACCGCGTAAATCCTGCAAGCGCACACCGATCCCCAACAGCCTCACCGGCTTGCCGCCACGGGCAAAGGCCTGGCTGAGCAAGTGCTGATAGCTGCCCAGGTCACGTCCCGCGCCTGACTGCTCTAGGGTGGTCTGGCTGAAATCATGGAACTTCACTTTGACGAACGGCTTGCCCGGGCGATAACTGTCGTCGATGCGGGCCATGCGCCCGGCCAGGGTTTCCAGCAGCTCTGGGAGTTTTTCCAGGCAACTGGCCAGGTCTGGTAGATCGGTATCGTAGGTGTTTTCGACACTGACCGACTGACGCCGGCTGTCATTTTGCACCGGACGGTCATCGATACCCCGCGCCAGCCCCCACAACCGCTCACCAAAGCTGCCGAATTCACGGGCCAGGGCCAGGCGGCTCCAATCGCGCAACTCCAGGCAGGTGATGATGCCCAGGCGACCCATCTTGTCGGCGGTGACCTTGCCTACGCCATGCAGCTTGCTCACCGGCAAGGCCGCGACAAAGTCCTCGACCTCGTTGGGGGTAACCACGAACAGGCCATTGGGTTTACGCCAGTCGCTGGCGATCTTGGCCAGGAACTTGTTCGGCGCAACCCCCGCGGACACGGTGATGTGCAGTTGCTGGGCAACCCGGCGGCGTATGTCGGCGGCAATCCGCGTGGCGCTGCCAGCAAACCAGGAGCTGTCCGACACATCCAGGTAAGCCTCATCGAGCGACAAGGGCTCGATCAGATCGGTGTATTCGCGAAAGATGCCGTGGATTTCCCGCGAGGCTTCTTTATAGGCATCCATGCGCGGCTTGACGATCAGCAGGTCCGGGCACAGCTTGAGGGCATGGTGCGAGGACATCGCCGAGCGCACGCCGAACGCACGCGCCTCGTAGTTGCAGGTAGCAATCACCCCGCGCCGCTCCGCCGAGCCGCCCACCGCCAGCGGCCGGCCGACCAAGCGCGGGTCGTCGCGCATTTCGATGGCGGCATAGAAGCAATCGCAGTCGATATGGATGATCTTGCGTTGAGACATAGGGAGCGTAAGAACAGGTTTAAAGTGATGTAAGCAGTATCTCACCCGCTAGCGGCCCATGCATCACAACTAATTCATTCCCCCCCGGAACCTCTACAAGGCCCGCCCTTGCTGCCTTGCAGCCCTTTTTAGCGGCGCTAAGCGATTGAAGGAGAAAGGATTTCTGCAAATAGACTATTGACAGCCCCGGGTAAAACTGTAGAATCTCATCTCACAGGCGCGGGATGGAGCAGCCTGGTAGCTCGTCGGGCTCATAACCCGAAGGTCGTCGGTTCAAATCCGGCTCCCGCAACCAGATTCAGGAAAGGCCACTCTCACGAGTGGCCTTTTTCTTTGCCCGGAATAAAGTGCCAGGCAATTTTTTATTGTAAATCAACAATTAAGCGTTGACAGCCAAGCTCAACGCTGTAGAATCCGCCCCACAGACGCGGGATGGAGCAGTCTGGTAGCTCGTCGGGCTCATAACCCGAAGGTCGTCGGTTCAAATCCGGCTCCCGCAACCAAACAACAGAAAAGGCCACTTTGAAAAAAGTGGCCTTTTTTGCGTCTGTCTTTCAGCAAATTACCCCCTCCTGCAATCGCGCCCCGCCACTCAGGCAATATGAAACTTCTTTAACTATCCTCAGGTGCTCAGCGGCCCGATCATATCGGACACTACGCCTCCATAGGGATTGGTACTTTGACCGGATACACCCTTCTTTTCGCGCGCAAGCCACGAGGTGGCTGATGCGCACCCAGACGCCAGAAACACAAGCTCCCGTGACCGCCGCATTGCCCAATGCCGAGCAACGCCTGCGCTGGCTCGAACGCCTGAGCAAGTATCGCCAGCCCATTGGCCTGGGCGTGACCTTAGTGCTGTTTGCTGTCGCCCTGATCGCTTGCCGCCATCTGCTCAGCGAGCTGGACATCTATGCCCTGCACGATTCGCTGCTCAGCGTGCCGCCGGCAGCATTGGCTGGGGCACTGCTGGCCACGGTTGCCGGCTTCGTCATTCTGCTCGGCTACGAATGGTCGGCCAGCCGCTATGCCGGCGTCCAGCTACCGACACGTACCCTGGTGATGGGCGGCTTCAGCGCCTTTGCCATCGGCAACGCCATTGGCTTGTCGCTGCTGTCCGGTGGCTCGGTGCGGTATCGCCTGTATGCGCGCCATGGCATCGGCGCCGCCGAAGTGGCGCGCATGACCCTGTTCGCCAGCCTTTCCCTTGGCTGCGCGCTGCCGCCACTCGCAGCCCTGGCGACCTTGAGCAACCTGCCTGCCGCCGCATCGGCCCTGCACCTGGCACCTGCGCTGTTGGCAGCGATCGCCCTGGCGGTACTGGGCCTGAGTGCGGCACTGGTCTACGGGCTTTACCGTCGACGGCTGCCCGAACAATCCCTGGCTGACAACCTGTTGGTGCAGGTTGGCCGGCGTACCCTGCGCTTGCCGGGCGCACGCCTGACCCTGCTGCAGCTACTTATTACTGCCCTGGACGTTGCCGCGGCCGCCACCGTGCTTTACCTGCTGCTGCCAGAGGCACCGCCGTTTGGCGCCTTCATGCTGGTCTACCTGCTGGCGCTTGCAGCCGGGGTGCTCAGCCATGTACCGGGTGGCGTCGGCGTGTTCGAGGCGATCCTGCTGGCAGCCTTTGCCGACAAGCTCGGCGCCGCGCCACTGGCCGCCGCGTTGCTGCTTTATCGGCTGATCTATGTGGTGCTGCCACTGCTGCTGGCCTGCGTCCTGCTGCTGGCCAGCGAAGCCAAGCGCCTGCTGTTTGCCCAGCAAGCGATCAGGGCCGCTTCCGGGCTCGCAGCCCCGGTGCTGGCGGTGCTGGTGTTTCTCTCCGGGGTGGTGCTGCTGTTCTCCGGCGCCACCCCGGAAATCGACGAGCGTCTGGAGCATCTGGGCTTCCTCGTACCGCACCGGCTGATCGACGCGTCGCACTTCGGCGCCAGCCTGATTGGCGTCCTCTGCCTGCTGCTGGCGCAGGGCCTGCGCCGGCGCCTGTCGGCCGCCTGGATCCTGACCACCGTCCTGCTGCTGGTCGGCGCCCTGCTTTCGCTGCTCAAAGGGTTCGACTGGGAGGAAGCCAGCATCCTGACCTTCACCGCCTGCCTGCTGGCGGTGTTCCGCCGCTCCTTCTATCGCCCCAGCCGCTTGCTCGAACTGCCGTTCTCGCCGGTGTACCTGGCGGCCAGCGCCTGTGTACTGGGCGCTTCGGTGTGGCTGCTGCTGTTTGCCTATCAGGATGTGCCCTACAGCCATCAGCTGTGGTGGCAGTTCACGCTCGACGCCGATGCCCCGCGCGGCTTGCGCTCGGCCCTGGGCAGCGCGGTATTGCTGGTGATCGTCGCCCTGACCTGGTTGCTGCGCACTGCACGCCCGGTAATTCACCTGCCCAGCGCCGAAGAGTTGCAACGGGCCAACGCCATCCTGCAAGCCTCCGACCAACCCGACGGCGGCCTGGCTCTGACTGGCGACAAAGCCTTGCTGTTCCACCCCAATGACGATGCCTTCCTTATGTATGCGCGCCGCGGTCGCAGCCTGGTGGCGCTGTACGACCCGATCGGCCCGGCCCACGAGCGCGCCGAAATGATCTGGCAGTTCCGCGACCTGTGCGATGTACACCACGCCCGCCCGGTGTTCTACCAGGTGCGGGCCGAGAACCTGCCCTTCTATATGGACATCGGCCTGACCGCGATCAAACTGGGCGAAGAAGCCCGGGTCGATCTCAAGCGCTTTGACCTTGAAGCCAAGGGCAAGGAGATGAAAGACCTGCGCTACACCTGGAACCGCGGCGGCCGCGACGGCCTGAGCCTGGAAGTCCATGAGCCGGGGCAAGCGCCGCTGGAAGCACTCAAGGCCATCTCCGACGCTTGGCTCACTGGCAAGAACGTGCGCGAGAAAGGCTTCTCCCTCGGCCGTTTCAGCCCGGAGTACCTGCAGCACTTTCGGATTGCCCTGATTCGTTTCGAAGGGCGTCCGGTGGCCTTTGCCAACCTGCTGGAAACCCGCAGCCTGGAGCTGGCCAGCCTCGACCTGATGCGCGCCCACCCCGAGGCGCCAAAGCTGACCATGGAATTCATGATGATCGGCCTGATCCAACACTATAAGCAGCACGGCTATGGGCGCTTCAGCCTGGGCATGGTGCCGCTCTCCGGGCTACAACCACGGCGCGGCGCACCGCTGACCCAGCGCCTGGGCTCGATGGTGTTCCAGCGCGGCGAGCAGCTCTACAACTTCCAGGGCCTGCGCCGCTTCAAGGACAAATTCCAACCGGACTGGGAACCTCGCTACATGGCCGTGCCAGCCGGACTCGATCCGCTGGTAGCACTGGCTGACACTGCCGCCCTGATCGCGGGTGGCCTGACTGGATTGGTGAAACGCTGATGATTCGACGCTACTGGCTGTACCTGCTGGTTCCCCTGCTGCTGGCCTTGCTGGCTGCCGCCCTTGGCTTCTGGCTATGGACCCGGCCCGCGCCCGAAGCCAGCCTTGAGCACCTGAGCCTGGCTGATGGCAGCAGCCTGATCCGGGTCAACCCGGGCACTCGGGCCAAGGCCCGCGTGGCCATCGCCGTGCCCCAGGACCAGGCCCTGAGCGACAAGCAACTGCTCGACCTGAGCCAGAGCGGTGAAGCGCAGATGGTCCAGGTAATCCTGCCGCCGGCCGATTGCAGCAAACAGCAACAGGCGCTGCAGCAAGCCCTGCAACAACTCAAGGGCGCCCCGACCCTGGTGGCCGGTATCGGCCCAGGTGCGGCCCAGGCCTGGAGCTGGCTGGCCAGCCAGAGCGATGACAAGGCCCAGGCCATCTCGGTGGACTTCAACCTCGAACAACCGGGCTGCGCCACGCCGCTGCCCAAGTCTGCCGCCCACGGCCACTGGAGCGTGGCCTGGAACGACAACCCGGATGACGCCAGCGCGGCCTTCGTACGCGACCAGGCCAATGCCGAGACCAGCATCAGCGATTACGACATCCACCTGCCGCAGGTGCTCAAGGCTCAATTGACCCAGGCGCTGGTGGGCGAGGATGGCAACGCCATGAGCATCCCGGTGGTCGAGGTGCCTGCCGGGCAAACCACCGATACCGTGACCCTGTTCCTCTCGGGCGATGGCGGCTGGCGCGACCTGGACCGTGACGTCGCCGGCGAGATGGCCAAGCTCGGCTACCCGGTGGTGGGCATCGACACCCTGCGCTACTACTGGCAGCACAAGACCCCGGAACAGAGCGCCATCGACCTCTCCGAACTGATGCAGCACTACCGGCAGAAATGGGGCACCAAGCGCTTCGTGCTGACCGGCTACTCGTTCGGCGCCGATGTCTTGCCGGCGATCTACAACCGCTTGCCAACCGAAGACCAGAAGCGCATCGATGCCGTGATCCTGCTGGCCTTTGCCCGCAGTGGCAGCTTTGAGATCGAGGTAGAGGGCTGGCTGGGCAATGCGGGTAAAGAGGCACCGACCGGACCGGAAATGGCCCAACTGCCAGCGTCCAAAGTCGTCTGCGTATATGGTGAGGAAGAAGCCGACGAGAGCGGCTGCACCGAGCATACCGCTGTTGGCGAGCGCCTGAAGCTGCCTGGCGGGCATCACTTCGACGAGAACTACCCGGCGTTGGCCAAGCGTTTGATTGGCGATATCGAGAACCGCCAGGGCAAGACCAGTGTCGCCGAGCAGGATTGAAGCGCGCCCCCGGCGCGCAGCTGCAAGCTATAAGCTTCAAGCTGCAAGCTAGAGCCAAGCGCGCAAGGCTCTTGCTTACCGCTTGAAGCTTGTAGCTTGCAGCTACCTATATCTCTACCTGAGTGCCGAGTTCGATCACCCGGTTCAACGGCAAATTGAAGAACCTCAAATTGCCATTGGCATTCTTCAGCAAGAAGGCAAACAGCAGCCCCCGCCAGCGCGACATACCCACCAGCCGCGATGCAATCACCGTCTCGCGGCTGAGGAAATAGGTCGTACGCATCGGGCTGAAATCCAGCCCCTCCAGATGGCACAGTTTCAACGCCGCCGGCACATCCGGCTCGTCCATGAAGCCAAAGTGCAACAGCACCCGGTAGAAACCCTCGCCATACGCCTCGACTTCAAAGCGCTGCTGCGCCGGAACCCGCGGCGTGTCTTCGCTAACCACGGTCAACAGCACCACCTGCGAGTGCAGCACCTGGTTGTGCAGCATGTTATGCAACAAGGCGTGGGGCACGGCATCCGGTCGCGCCGTGAGAAACACCGCCGTACCCTCGACCCGATGCGGCGGCTGCACACGGATACTGCTGATAAACAGCGGCAGCGGCAGGCTGCCCTCGTCCAGGCGCTCGACCAGGATCTGCTTGCCGCGCTTCCAGGTGGTCATCAAGACAAACAGGACAATCCCCGCCAGCACCGGAAAAGCCCCGCCCTGAACGATTTTCGGCACGTTGGCGGCAAAGAACAGGCCATCGACAAAGAGAAAGCCCAACAGAATCGGTACTGCCAGCAGCGGCGGCCATTTCCATAGCAGCAACATCACCGTGGACACCAGCAGCGTGGTCATCAACATGGTGCCAGTCACCGCCACGCCATAGGCCGAGGCCAGCGCCCCGGAAGACTCGAAGCCCAGCACCAGGAGGATCACCCCGACCATCAGCGACCAGTTCACCGCACCGATGTAGATTTGCCCCTGTTCATCGCTGGAGGTGTGCTGGATCTGCATGCGCGGCACATAGCCAAGCTGAATGGCCTGGCGGGTCAGGGAGAAGGCCCCGGAAATCACCGCTTGGGAGGCAATAACCGTGGCCAGGGTGGACAAACCGACCAACGGTATCAGCGCCCAGTTCGGCGCCAGCAGGTAGAACGGGTTGCGCGCCGCCTCCGGATTTTGCAGCAGCAAGGCGCCCTGGCCGAAATAGTTGAGCACCAGCGCCGGCAGCACCAGGGCAAACCAGGCGCGGGCAATGGGTTTACGGCCAAAGTGGCCCATGTCGGCATACAGTGCTTCAGCGCCGGTCAGGGCCAGGACCACAGCGCCAAGAATCGCCACGCCCATGCCCGGGTGGACGATAAAGAAGCGCACGGCCCAGACCGGGTTGAACGCCTTTAGCACCTCCGGGCTCTGGGCAATGCCATGCACGCCCAGAGCGCCGAGCACCACGAACCAGGTGACCATCACCGGACCAAAGAGGATGCCAATGCGCGCGGTGCCATGCTTCTGGATCAGAAACAACGCCACCAGCACGATCAGCGCCACCGGTATTACCCAGTGATCGATGCCGTCAAAGGCCAGCTCCAGGCCCTCTACCGCCGACAATACCGAAATCGCCGGGGTAATCATGCTGTCGCCATAGAACAGCGCCGCACCGATCAGCCCGCAGCCGACCATCAGCGCCTTGAGTTTCGGGTAAGGCGCAGAGGCGCGCCGGGCCAGGGCGGTCAGGGCCATGATGCCGCCCTCGCCCTGGTTGTCGGCACGCAGGATGAACACCACGTACTTGATCGTCACTACCCAGATCAGCGACCAGAAAATCAGACCGAGGATGCCCAGCACCCCATCGTGATTGACCGGTACGCCGTAACCGCCCGAAAACACCTCCTTGAGGGTATACAAGGGGCTGGTGCCAATATCGCCGTAAACCACTCCAACCGCCGCCACCAGCAGGCTCAACGGTTTTGCCACCGAATGCCCGGAATCGGCCTGACTACTTGCCTGAACCATCCATCACTCCCGCCACCAGGCCCCTTGCACCAGACACAGGCACACTGCCGCGAAGCATAGCTGAGCGTTCGTCGTATTTCTGCTGGTCAAGTGACTTTGCGCTCGCTAGAATTGCGCACTTTTTGATCAGAGGCGCCCAAAGCGCCCATCAGGTTTGCCCGCCTGCCCGGCCAGGCAAACCCTTCTATACCGAGGTTAGCCATGTCCACCACTCCCACGCCCACCACGCCCAAGGTCGGCTTCGTTTCCCTGGGTTGCCCCAAAGCCCTGGTCGATTCCGAGCGCATCCTGACCCAGCTGCGCATGGAAGGCTATGAAGTCGTGCCCACCTACGAGGACGCCGACGTAGTGGTGGTCAACACCTGCGGCTTTATCGACAGCGCCAAGGCCGAGTCCCTGGAAGTGATTGGCGAAGCCATCAAGGAAAACGGCAAGGTCATCGTCACCGGCTGCATGGGTGTCGAGGAAGGCAGCATCCGTGACGTGCACCCCAGCGTGCTCTCGGTAACCGGCCCGCAGCAGTACGAGCAGGTGGTCAATGCCGTGCACGAAGTCGTGCCGCCGCGCCAGGACCACAACCCGCTGATCGACCTGGTGCCGCCACAGGGCGTCAAGCTGACCCCGCGCCACTATGCCTACCTGAAGATTTCCGAAGGCTGCAACCACAGCTGCAGCTTCTGCATCATCCCCTCGATGCGCGGCAAACTGGTCAGCCGCCCGGTCGGCGAAGTGCTGAGCGAGGCCGAGCGCCTGGTCAAGGCCGGGGTCAAGGAAATCCTGGTGATCTCCCAGGACACCAGTGCCTACGGTGTCGACGTCAAGTACAAGACCGACTTCTGGAACGGCCGCCCGGTCAAGACGCGCATGCTCGAGCTGTGCGAAGCGCTGAGCAGCCTGGGCGCCTGGGTACGCCTGCATTATGTATACCCGTACCCGAACGTCGATGACGTTATCCCGCTGATGGCGGCCGGCAAGATCCTGCCGTACCTGGACATCCCGTTCCAGCACGCCAGCCCGAAAGTGCTCAAGTCGATGAAACGCCCGGCGTTCGAAGACCGTACCCTGGCGCGCATCAAGAACTGGCGCGAGCAGTGCCCACAACTGGTGATCCGTTCGACCTTCATCGTCGGCTTCCCGGGTGAAACCGAAGAAGACTTCCAGTACCTGCTCGACTGGCTGACCGAAGCCCAGCTCGATCGCGTCGGCTGCTTCCAGTACTCACCGGTCGAAGGTGCCCCGGCCAACGACCTGGGCCTGGAGGAAGTGCCGGACGACATCAAGCAAGAGCGCTGGGACCGCTTCATGGCCCACCAGCAGGCGATCAGCACCGCCCGTCTGCAACTGCGCATCGGCAAGGAAATCGACGTGCTGATCGATGAAGTCGAAGACGAAGGCTCGGTCGGCCGCAGTTTCTTCGATGCCCCGGAAATCGACGGCAACGTGTTCATCGATGGCAACCACGGCTTCAAGCCGGGCGACACCGTTCGTTGCCGGGTGACCGATGCCGACGAATACGACATGTGGGCCGAACCGATCTGATTCGGCGCCGATAAAAAATGCCCTGCCAGCGATGGCGGGGCTTTTTTTTGCAACTATCGTTTCCTCAATCGCCACGAGGAGACCATCACGATGCGCAGGCACATGACCGTGCAGACGCCGAGCCTGCGCGACTACCCGGAGCTGGCGCGAGTGTGGGAAGCGTCCGTGCGCGCCACCCACGACTTTCTCCCTGACAGCTACATCTGCCTGCTGCGCGAGCTGCTACTGAGCCAGTACCTGGATGCGGTGATGCTGATCTGCGCCAAGGACGCCAGCCAGCGTATCCGCGGCTTTGCCGGGGTCGCCGGCGGACGGGTGGAGATGCTTTTCATCGACCCCGAGGCGCGCGGCCAGGGTCTCGGCTCAAAGTTGCTGCGGGTGGCCATCGACGAGCTGCACGCAGAGCAACTGGACGTTAACGAGCAGAACACCCAGGCCCTGGGCTTCTACCTGCGCCAGGGCTTCGAGGTGATCGGCCGCTCAGAAACAGATGGCATGGGTCAGCCCTACCCCCTACTCCACATGAGGCTAATTCGTACGCAGTCTGTCCGCACCGGCTGAAGGCTCGTGTAATCCCCCTCTGAAATGCCGCGAAAGCGCAGATTAATGGCCGGATCGACGAATGTTCCCGGCCCCAAGCCCGTCCAGGCAGTTACAATAGGCACCTTTCCCTGTGTCTACGGCTGTCGTCATGTCTGAACCCATTCGCCTTTCCAAACGCCTTATCGAACTGGTCGGTTGCTCCCGACGGGAGGCCGAGCTGTACATCGAGGGCGGCTGGGTCACGGTGAACGGCACCGTGATCGACGAGCCGCAGTTCAAGGTCACCGAGCACAAGGTCGAACTGCGCCAGGGCGCCAAGGCTGAAGCCCTGGAGCCGGTCACCCTGCTGCTCAACCAGCCTGCCGGGCTCGACCTCGACGACGCCTGTGCCAGCATCAGCGCCGACAGCCTCTCGCCGGAGCACAGTTACAGCCGTCGCCCGCTCAAGGGCCACTTCGCCCGCCTGAGCTGCGCCGCGCCGCTGCAAGAAGGCGCCAGCGGCCTGCAGGTATTCACCCAGGACTGGCGCGTAACCCGCAAGCTCAACGCCGACCTGGCCAAGCTCGAGCAGGAATACATCGTCGAAGTCACCGGCGAAATGATTGCCCACGGCCTGGAGCGGCTGAACCGCGGCTTCACCTGGAAAGGCAACGAGCTGCCGAAAATCAAGGCCAGCTGGCAGAACGAGACGCGCCTGCGCATGGTTGTGAAAAACCCGCCTGCCGGGCTCATCAACCTGCTCTGCAGCAGCGTTGGAGTCACCCCGGTAAGCATGCGCCGGATCCGCCTCGGCGGCGTCGCCATGAGCAAGCTGCCTCTGGGCCAGTGGCGCTACCTGGCAAGCAGCGAAAGATTCTAAGCAACACGGCGCTGCCACTCAGGCCGCGCCCCTGAACAGGATTGTCCCCATGATTCACAACGATGTACTGCGCAGCCTGCGCTACCTGCTGGACGTCAACGACGCCAAGCTCACCGATATCATCAAGCTGGGCGGCCTCACAGTATCCACCGCCGATATCGCCACCTACCTCAAGAAAGAAGAAGAGGAAGGTTTCGTGCGTTGCCCCGATGAGGTCATTGCGCACTTTCTCGATGGCCTGGTGATCTTCAAGCGCGGCAAGGACGACAGCCGCCCGCCGCTGCCGATCGAACTGCCGGTGACCAACAACATCGTCATGAAGAAGCTGCGCGTGGCCTTCGAGCTTAAAGAAGACGACCTGCACGCGATCCTCAAGGCCGCCGACTTCCCGGTGTCGAAGCCGGAACTCAGCGCCCTGTTCCGCAAGGTCGGGCACAACAACTACCGTCCGTGCGGCGACCAGTTGCTGCGTAACTTCCTCAAGGGCCTGACCCTGCGGGTTCGTGGCTGAGCCGGCGATGAACTACAGCGTTGCTCCCATCGGCCACGTGCGCTCCTGCTTCAAGGAAAAGTTCGCCATTCCGCGCCAACCGCAACTGGCGCCGGCTGCCCGTGGCGTACTGGAGCTGCTGCCACCCTACGACAACGGCGAGGCGGTGGCCGGTCTGGAGCAGGTCAGCCATGTCTGGCTGCTGTTCCTGTTTCACCAGGCGCTGGAAGACAAACCGCGGTTGAAAGTGCGCCCACCTCGGCTGGGCGGCAACAAGTCCATGGGAGTGTTTGCCACCCGTGCCACCCACCGGCCCAATGGTATTGGCCAGTCGGTGGTCCGGCTGGAGAAAGTCGAAGCCGGCCGCTTGTGGCTGTCGGGTATCGACCTGCTTGATGGCACGCCGGTACTGGATATCAAGCCCTACGTGCCCTACGCCGATGCCGTGGCTGGCGCGGTCAACCAGATGGCTGACGCGCCACCTGCGCCGATTGCCGTGAGCTGGAGCGATACTGCACTGCCCCAGGCCCGCGAGCATGCCTTGCGCCTGGCCGAGCCGCTGGTGGAGCTGATCGAACAATGCCTGGCCCAGGACCCGCGCCCGGCCTACCAGGTGCCGCCGCCCGAGCGCGTGTACGGAGTGAAGTTCTGGGATGTGCAGGTGCGCTGGCACTACCCGCAACCGGATCAGATCCGGGTGATGGAAGTGGTGCTGGATCTATAGACACAAAAAAAGCAGGCCGAAGCCTGCTTTTTTTGTATTCAATGTCTTACTTCTCGACGAATGCACGCTCGATCAGGTAATCACCCGGCTCACGCATACGTGCCGAGATCTTCAGGCCGAAGCTGTCGAGCACTTCACTGGTCTCGTCGAGCATGCTCGGGCTACCGCAGATCATCGCGCGGTCGTCCTGCGGGTTGATCGGCGGCAGGCCGATGTCGCTGAACAGCTTGCCGCTGCGCATCAGGTCGGTCAGGCGGCCCTGGTTTTCGAACGGCTCGCGGGTCACGGTCGGGTAGTAGATCAGCTTGTCACGCAGCGCTTCACCGAAGAACTCGTTCTGCGGCAGGTGCTCGGTAATGAACTCGCGGTAGGCGACTTCATTGACGTAGCGCACACCGTGGACCAGGATGACTTTTTCGAAGCGTTCGTAGGTTTCCGGGTCCTGGATGACGCTCATGAACGGCGCCAGGCCAGTGCCGGTGCTGAGCAGGTACAGGTGCTTGCCCGGGTTCAGGTCGTCGAGTACCAGGGTGCCGGTAGGCTTCTTGCTGATGATGATTTCATCGCCTTCCTTCAAGTGCTGCAGCTGGGAGGTCAGCGGGCCGTCCGGCACCTTGATGCTGAAGAACTCCAGGTGCTCTTCCCAGTTCGGGCTGGCAATCGAATAGGCGCGCATGAGCGGGCGGCCGTTTGGCTGTTGCAGGCCGATCATCACGAACTGACCGTTCTCGAAGCGCAGGCCCGGGTCGCGGGTGCACTTGAAGCTGAACAGGGTGTCGTTCCAGTGGTGAACACTGAGGACACGTTCGTGGTTCATGTTGCTCATGTACGGGCTCCTGAAGAAAAACGCGGCGCTAAGCGAGAGCGCGATTGCGCAATAGTTTAGTGCCAGCGACAATATCTGTTAAATGAATTATCAAGATATGTCTTATCGGTTATATAGATATGCGATTTACCCTTCGTCAGCTCCAGGTGTTCGTTGCCGTGGCCCAGTACCAAAGCGTCTCGCGGGCCGCCGGGATACTGGCGTTATCGCAGTCGGCCGCCAGTACATCGATCACCGAACTTGAGCGCCAGTCCAGCTGCCAGCTGTTCGACCGCGCCGGTAAACGCCTGAGCCTCAACGCTCTGGGCCATCAACTGCTGCCCCAGGCGGTGGCCCTGCTCGACCAGGCCAAGGAGATCGAAGACCTGCTCAATGGCAAGTCCGGCTTCGGCTCGCTGGCGGTGGGCGCGACCCTGACCATCGGCAACTACCTGGCCACCCTGCTGATCGGCAGCTTCATGCAGATCCACCCGGAGAGCCAGGTCAAGCTGCATGTACAGAACACTGCGCATATCGTGCAACAGGTTGCCCATTACGAAATTGATCTGGGTCTAATCGAAGGTGACTGCAACCACCCGGACCTGGAAGTTCAGCCTTGGGTCGAGGACGAACTGGTGGTGTTCTGTGCACCGCAGCACCCCTTGGCCAAACGCGGCCAGGCGAGCATGGAAGAGCTCACCCATGAAGCCTGGATTCTGCGCGAGCAGGGCTCCGGTACCCGCCTGACTTTCGACCAGGCCATGCGTCACCACCGCTCCAACCTCAACATTCGCCTGGAGCTGGAGCACACCGAGGCGATCAAGCGGGCGGTGGAATCGGGCCTGGGTATTGGCTGCATTTCGCGCCTGGCCCTGCGCGACGCATTTCGTCGCGGCAGCCTGGTGCCGGTGGAAACCCCTGAGCTGGACCTGGCCCGGCAATTCTTTTTCATCTGGCACAAGCAGAAGTACCAGACCTCCGCCATGCGCGAGTTTCTTGAACTGTGCCGCAGCTTTACTGCCGGGGTCAGCCGCAGCGACGAGATCGTTCTGCCGACCATCGCCTAAAGCAGGATCACCGCCCAAGTCAGGCCAACCATGCTCAAGGCCACGAACTGGGCGGCACTGCCCATGTCCTTGGCGTTCTTCGACAACGGGTGGCGGTCGAGGGAAATACGGTCGATCGCAGCCTCCACCGCCGAATTCAGCAACTCGACGATCAGCCCCAGCAAGCACACGGCAATCAGGATTGCCCGCTCGGCGCGGCTGACATCCAGCCAGAAGGCTACCGGGATCAACACGACGTTGAGCAGTACCAGTTGACGGAACGCCGCCTCACCGGTGAACGCAGCACGCAGGCCATCGAACGAATAGCCGGCGGCATTGAAAATACGTTTAAGGCCGGTCTGGCCCTTGAAAGGCGACGACATAGAAGGTCACTTCATCCACTGAAAACGCTGCAGCCTAATGTAGGCGAGATCAAAAAAGCGTGAAGGCCAATGGCCTTAACTGGCTGAAACCGATTCCAGTTGTTGCAGCAGCAAGGCGGCCTGGGTACGGGTCCGTACCCCCAGCTTGCGGAAAATTGCCGTCACATGCGCCTTGATGGTCGCTTCCGACACACTCAACTCGTAAGCGATCTGTTTGTTCAGCAGGCCTTCACAGACCATGGTCAAGACCCGGAACTGCTGCGGCGTAAGACTCGCAAGGCCTTCGCTGGCGGCTTTGGCCTCGGCGGAAACGTCAACTTTCTCGAATGCCTGCGGTGGCCACCAGACTTCGCCATCGAGGACCTTCTGCACGGCATCCTGGATCACTTCCAGCGGACTTGATTTGGGAATGAAGCCGCTGGCGCCGAACTCACGGGACTTGACCACGACGGCCGCTTCCTCCTGAGCCGAAACCATCACCACCGGAATCTGCGGATACTGTCCGCGCAGCAGGACCAGCCCGGAGAACCCGTAGGCTCCAGGCATGTTCAGGTCCAACAGCACCAGGTCCCAGTCGGACTTTTCGGTCAGGCGGGCTTCCAGTTCGGCGATGCTCGCCACTTCAACCAGGCGTACATCCGGGCCCAGGCCCAGGGTAACGGCCTGGCGCAGCGCGCTGCGAAACAGCGGGTGGTCATCGGCAATCAGGATTTCGTATGTGGCCATCGATCTAATGATCCTGTTCTGTGCAGGCGCAGGAAAGGAAGAATAGGCGCCTGGCGGGCAACTCGAGGCTACGGCAACGCCGTATGCCCAAACGGCACATCGAGGCCAGGAAATACAACGTTACAAGCCTTCGTCGTGCCCGAATCGGCGCCAAGGATGCCGAGCCAGGACCGGGTGGTCAAGCGCCCTGCTCGCCCCCCTGGCCGCCAATCTGCCCATTATGCCGCAAAGCGCCGCGCCTGCCCCTTGTACTATAGGAAGGTATGCAAACGCTGGTGCACGGTGTCCTTTTCATCCAGCGGCAATTGATGCTTGGCACTCAGGTAATGGGTGGTGAACACGTCCAGGTAAGCGTCCAGTGCCTCGGCCGCGCGTTGATCACCGGCCAGTTCCAGGCACATGGCCGCTACTTCGGCAGTGCAGAAGTGATCGTCGCGCTTGGAGCGGCGCAGGCGATAGCGCGAAATCTGCTCCGGCTGCAGGCTCAAGACCGGGAAGCGGTTCAGGTACGGGCTCTTGCGAAACATCTTGCGTGCTTCGGTCCAGGTCGCATCCAGCAGGATGAACAGCGGGCGCTTGCCTGGTTCACGTGCCACCTCGTTGACCACCCGCCCTGGCTCGACGAACTCGCCGGGGAAGACGATGTAAGGCTGCCAGTGCGGCTGTTCAAGCAGGGCCAGCAAGGCCTCGTCGACCGCCGTACGCTGCCAGCCGAAGGCCGAGGTGTCGGCAATCAGATCAGCGATCAGCCAGCCGGTGTTGGTCGGTTTTAGTGGCTCGGTATCGTGCATCAACAGGCAAATGCCCGACTCAGCCGGCACTTGCGGGCGCCAGGCGCACAGGCAGTAACTGGGGATCACCCGGCACTGCGGGCAGCGCGGCGCCCGCGAACCGCGGGCAACGAAGGGTTTTACACTGCGCGCCAGGCGCTCGGCGCGCAGGCGCGATACGGCATGGCTCATGACTGGGCACAACGTGGGGCAGAAAAGGATGGCACTGCACGGACTCGGCAAGACGGAAATCCCGTGCAGTTTATCAGAGCCGGCCTACGGGTAGACTGGATTTGCCGTGCAGCTAAAGCAGGGACTCCCTATAATCTTCACCCTGTCGCTACCCGCTGGCATTGCCCTTGCGCCGTGACGGAACACCGTGCGCCGTTGTTGGTCCAATTGCCAGTTACCGAACCAGGAGAGATTCATGCTGCGTTTCATCGTCCCGTCCCTGAGCCTGTTGCTCGCCCTGCCCCTGGCGGCCAATGCCGCGTCCAAGCAGGAGTACGAGCTGAGCCGGATGCTGCAAAAAGTTGCCACGCAGAGCAGCGTCGGCACGCCGCGGGCGATCAACGAAGACATCCTCGACCAGGGCTATACCGTCGAAGGCAAGCAACTGATCAATCACCTGAGCGTACTGCCAAGCCATGCAAAAAAAATGCAGGCTGACCCGAACCGGGTACGCAGCCAATTGGGTGACAGCGTGTGCAAGAACACCGGTTACCGCCTGCTGATGGAAAAAGGCGCGGTGCTGACCTATCGCTTCACCGAATACAAAACCAACCGCCCGGTCAGCGAACAGGCCTTCAATGCCGCCAGCTGCGGCCTGAAACTCAAGAAGTAACAGCTCTAGGCTACCCGCTCCCTGTCGCGCCGCTGTTTTTCATCGGCGCGCAGTTCGGCCACCAGGGCCTGGATATAACGCGAGTGCCGCTCCCCTCCCCCCAGCCGTCGCAGGCACTCCTGTTCAAGACTCAGGTTGTTGGCCTGGGCCGCGCTCTTAAGCAACTGGAATAGCTGC
This sequence comes from Pseudomonas sp. 2835, assembly GCF_050435905.1. Lineage (NCBI taxonomy): Bacteria > Pseudomonadati > Pseudomonadota > Gammaproteobacteria > Pseudomonadales > Pseudomonadaceae > Pseudomonas > Pseudomonas sp. 2835. Next base: position 195,922 of record NZ_JBNDLE010000005.1, on the reverse strand, counting down.
TCGTCGAGCTCAAGGTTAAGCCGTTGCATGCTGCAGCCTCCCTGCATTGCGCTGACTCGCTCTGAGCTTCAGTTAACCAGACCCTCACAATGATTGGATCCCGGCTGACGAGCGGTCCCGCTGCGGCGCGATACTGCGCTGATCATTCGGCATAAACACGCGCCAGGGTCTAGATTGATAGCAACCACCCTGTAATTTTTGGGCAAGCAAAGGGGGTTGCCCGTGGATGCCTTGCGTTGCACCCGAAGCCATGAAGAACAATAAGTTGTATGGACCCATTACCACTGCACTGAGACCTTGCAGGTCTACTGCAATGCTCGGGGGTCACACTCGAGCCACGGCAGCCAGCGACACATGCAGTGTCGCGGCCGGGCAGCCCATTGCCGCCCGGTCAGAGGTTTTGCTGCAGAAGGAGACGTTTGAATGCCTTACCAACCGAACGAACTGCTATCTCGCCACTTCAGCAACAACGGAATTGACCTGAGCAAGATTGAAGAGCAACTGAACCTGGTTGCGCCCAACAGCCCCAACCTGCCGCTTTACCGCGACATGATGCTGACCGTCCTGCGCATGGCCCATGACGACCGCAACCGCTGGAACGCCAAGATAACCCTGCAGGCCCTGCGCGAACTCGATCACGCCTTTCGTACCCTCGAACAGTACAAGGGCCGGCGCAAGGTTACGGTATTCGGTTCCGCCCGCACCCCGATTGAACACCCGATGTATGCCCTGGCCCGGGAACTGGGCGCGACCCTGGCACGCTCCGACCTGATGGTCATCACCGGCGCCGGCGGCGGCATTATGGCCGCCGCCCATGAAGGCGCAGGTGTGGAGCACAGCCTGGGCTTCAACATCACCCTGCCGTTCGAGCAACATGCCAACCCCACGGTCGATGGCACCGACAAGTTGCTGCCGTTCCACTTTTTCTTTATTCGCAAGCTGTTCTTCGTCAAGGAAGCCGACGCCCTGGTGCTGTGCCCCGGCGGGTTCGGTACCCTGGATGAAGCCTTGGAAGTCCTCACTCTGATCCAGACCGGCAAAAGCCCGTTGGTGCCGGTGGTGCTACTGGACTCCCCCGGCGGCAGCTTCTGGCAGGAGGCGCTGAATTTCATCACCCGACAACTTGAAGAGAACCGCTACATCCTGCCTAGCGACATGAAACTGCTGCGCCTGGTGTACAGCGCCGACGAGGCAGTGGAAGAGATCAACCAGTTCTACAGCAACTACCATTCCAGCCGCTGGCTGAAGAACCAGTTCGTGATTCGCATGCAGCATCCGCTTAGCGAGGCAGCGCTGTTTGACTTGCAGGAGGGGTTTGCGGACTTGCGCCTGAGCGGCAATTTCCATCAGCACGCCTATGGCGGCGAGCAGCATGATGAGGCGCGCTTCAGTCATTTGACGCGCCTGGCCTTCGCCTTCAACGGGCGCGATCAGGGACGCCTGCGCGAGTTGGTCGACTTCATCAACCTGTCGGAGAACTGGGCCAAGCCAGAGCCCATGCACACTACCCAGCGGGCACGGGAAGCGTTGAAAGTCACCTGAGCCGTCAGTCGTCCAGCCCTCGGCCGCTCAACAGGCGGCCGACCGATTCCATGGAAAAACCACGGTAAACCAGAAAACGGGTTTGCTGGGCGCGGCTGCGCGGATCGACAGGCAACTGACCGGCAAACTTGCGCTGCCAGACATCCTGCAATAGCGCCGACCAGTCCACCCCGCATTCACGCAGTGCCTGGTCGATGTCACCGCGGTGCAGCCCGCGCTGGCCCAGCTCCTCACGAATACGCGCAGGGCCGTAGCCCGAGCGTGAACGGTAGCTGATAAAGCTTTCCAGGTAACGGGCTTCACTGAGCAGGCCCTCTTCCGTCAAACGGTCGAGTTCCTGGTCAATCAATTCGGCGGGGGCGCCGCGCTGACGCAACTTGCGCGTCAGCTCGACTCTACCGTGCTCGCGACGTGCGAGCAGGTCCATGGCTGTCCGCCTTACGGCGACGGGGGTATCGAGTACGGCGGACATGGGTGCGATCAGTAGCCGGCTTCTTCAGCGTTGGCCAGATCGTCTTCAGGCTCGGCGGCTACCGCAGCAGCCTTGCCAGCCGCTTCAACGGCACCGGCATTGAGCAGCTTGTCGCGGATCTGCTTCTCGAGCGTCGCGGCGATTTCCGGGTTTTCCTGGAGGAACTTGGCCGAGTTGGCCTTGCCCTGACCGATCTTGCTGCCCTGGTAGCTGTACCAGGCACCGGATTTTTCCAGGAAGCCGTGCAGCACGCCGAGGTCGATGATCTCGCCGTTGCGGTAGATGCCCTTGCCGTAAAGGATCTGGAACTCAGCCTGACGGAATGGCGGCGCCACCTTGTTCTTGACGATTTTGACCCGGGTTTCGCTACCAACGACTTCGTCGCCTTCCTTCACCGCGCCGGTACGGCGGATGTCGAGACGGACCGATGCGTAGAACTTCAGCGCGTTACCACCGGTGGTGGTTTCCGGGCTGCCGAACATCACGCCGATCTTCATGCGGATCTGGTTGATGAAGATTACCAGGCAGTTGGCGTTCTTGATGTTACCGGTGATCTTACGCAGCGCCTGGGACATCAGGCGAGCCTGCAGGCCCACGTGCATGTCACCCATTTCGCCTTCGATCTCGGCCTTGGGCACCAGCGCCGCCACGGAGTCGACGATGATCACGTCAACGGCGTTGGAGCGCACCAGCATGTCGGTGATTTCCAGGGCCTGTTCGCCGGTATCCGGCTGCGAGACCAGCAGGTCGTCGACGTTGACGCCCAGCTTGCCGGCGTATTCCGGGTCCAGGGCGTGCTCGGCGTCGACGAAGGCACAGGTAGCGCCTGCTTTCTGCGCCTGGGCGATGACTGACAGGGTCAGCGTGGTTTTACCGGACGACTCGGGGCCGTAGATTTCGACGATACGGCCTTTTGGCAGACCGCCAATGCCCAGGGCAATGTCCAGGCCCAGGGAGCCGGTGGAAATGGCCGGAATTGCCTGGCGCTCGTGGTCGCCCATGCGCATGACCGCGCCTTTACCGAATTGACGCTCGATTTGCCCCAGGGCCGCAGCCAAGGCGCGCTTCTTGTTGTCGTCCATTGAAGTCCTCACGTAATCGATAGGGCCTGACGGCCAGAACACCTGTATAAGTAGCCAGTATTATTCCACAGGGTTTTGTTCCCGCCTACCCCCGATGTGCGATTTACTCTGCACCAAGCTGTAACAAGCCCTCTAGCGCGGCGATTACCGTTTGTCGGCGCACCGCATCTCGGTCGCCATCGAAGTGCCGGCGCTCGCTGCCGACATGGCTGCCATCGGCCCAGGCCAGCCATACAGTGCCCACCGGCTTTGCCGGCGAGCCACCGTCGGGCCCTGCCACGCCACTGACCGCTACGGCAAACCGCGCACCGCTGGCAGCCTGGGCGCCGCGCACCATGGCCTCGACCACCTCCTGGCTGACCGCCCCTACTTGCGCGAACAGCGCTTCGGGCACCGCCAGCTGGCGGGTCTTCTGGCTGTTGGAATAGGTCACGTAACCGGCCTCGAACCAGGCCGAGCTGCCAGGAATGCGGGTAATGGCCTCGGCGATGCCGCCACCGGTACAGGATTCGGCAGTGCTTACCTGGGCGTTGAAACGGCGCAGGTGCTCACCCAGGCGGGCAGACAGTGCAGTGATCGGGTCCATGCCAAGCTCCTCTAAGATCTGCCGACTACCCTACACCAGCTGCCCCCTATTCCACAGCCTCAGCGCAGCAGCCCGCGCACGTACGCCTGGCAGGCGCGCAAAGCGATCAGTCCGCGGTCACCGTCATCGGTGATGGCGATAATTCGTTGAGCATGCGCCGGCTCAAGTCGGGCGCGTACGGGGTCATGAACCACGCTGCCGGGGTCGGAGGCGGCAGGCAGGCCGGCGCAACCGGAGGCAGCGCGCTCGACCAGGACCGACAGCCGCACATCAGCAGTAGCCAGGCGATCACGCAGGCGAGCCTGAGTCTGTTGGGCATCGAGAAGCTCCTGATAATGGTGTTGCTCGCTGACCGCCAGCCGTTGCGCCAGCCCCTGGCGTTGCAGGCGCTCGGCGACCAGTTGCGCGGCAGTGGACTCGGCCTGGGCTTGCCACTCGCGCTCGTGCTGCGCCGCTTGCTCCGCCAACTGCCGGCCCATGCGCCAGCCCTGGACTTGCCAGCTCAGCGCACAGGCCAGCAGCGTCAACAGCAGCCACGCCCCAAGTTGCAGGCGGCTCAACACAGCACCTCTCGGGCCCGCGCCCAGAGCCGCAGGCGATCTTCCAGGCCGTTGAGCCCGCCATTGATATGCCGGGTGATGCGGTTGAACTCGCCGCGGTCAGCCAGTTGGTTGAGCCCACGCGAGTGCCAGAACCAGGCCGCCGATTCGGCCGCCCATTGTGGTTGTTCGAGCAGTTGCGGTTGCTTGAGCAAACGCTCATCAGCAAACAGGGCCATGCTGCAAGCCTGGTAGTTGTTGCGCCCGGTGATCTGGATCAGGCCACGCCCGCAGTACAGCTGGCCATCGCCATCGGCCTGTGGGGTATTGCCCAGGCGCAGGGCCAGGGTGCCGGTATCGTAACGCGCCAGGTAGCGGTCGTTGCCCAGCTCCTTGACGTAGCGCAACTGGCCGGACTCATGGCCGATCTGGGCGAGAAAGGCCGCTTGGCGCCGTGGGGTGTCAATGTCCCATCGGGCCATGGCCAGGTTCAGGGCAGGTAGAAAAACGCCCGCATTCAGGCGGGCGTTGGGGAACACGGCAGCAAGTTGCTCCAGGGTCATATAGGGTTCCTCATCCTTGGGGTTCAAAGGGGCTGCAACTGGACCGTGCGCAGTGCCGGCCGGCTCTTGGCTTGCTTGCCCTTGGCCTTGGCTTTGCCTTTGTTGCCGCCGTTGCAGTCGACCGAGGTTGCCCAGCCACTGGAACTGAAGGTGTGTTCGACCGACTCGATCAGGTACTCGCCGTCCAGCCCCTCCTTGAAGCCCTGGGTGAGGATCAGGCGTTCGGCAAACAGGTCGGTGCGTCCAGCCATTTCCAGGCGCACACTGGCGGTGCTGCGGTTGAATGCCGCCAGGCGCGCCTTGGCAGCCTGTTCGGCAGCAGGCTTGTTGGGATAAATGTGGCGGTTGCTGTGCACCGGCTGCAGCCCGGCGGGCGAGGCATCGTTAGCCAGCTCGACAGTCTTCAGCTCGCCGCTTTTGGGATCCTGGTGACGGGTTTGCACAGCCTTGTGCGTGCCTTTGTCCGCCAGGCGAATCTGCCAGCGACTCACATCGCGACGGTTGATGGTCACCACGCCCAGGGCCTGCCCGCTGGCGCTGTGCCCGGCCTGACGCGACAGCACCAGCAATTTGCCGTCGCCGATCTTGGCCGTGCAGTCATATTGCCTGGCCAGGCGGGTAATAAAGTTGAAATCCGACTCGTTGAGCTGGTCAACCCTGGGCAGCCGCGTGCTCACCGGGCACACCGGCTGCCAGCCATTGCGCGCGGCAATGTCACGCACGATCTGCTGCAGCGGGACATCCTCCCAGCTACCGCTGCGGATGCTCTTGCCGGTACCGCGCATATCGCTGGCCTTGCCGCGGATGACGATGCTGTCAGGGGGGCCCGACAATTCGATCTCATCCACGGTGTAGCGCCCCAGGCGCGTCAATACCTGGCCGGCATAGCCCAGGTGCACTTCGATCATTGCCCCCCTTGCAGGCAGCGTCACCGCGCCATCGCGGTCGTCAATGCGCAGCTCGAACTCGTCGGATTCCATTCCGGGCTTGTCCGAGGTCCGCAAGGACAGCAAGCGGTCGTTGATCAGTTCGGTGATGTCCTTGCCATCGGCAACAAGACGAAACACTGGCTGCATGGTTCAGGCTCCAGAAAAATGACCCCGCGCGCGGCGGGGTCTGGTGATGACAGTTGTCGACAAGCATCAGTCCCACAGTTGCACCGTGGCATCGCTCGCCGCTGGCAGCTCCGGTAGCAAAATCTGCACCCCGGCGCGAAACGGTTGGGGCTGCTCGGCCAGGCCCTGGTTGGCAGCCAGCACAGCTTCGACCGTGCCGTTCAGGTGGCCGTAGTAGTGCTGGCACAAGGTGTCGAGCACATCGCCATCAGCGGTTCTGCAGGTCGTCGCCATAGCTCACAAACTCCAGTGAGAAACCTTGTTTTCGGGGAATGCCACCGGCGAGCAAATTGCTCTGGTCTTCATCGACGCCGGTCAGGCACCAAGTGCCCAGGACTTCGCCGTAACCGCTGGTGAGGGTTAGCGGCTGCAATTTCCGGCCGATACTGCGCAGCGCCTGCAACTGACCGAGCCCGCCCTTGAAACCGGGAAAAATCGCCCCTTTGATGCTGATCTTCTCGTCACCCAGGCCGACTGCCTGCTGGGCGGTGCTGCGCGTCAGGCGCTCCTGCCCGGCCCAACGAAAGCTCGTCTGCCTGCGCAGTTCATCAAACGCGGCGGTGTCGAGGTTGAAGTAATAAGCGGGCGATTCGGGCTTGAGTGGCTGCACAATCAGCAAATGCGGGAACGGCTTGACCGCTTCTGCCGCCGGCGTCACTTCGGGGGCGAAGCTGCTGGTCGGCAGAATATTGGCCAGGGACGGGCTGATCCTGCCCGCCACCCGGTTGATCGCGGCGCTGACCCGGCCTATCTGGGTCTTCACCGTGGCGACGCCGTCACGCACCTGCGCCACCACCGCCACGGCCCGGTCGTATTTTGCCAACGCCTGGTCGACAGTGGCCTGGGCCTTGTTGATCGCACGCAAGCTGCGCTGCAGCTTCGCACCGATGGCGGGCCCGACGAAGGGCAGCGCCTCGAGCTCGGCAGCGGCACCGATGAATTCGGCGGCGGCCTCCTTGACCGGCGCCAGCATTCCGTCCGCGCTGCGCCGCCCTGCTTCGCCCGCCGCCACCAGGGCGCCAAGCCCGGATTGCAACTGGTCCATGTAGGTCATGGCACCTCCTTAAGCAACATGAGGAACGTCGTACAGTTGACGACTGGTGGATTGACGCATCAGATCATCGAACTCCCGCCGGACAATGGCGCCCACTTGCTGAGCAAGCTGAAGGGGATCGCTGATCCCGCCCTGAACCGAAATGGTGGGGGCAAAGGTGATTTGCTGAACCAGTTGCGTTGGCTGGGCTGCGCCTGCTTGCCCTGCACCGGGGACACTGGCAATTGCCACCGGTTCGATGGCTGTCAGCTCCATTGCCCGCACAGCCCTGCCCAAATTGCGCTCTGGCTGATCACTTGGGCGGTCATCGCTGTCTGCAGACCGAGGTGCTGATCTTCCCTGATCAGTCTCTGCTTCGGGGGCAAACCAGGACTTGGCTAGCGCGCTACCGAGCTGGTCACCATACAAACCGCCCAGCAGGGCGCCGATCACAGGGCCCACCACCGGGACCGGAGCACCGAGCGCAGCCCCGGCAAGCGCGCCAGCAAGCCCACCTGCAGCACCTGCGTAGCCCTCGGCTTTCTGTTCGGCCGATTGCGCATACCGCGCCGTGCTGAGCGCTTTGATTCCAGCACCGAGCACAGCCAGACGCGCGACCGCCTTGACCCCGGACCACATACTGCTCGCAATCCCTGGAGCAGATGGCCGAGGAAGTGGATCCTTGGGTGGCTGAGTTAACGTGGCCTTGAACGCCGGCAATGCGCCAACAACAGCCGTGCCCACAAGCGCAATTGACCCGGGACCTTCCATCCTTGGCGGCCTCGAACCGTCGGGTGCGGGTGCTGTCGTTGAGTGCCCGCCTTTACCCTGGTCACCCGGGCATGGCGTGCACTGGCCTTCAGAGGGTGGTGACGGCTTGCAGGCAACAGGTACAAACCAGTTTTTTGTCATCCAGCCCATTAGACTCTGGCTTGCAGGCTCACCATCGGATGGGCTGAGCAAAGGCCCCGGGCTCGCTGTCGGCGAGGACAACCCTAACAGTCTCGCCAGGACTGGCATCAGTTCGGCCTTGGGAGTGTTCGTCGCCTCAGCACGCAGTAACGAGACAGGCGCCAGAGGGACTTTTGAACTGTTCGCAGGTTCGGACGCGATAGGCTCGTCCATGAAGCTTGCCCCCAGTTTCCCCACCTGTCCTCCAAACGACTCCCCCAACCGTCCTCCAAGGCGTTCACCCAGGACAGCACCAATCGGCCCGCCCAATCGCGCCCCAAAGGCCTCCCCGGCCCTCGAGCCTATAAGGCTACCGACACTTTCCCCGTAACTCTCAGCCTTTTCCTCCGGGGTTTGATCACTGCGGTACGTTTTAAAAATCTCGTAGCCAGTCTCGGCATAATCGAGCTTTCTGCTCAGCTTTTCAGCGGCATCGCTTGCTTTGTCTTTCAACGACGGTGGGCGTGCCTGGCTGTTACCAGGAGAAGCCGGGAGCGGATTCTGGCTGGAACCCAGTTGCGCTGTACTTTCGATTTTTTTGCTACCCGCTGACGCGGGAGCAGCGACTGAAGCCGCCTTTCCAGGTTGGACAGCGGTAGTGCCTGACCCACCTTTGCGTGCGCCCTTCGTAAGCGCCAGCATCATCAGGCCCAGAGACAATCCATCGCCCTCGGGCCCTGCTGCTTGCTCTGGATCACTTAGCGTTGAACCTGGTTCAGAGCCTGGCCCAGCCTGTCCGGGCATACCCGGGGTGATGCCCAAACGCGCCTTGGCTGGCTTCAACCCAAGGGCCAACTTCATCAACCCCAGCGACAGCACATCAATACCTGCAACATTAACCACCAACGGGTTGCTGCTTGCCGGCTTGACTGGTCCCGCCACTGCGTGTTCTGCGTTAGCGACATCTTCACTCGATGCTGCATCTTGATCGTATGACCCGCGCACCACCTCCTGCGGCACCTGGGTTTTACCCAGGGTGTTCTGGTCAGACTGCGTCAGCGTTTTGATACGTTCCAGGACCGTGTTGAAAACGGTACCCACCATCAGGGTGACGGTGGTACCAATCTGCGGTTCAAATCCCTGTTTGCGCACGATCTGATCCCCCTTTGCATGGGCTATCTGCTCAATCCGTGAGCCACCAGACCATGTCGTTGAACGACATGGTCATGATTTCGCCGGCGGTAAAATTCAGCTCTTTGGCGAGCCGTTTTGCCGCCGCTTTCTGCAGCCCGGGATCAAAGCTCGTCGTCTTGCACCAGACGAAAATAGCCCGCCTGCAGGCGGCCATAGTCCTTGAGCGACAGGCCCTCAAGGTCCTTGACCCCGACCTCGGCCAGCGAGGCAAAGAGGTTCAGCTCGCGCTGCTCGTCATCGCCACTGGCCGCCGACTGGGCGGTGCGGATGTCGCGCACGGTGGGTGCACGCAGCGACAGGCTGTCGACCTGCATGCCGTTGGCCTCACTGGCCTTGCTCAGTTGAACGACAACGCGTTCGGCACTGACATTCAGCCAGCTCGGCATTTTCGCGGTTTGCGTCATGACGCCTCCTTACAGGCCCAGGGCCGAACGTTGAGCGGCGAGCTGGTCGACGCCATTGATGACGCGCTTCATGCCCAGCGGATCGATTTCGTAGACCAGGCGGCCGTCGACTTCGAGCTTGTAGTAGGTCACGGCCACGTTGTGCTTGATCTCGGCCTTGTCGCCCGGCTTCCAGTCGCCCATGTCGACTTCTTTCAGCGCGCCGCGCAGGGTGACGATGACCGGGGTGACCTTGCCCTTGAGGCCCTTGAAGGCACCGCGGAAGGTGCCGTTGAAAGCCGAGCCGTCGGCCAGGCCGAAGAACTTCAGCGACTCACGGCGCACGCCGGTGGTGACGAAGCCGGCTTCTTGCTTTTCCATGCCCTGGTCGATTTCGATCGCCATGTCCATGCCGCCGGCACGGTGCTCCTCCATCTTCAGGGTGAGCTTGGGCAGGGTCAGGCTGGGGACGTCGCCTTGAAAGCTGACGCCATCGACGAACAGGTTCAGGTTTGCCAGGGTTTCGGGAATCATTGCCATGGTTATTGCTCCTTAAACGGCTTGGTCGAGGACTTCGGTCAACCACTGGTTGGTGACCTCGACGCGGAAATTCGGGTTCTCGGCGGGCGGCACGTCGGTGAAACGGATGTTCCAGTAGACCTTGCCCTGCTCCAGCTGGCTGGCGGTGTTCAGCTCGGGGTCGGCGAACACTTCGAAATTGATGATTGCGCCCTGGGCTTTCAGATCACGCATGAACGCCTGCAGGCCTTCGGTCACGTCCTTGACGTAGGTCGCGGTGATCGAGCGGTCGACCGCCCACTTGTGGCCGTAAAGGATCGCGTCCATGACGATGTCCATGGTCCGCACGCGGGTGACGAAAGCCCACTTCGGGTCGCTGCTCAGGGTGCGGTTGCCCCACAGGCGGAAACCGTCATCGCGGATCACGGTGGTGATGTTGGCGTTGTTGAGCAGGTTGGCGCGGCAGGTGGCGTCGCCATCCAGGTACTCGATCGAGCGGCTGGTGCCGGTGATGCCAACGAACTCCTTGTTCGATGGCGAGGCCCAGAAGCCGTACTCGCTGTCGGTCCAGGCAAACAGACCGGCAACCCAGGCCGACGCAGGTGCATCGAGGGTGGCGCTTTTGCCGGTGTCCCAGTACTGCACACCCGGATCGACCAGGTAGGCACGCTTGGCGCCGAAGTTCTCGGCGTAGGCGATGGCCGCTTCATCGGTGGTGTTCGGGCCATCGATAATGGCCAGGCCGCGCAGCTTGTCGGCCAGGGCCACCAGCGCGGTACCGACCGCCAGGGTCGAGCTGTGCTTTGGCGTCACCAGCAGGCGTGGCTGGGCGTTGAACCGGCTTTTGCCGTCCAGCAATGCCTGCAGGCCGGTGCGTTTGCCGTCGGCCAGCACGCCGCCGATGATCGCCGAAGTCTGCGCAGCCTCTTCTTCGAGCTTGGCCACGCCGCAGGCGACAATGACCGCCTTGGCGCGGCTGTAGATGGCCTGGCAGGCGCGGGTGATTGCCGAGTCGGCGCCGAATGCGGCGACGGCTTCACGCTCGCTGGTGATCAGCACCAGGTCGTTGGCCTTGGCGCTTGCAGTCGGGCCTTCGGTGAAGGTATCGACCAGGCCGATGATCGAAGAAGAAGGCAGCGCGATGGAACGTGCGCCGGTGTCGACGTTGGTTACGGTAACGCCGTGGAAGAATCCACTCATGGGTAAGTCTCCAGAAATGCAAAGGCCCCGCGGTGCGGGGCCTTCAGAGGGTTTGTTGCGGGTAGGAAAAAGCCCCGGCGGTGCGGGGCTTTATTGAGTGTAAGGGGCAAGCCAGGTCGGTGTAGCTGGGCGCGGGTTCTCGGGAAAGAGCTCTGTTTGCGGCCATTCACGCAGCGCTACTCGATAGAGCTGGAGCTCCTGGTACTGATCCGGGCTAAGCGTGGTTTTCCCGGACTCCAGTTCGTCACGATGACGGGCAACTACATCGTCGGTCTCCCTGAGTTGAGCGTCCCGCCACTTCCTCTCTATGCCGGCAATCACCTCAGGCGGCAAAGGTGGGCGCTCTTTGGTCATTGGACGACCGTCTTGATCCGCGTAAATCACTCGACCTTGCGATTGTTCTTCGAGTATACGTGCGTGGTGTTCTGCCGTTATCGAAACACTGTCAGCGGGCCATGTATTGCTGGCCTCATAAGAATTACGTAATTGCGCCGGGTAAAACGCCAACTCACCCGCGGAGAAAACATATTCGCTCATGGTGTACGGTTCCTCTTTATCAATAACCGATTGCGATGTAACTGATGCTGCGCGCATTGGGCGACAACCCCGCATTCGGAACGCCTTCAGATCGGAATGTGACGTTTTGCCTGGTCCACCCAATCACACGAGCAAATGAATCATCATCACCCGTCGCGCCATTGACAGTTGTGGGTATGCACATGAGGCAATAGTTAGGAAATGCCATATGGAAAACTGAGGAATAATTAGCTTCAGCCGGCGTGAATACCGAGCCGTACTGAATGATCATGCCAGTTTGAGCATCCCGCCAAAAACCTGATGCGCCGCCGAAAGCGGAAGTGTTCGCGATGCCCAAAATATTTCGGGCCGAAGGGACGTCGCTCGCGGACATCAGTGACTGCCCAACGGCGCCTGTATGCTCCGTTGTGTAAATCTTTGCATTGGGCCCCCAATGCAAGTCTCCCGCCGCTGACATCAGCAACTGGCGAAACACCCTGTCACCCCAGTGAAATGTAATGGCGGGTGCGTACGTAATAGCACTTTGAGTGGTGCCCACCCGTGCTGTTTCACGAATTTGGATAGCCCCGTTGCGCCAGTCATTCCCAGGTGTTTTGGAATAGAACTCCGGAAACTGATCACTCGAAACACGTACGCCATCCGTTATCCCATATCCCGTAAGCGTCGTGGCTTTTGCTGCCTTGCCCGCCAAGGCATTGGTTATCGTTGAGGCGAAGTTCGGATCATTGCCCAGAGCCAGAGCAAGCTCGTTAAGTGTATCAAGGGCAGCCGGTGCGGCCGCGACCAGGCTATTGATAGCGTCAGTTACAAACTTGGTGGTTGCCGCCTGACTGTTACTGGTCCCGGGGACAGGTGAAGGCACAACCACGGTGCCGGTAAACGTAGGACTCACCAATGGTGCTTTGGCGACCAACAAGTTGTTTACTTGCGCCTGGCTATACGCATCCGTGATGCCATACCCCGCCAGCGTGGTTGCTTTGGCGGCCTTTGCAGCAAGTGCATTGGTCATGGTTACGGCAAAGTTCGGATCGTTACCCAGCGCGTCAGCAAGTTCTTTCAGCGTGTCCAACGTATCCGGAGAGGCCCCTACTAAAGCGGCAATAGCAGCTTTTACAAATGCAGTACTTGCTGCTTGTGTGCCATTTGCGGAAGCCGCGGCGGTAGGTACATTGACCACACCTGAAAATGTGGGGCTGGCCAACGGCGCCTTGCTTGCGAGGCCATTGACCATTGTGCCAGCAAAGTTAGGATCGTTATCTATGGCTGCAGCAAGCTTGTTCAGTTGATTCAACAACCCTGGAGCGCCGTTGACAACACCGTCAATCGCCACCTGGATTGCAGCACTCGTAGCGGCTTTCGTGAACGCATCACCGATGCTGTAACCGGCCAAAGTCGTCGGGGTGCTTCCCTCCACCACAATGCCGCGATCGTTGGTTCTAACCTTGGTAAAAGTACCTGCTACCTTGTTCTTCGGTAAAACGCTCAAGATCGATGAGTCGACATACTCACGAGTCGCAAGTACAACAGACGGATCAATCTTCAACTGCACATTGGCAGTACTGGTCACGATAATGTTGAGCCGCACAACCTGCGTCTTGCCAGTTCCCTGACTGAGCAATGGCTTGAAACTAGGCGCACAATTGGCCACCGCTACCAGATCACCATCGGCGTCATACAGGCCGATTTCCCGAATCCACCACCCCCCCACATCCGGCGGTATCACTTGCTCGGCGATGATGATGCTGTTGTTGTCCGGGTCAACCTTGACCTGGTTGAGCGGCGCCCTTCGGCGTTCGTTGATGAGTTTTTTCTGATCCCTCGACGGGATCGGGTCGGTCAGGTTGGCATCACCAACCCCCATTTGTGCAAAGCTCCACGGCACGCCCAAGGCGTTGGCATTGGCCTGCTTGGCCTCGCCCACCGCCGTGAGGATGGCAAAGAACTGGCTTGTCTGGTCAGTCATGAGTACACGTCCAGGGTTTCAATTTGCTGTTCACGGCCCACAAGGCCATAGCTGCCGCTGACTTCAATGTCGTGAGAGGTCGGCGGATAAATGTCGATTTCATCGCCTTCAGAAAGGCTTATTCCCAGGCGCAGATAGCCACTGCTGGCGAGCGTGATTGCCAGCCCCGTCAGGTGGCGACTGACCGGCTTGGCGTCATCGATTAGCCGGGTCAGCTCCAGGTACATTTGTTCGGAGATTCCGTTCTCCAGTACCCCGACCTGCAGCGCAAAAGTGCCCGGCACGCCTTGCGGTACCGTCTGCCACCACTCCTGCACTTCGATCAGGTAACCCAGCGGCTCCACTACCCGGCGCAGCGCACCAATGGTCCCTTTATGGGCATGTACATAGAGCGCCGAGCGGATCACCGAGCGCTTGATTGCCTCCGGCCAGGTTTCATCCCAGCGGTCCACCGACCAGGCCCAGGCCAGTTGATGCAGCAGGTGCGCCGGGCAGGTGTCGGGGTTGTACAGCGTGCGCAGTGGGACTTCGGTGGTTTCAAAGCCGGCGGCTTCTATGGCCTGTTCGAGATCGGTACTGTTGAGCGGGAGCAGACTGTCCATGTCAGCTTCCCCGCGTCACAGTGATGCCTTCGCACCAGGCCGCTTGCGCCTGGGTCGGGCGGATGTCGGTCCAGTTGTTCAGGTCGACCCGGCTGACGCCGTTGATGTGCAACTGGGCATCCACGCCCGAGCGGGCCACTTCGACCCCCAGGCGCCGGCGCGGGTTGATCCAGGCTTGCAGCCGACGTTTGCACTCGGCAAGCGTTGCTTCGATCTCCGGGCCGTTGCCGCTCATGTGCACCACGGCATCGATGCGGTAACGCAGGATCTGCGCGCCCTGAACCGTCAGGCGGTCACCCACCGGGCGTACGTCGTCATCATTGAGCTTGAGCCGTACGGTCTCCAGCAGCGCGGCTGTGGTGCTGCCATCGCCTTCAAGCGCCAGCACCGTCACCACCACCTGGGCCGGCGACGGGCTTTCGGCGGTGGCATCGGCCACCAGCCCGGAAGCGTTGCGGGCATGCAGGATGTAACTGTTGCGCGGGCCCGCAGTGGTCAGCCCTTCATAGACCAGTTGCACCCGCTCGCGCAGGGCGTCGTCTTCTTCAAGCACCTGCGGCGTTGGCGGCACGCTGCTGGCGTCGGGTGCCTGCACCACCAGGCGCTGCAGCTGTACATTGGCCGCCAATTGATCCAGATCGGCGCCTTGCGCATAGGCCAGCAACAGTGCCTTGGCGGCATCGTTGACCCGTGCGCGGTTGAGCAGCTTGCGATAAGCGCCGACTTCCAGCAGTTTGTTCACCGGGTCGCTTTCGACTGCGGCGTCCCAGCTGTCGCCCATGTGCGACCGGAAGGTCGCCAGGTCAGCCTGGAACAGCACCTCGAAATCGAGGTCTTCCAGAACCTGCGGCGCGGGCAGCGCCGAAAGATCCACACTACTCATGCCGTCACCTCCGGCGTGCTGCAGAAACGAAAACGCCCCGAAGTTCGGAGCGCTCAGGAAAACTGCAGGCGGTCAGTCTATTGTGACGCCAACAATACTCGCGCGAATGGCGTCAATTGCAGTGTCGGCGAGAACTTCTGCCATTGCATGACTGGTCGCTTTAGGAATTTCGTGCCGGCTTTTCAAACGGGCGGTACGAATGGTATGAATCACCGTCTCCAACGCTTGTACATTAGTCAGGATAGCCTCTGTGGCGACTTGCGCAGATACCTCGGCAGCCTCGGCCAATGCCTTTACAGACAGCGGAGTTTCCCCTTCAAAGTTAGCCGCCAAGAAAGCCTTTGCCTCGCGTTCAGCAAGTTGAAACTCGAGCATACGCAACGGGTTTCCGACAAGTATCGAGCGTGAAAGATCTGCGGTCTGCTCAACCTGGTCTTGTGCCGCAATCAAAGCAGCACCAAGCGGCAGGCTCTCGTAGCTGTAGCCAACATAGTTCGTGCCGTTATAGCTGACGGTCAAAAATTCTTTTTGCATAGTATTCTCACAGAGTTAAATAGTTAGTAGTTAGCGTTGCCAAGGGCCTAAGCCCAATTTTCAGTACAATGTTTGAAGAGCTCGATCAGACTTTGCTGATATGCCGAAAACTCACGCAAATCATGCGACCACCTCCAGGCTGGTCGGTTGCGCCAGGTAGACCCCGGTCAACTGCAGCGTGATCTGCCCGCCCACCACCGCCGTGACCCTGACCCGTTCAAGCTTCAGGCGTGGCTCCCAACGGCCCAGTGCGCGAGCCACCTCCGCCTGCACTGCGCTCTTCCAGCCTTCGTTGACCGGCAAATCGACGAAGCGGCGCAGCTTGCTGCCGTACTCCGGGCGCATGCGCCGGCTGCCCAGTGGCGTGGTGAGGATGTCTTCGATGGACTGGCGTAAATGTGCAATGCCGGACAACGGTTGGCCGCTCCGGCGATCCATGCCGATCATTGATGTTCTCCAGGCGTAAAAAAGCCCGCAGTGGGCGGGCTGGTTTTTTAGTGTTTGTGATTGGCGGTGTTGCCGCCGGTGTCGATGATCTTGCCGCCGCCGAGGATGTCGCCGGTTACCCGCAAGGGGCCGTTGATCTGCACCTCGCCGGTCAGTGTGATGCTCGCGGCAGTGGCAGTGATGGCCTGGTCGGTGACCACGGCCGAGCTGCCGCCGACCTTGATGCTGACGGTACCGCTGGGCAGCTCGATGCTGTAGCTGCGGGCCTGCCAGTCATAGACCAGCGAGCCACCATCGTCGAAACGCCAGACCTCGACATGCTCGCGGTTGTCCGCTGGCGCCCCGGCGTTGCCGTAAAGGCCGGGCACGAACGTACCTTGCGCCGGCTCACCGCTTGGGCTGATCAACACCCCTTGCTCGTTAAGGCTCGGTGCACGCCAGTGGCGAGCCTTGCCGGCGGCCTGGCTGTGCCAGCGCAACCAGGCGCTGGTCCAGCCGGCGCCGTCGGACACCCGTACCCGGGCAGCGGCAAGGTCAACGGCGACTACCCGGCAAGGAATCACCAGGCCGGCGAGCATGCGGTCGTGCATGGCGCTGGCATAGTTCATTGCAGGTCCTCCGGCGACTGGTAATCGCCCTCGAAGCCCGGCCCGGTGTCGGGACTGAAGGCAAACGCCAGTGGGCCCGGTTCAACGGGCCATGGCCATTGCTCGGCGCCCAGGTACAGGGCCTGCTCCCATTGCACCGTCCAGCTGATTGATGAATTCGAGCCTGCTGCAGGTTGGAGCACCGAAGCCTGGACATTTTTGGCGGCTTCGACAAAGTCCACCTGCCAGAACTGCTGGCGCAACAAAATGGTCAATTGCGTTGCCAGGGCAGTCACCAACAGCGGTGCCGACGCAGCATTGGCATCAACCAGTATGCGAGCGTCGAAGCTTGCCAGGATGCAACAGCGGCCATCGCCTGGATCTGCTGCAGGTTTAAAGCTGGTTATAGCGTGATACAGCGCAGGAAGCGCCGCGTTCTGGTCCGCTGCGGTATAGGCTGCAACGGTTTCAAGTTGAGGCATAGCGACCTTGATGGTCGCGGTAATCGCCTCGTGCAACGTCGTTAGTTCGTTCACCTGCGCTCCTCGGCAACAATATCGTCGGGCACACGAAATCCGTGCGCCATCGCTCGGTCGGTTTGAGGGAGTTGTGCCTTTATCTGCGGCACGAGGCACCTGCTGAAAGCAGGTGCATTGGATAAGGGACTAGGGGGTAGTCGCGTGATCCGACGGGGTTCTCAAGTGTCGCCACCAGGTCACCACAGCCGCCAGCAGACTCAACACAGCCATCAGCACAGAAACTACCAGCCCGCGTTGCGCGCGCTCCTCGCTAACCAATACAACATGCTTGAGCAGGCTGTCATCAAACAGCAACTGACCGTCGAGCGAGTGCATTTCCCGAACAATCACGTCCTCAGGTATGCGCTCGACCAGCAACGATACATTCGCCTTTTCAGACAGTTGCGAGGATTGCAAAACATCTTTAGGCACATACACAGTTCGCCGCTGGTCTTCGCGTTCACCCGGCAGTCTGAACCTTACCCCCATGCGCATCAGCGATTGATCATAGCTCCACGCCTCGGACCACCCCGTCAGCCGGCCTTCGAGGCCATGCATTTGGAGAGGATTTGCCTTGGTATAGCCCTGAATGCTGCGCATGGATAAAACTGCAAACAACGACGTGACGACTACCAGCACGCAGTAAATCTTGATCTGTGACTTGGGTGGCAACGATCTGATCTGAGAGAACACCGAAGGCATGCGATTCCTTTGCGGACAATGGGCCGTTTTTGGGGCAACACTAGCACACCACAATTCAGTAGTAGCCGTCCTGGCTACCCGAACAACAACCGTAGTTATCCTGGGTCGACACACCGTTTATGGACTCGATGGAGATATCGATCGTGCCAATCGGATAATCCAGTATCGGAATAGTCACAGGAGGCGATACAGCGCCACCTCCATAAATAATACCTCCTCCGTGGCCGGCACCCGCTGACTCAGCATCATCGCGCAAAACACTGGAGATTGTTACGGCATTGGTGGCAGGGTCCCAATGGCTCACCGCAATACGATTACCATGCAGGGCAATAATGTCTGCGAGCGACACCAACGTCAGGTTAGGTGCAATCCAGCGCTCCGGATAAAGCGCATCTGGGGTGGCTTTGAAGTACTGGTTCCAGATTGGCAGAACCGTGGGTCTGGGCGTTCTCGTTGACCAGGGCAAAGCCGCTTTTATCGGTGTTGTATTGATCGATCAGCGAAGTGGTGGCGTTTACGCCTGCGACGCCTCTATCCGCCTTGTCGACCAGGCCGACGATGATTTCAACTTTTCCTGTCATTATTGTTACTCCTTACACGATTGTCTTGAACGCCAATGTCATCCGTAAGCGATCACAATTGACCGAAGGCGATCTTGCGCTGTGGGGCACATGGCCGTTGAAAATGACAATCCTTCCAGGCTTGGGTAAGACTGCCTTGATGACGTTTTCCTTCTGGTGGTCGTAGAACACCAACTCGCGTGTTTCAGCTTCTTCCAGAATGCCGAAAGAAAGCCATTGCGGATGACTGGCCAGCTCATCTTCCGAGTCATGCCGCTCGACCCGCTGTCGGCCTGCAATAAAGGCATGCCAGCATGGCCGGGCGAACGGCGCATCGTTGATTGGCCAGCCGTATCGCCAGGTCGCGCTATTTAGCTGGTTGCTGATCTGGCGCTGCTCATCAATCGTTACAGCGTCGTCAATGACGCAGATGTCCGCGTCGGTAAAAACCTGCGTCATCACCTCACTCCTTGTTGCCAGGGCTATCCATGTTCGGCGATTGCGCCTCAATGCCCAGACGCTTCGCAGCCCAGCGTTCATAAAGGCCGATGGCAACATCGGCGCCGGCCATGGCGGTAAGGCAGCCGAAGGCGCTGGCGCTCCAGATCGACATGCCGCTGGCATACAGCAGCATGACGGTGGACACACCGCAGACCATGCAGGCCCCCGAGCGCAATAAAAGGCGTCGAAAAAGCGCCCAGCCGCGGGCACCGGCCTTGTCCGCGCGCCACATCTCTCCGGAAAGGCCGCCCAGCAGGGCCAGGACGATCACCAGCCAGATCGGCATTTCCAGTAACGTCTGTTGCTCGTTTGTCACTGTCCTGTCTCCTTGGTAGTTCCGCTCGGCAGCTTGCCGGCGGCGTTTGTTGTAGAACCGATCGCTCGGCATTCCAAAAAGCCCGGCCTCCCCAGGCTTTTCAGTAATGCGTTGTCGAACCGCCCGCCACGACTGGTGCGCTGGGCGACTCCGCTTCAAATTGTTCCTCCGGCCGCGGCCACCTGCCCGCCGGATAACTGCTTGTGGTGCTTTACGCTGCACACCCGGGCCAGTTGCCAACCCTCTGAACAGTTCAGGCCTGCTCATCGCTGCCTTTGTCACTGCCGGTGTCGACCGGCTTGAGACAAAGATTATGCACTGATGCATATGCAGTCAATGCATTTGTGGAAATATTTATGCATGAGAAAATGCACCTATGCACGTAGGCCTTAATCTACCTGGCCTACAACACTTTCCTGCAGGCGAAAAAAAACCCGCCGAAGCGGGTTTTCTGAGGACACGGATTACTCAGCGGGCGTACATGCCCCACCAGAACACATGCCCAAGGATGCTGATCTGCTCTTCCTGCATCTGCTGGAAGCTGTAGTCCTCATCAGGGTGTTCGTCGCGGTTGAAGCTGCGCAGGCGAATACCGGTAGGCAGACGGTAGAGCTGCTTGACCCGCAATTGACCGTTGTGATTGATGGCGTACAGGTCGCCATCGACGATGTCGCCGATGGCGCTTTTACCGGCATTGACGCCCACCGTGGCGCCGTCGCGCAACACCGGCAACATGCTGTTGCCTCGTACCGTCACGCACTTGGCCTGGTCAAACTGCACACCGTTGTGGCGCAGGCTGCGCTTGCCGAAGCGCAGGCTGGCCTTCTCGCTTTCTTCGATGACGAATCTTCCTGATCCTGCTGCCAATTCGACCTCGCGAAGAAACGGAATGGACACCTCGTCGTCCTCGACGGGGGTGTCGTCATCCCATAGGCTGATGTCGTTCAACTCTGCATGACTGCGCCCAGGCGCGGCTTCGCGGCTGTCACCGAGCTCAACGCGACCACGCAACTGATCGGTGCTCACACCGAAATATTCGGCGATCTTCGATACATGCTTGTCGGAAGGATCGACGATCTTCTCGCTGAGAATGCGCGACAGGGTGGATTGCGGCACGCCGGTACGCCGGTGCAGCTCCGTGGGGGAGAGACCGTGGCGATCGAGCAGTGCTCTGAGGACGGATGCTACGTTGCGTTTTTGCATAAAATGCATAATGCCGGGACCTTCAATAGAATGCAAACCCTGATATGCACGAATATGCACGGACAAATGGTCGCGCCTGGCCGTTTGCCCTCGGCAGCCCGGATAAAATCCCTGTACCATTGCCCGCTTGCCTTTGGTCTACAACGACACTGCGAGCCAAGTTTTTGCAATGAGCGATCTTTCCGCACACACCCCGATGATGCAGCAGTACTGGAAGCTGAAAAACCAGCACCCGGACCAGCTGATGTTCTACCGCATGGGCGACTTCTACGAGATCTTCTACGAAGACGCGAAGAAGGCTGCCAAACTCCTGGACATCACCCTGACCGCCCGCGGGCAGTCGGCGGGCCAGTCGATCCCCATGTGCGGTATCCCCTTCCACGCGGCCGAGGGCTACCTGGCCAAGTTGGTGAAGCTGGGCGAGTCGGTGGTGATCTGCGAGCAGATCGGCGACCCGGCTACCAGCAAGGGCCCGGTCGAGCGCCAGGTGGTGCGCATCATTACCCCGGGTACGGTCAGTGACGAAGCGCTGCTCGACGAGCGCCGCGACAACCTGATCGCCGCCGTGCTGGGTGACGAACGCCTGTTCGGCCTGGCTGTGCTGGACATCACCAGCGGCAATTTCAGCGTGCTCGAGATCAAGGGCTGGGAAAACCTGCTGGCCGAGCTTGAGCGCATCAACCCGGTCGAGTTGCTGATCCCCGACGACTGGCCCCAGGGCCTGCCGGCGGAAAAACGCCGTGGCGCGCGTCGCCGTGCACCGTGGGATTTTGACCGCGATTCGGCACGCAAAAGCCTTTGCCAGCAGTTCGCGACCCAGGACCTCAAGGGCTTCGGCTGCGAGAAGCTGACCCTGGCCATCGGTGCCGCCGGCTGCCTGCTCGGCTACGCCAAGGAAACCCAACGCACCGCCCTGCCGCACCTGCGCAGCCTCAAGCATGAACGCCTGGACGACACCGTGGTGCTCGACGGCGCCAGCCGGCGCAACCTCGAGCTGGATGTGAACCTGGCCGGTGGCCGCGACAACACCCTGCAATCGGTGATCGACCGCTGCCAAACCGCCATGGGCAGCCGCTTGCTGACCCGCTGGCTGAACCGCCCGCTGCGCGACCTGAAAGTGCTGCAGGCGCGCCAGGGCTCGATTCGCTGCCTGCTCGACGGTTACCGCTTCGAGAAGCTGCAACCGCAGCTCAAGGAAATCGGCGACATCGAGCGTATCCTCGCCCGTATCGGCCTGCGCAATGCGCGCCCGCGAGACCTGGCGCGCCTGCGCGATGCTCTCGGCGCCCTGCCGGAACTGCAAAACGCCATGGCCGAGCTCGAGGCGCCGCACCTGGCGCGCCTGGCTGCCATCGCCGGGACCTACCCGGAGCTTGCCGACCTGCTGGCAAAAGCCATCATCGACAACCCGCCGGCGGTGATCCGCGACGGCGGCGTGCTCAAGACTGGCTACGACAGCGAACTGGACGAGCTGCTGGCCATGAGCGAGAACGCCGGGCAGTTCCTCATCGATCTGGAAGCCCGCGAGAAAGCCCGTACGGGCCTGGCCAACCTCAAGGTCGGCTACAACCGTGTACACGGCTACTTCATCGAGCTGCCGAGCAAACAGGCCGAACAGGCGCCCGCCGACTACATCCGCCGCCAGACCCTCAAGGGTGCCGAGCGCTTCATCACCCCTGAGCTGAAAACCTTCGAAGACAAGGCGCTGTCGGCCAAGAGCCGCGCCCTTGCCCGCGAGAAGATGCTCTACGACGCCTTGCTCGAGAACCTGATCGGCCACCTGGCGCCGCTGCAGGACACCGCTGCGGCCCTGGCCGAGCTGGATGTGCTGAGCAACCTGGCCGAGCGCGCGCTGAACCTTGACCTGAACTGCCCGCAGTTCGTCGACGAGCCGTGCATGCGCATCACCCAGGGTCGCCACCCGGTGGTCGAGCAAGTGCTGACCACGCCGTTCGTGGCCAACGACCTGGCTTTGGATGACAACACCCGGATGCTGGTGATCACCGGCCCGAACATGGGTGGTAAATCCACCTACATGCGCCAGACCGCATTGATCGTACTGATGGCCCACATTGGTAGTTTCGTCCCGGCTGCGGCCTGTGAGCTGTCACTGGTGGATCGCATCTTCACCCGTATCGGCTCCAGCGACGACCTGGCCGGTGGCCGTTCGACCTTCATGGTCGAGATGAGCGAAACCGCCAACATCCTGCACAACGCCACCGAGCGCAGCCTGGTGCTGATGGACGAAGTCGGCCGTGGTACCAGTACCTTCGACGGCCTGTCGCTGGCCTGGGCCGCCGCCGAACGCCTGGCGCAGCTGCGCGCCTATACCTTGTTCGCCACGCACTACTTCGAGCTGACGGTTCTGCCGGAGAGCGAGCCGCTGGTGGCCAACGTGCACCTGAACGCCACCGAGCACAACGAACGTATCGTGTTCCTGCACCACGTGCTGCCCGGCCCTGCCAGCCAGAGCTACGGCCTGGCCGTGGCGCAGCTGGCTGGGGTGCCGTCACCGGTGATCCAGCGTGCCCGTGAACACCTGGGCCGGCTGGAAACCGCCAGCCTGCCCCACGAAACACCTGTCTTGCAGCAAGGTGCACCTGCCGTACCGCACCAGAGTGACCTGTTCGCCAGCCTGCCGCATCCGGCCATCGAGAAGCTCGGAAAGCTGGACCTGGACAACATGACGCCGCGTCAAGCTATCGAAATGCTCTATACACTTAAGACTCTGTTATAACGCGCGCCCGCACAAGCTGATAGAATCCCGCGCGGTTTGGCGGCGCTGCAGGTTACTAGCCTGGCCTGCAGCCGAACAACCAAACCGAGCGGCCCTGTCTGGAAGGGCACCGCTGCCGTCGCCTGAGGAGAGAATTAGAAATGACCTTCGTCGTCACCGACAACTGCATCAAGTGCAAGTACACCGACTGCGTAGAAGTCTGTCCGGTGGACTGCTTCTACGAAGGCCCGAACTTCCTGGTCATTCACCCGGACGAGTGCATCGACTGTGCACTGTGCGAGCCTGAATGCCCCGCCGTCGCCATTTTCTCGGAAGACGAAGTGCCAGCCGGCATGGAAAACTTCATCGAGCTCAATGCCGAGCTGGCGGAAATCTGGCCGAACATCACCGAAAAGAAAGATTCGATGCCAGATGCCGCCGAATGGGATGGCAAGCCAGGCAAGATCGCCGATCTCGAGCGTTAAGCGCGCGGATCAAAAAAAAGGCCCCTCGACAGACTGTGTCAAAACACACTGACAGGCCCTAGACCAAACGCCCCGACTTGTTCGGGGCGTTTGCTTTTGTGCTGAAAGGGCTCTTCAGCCCATCAGTTGCATCATTTTCTAAAGTCCTGGCGCTCAAGTAATGTTTCACCGCCTGGATTTGAAGTTCGATTGGGTGGCACGTACACGGTAATCGAAGCTTCCTCACACGCCTGGAACTGCTGGCCATTTGAGTAGCCCCTATCGGCTGTCACCGTCAGCGTATCCTGCCCTAACTCGGCCTTGGCAGCTTTAGCCATGGGTTCAAGCTGCTTGCGGTCATCGCCATCTTGCGTCACCTCGTGGTGCATAATTAGGCAGTGCTCTGCGTCGACGGCGGTCTGGGTCTTGAAGTCGGGTTTGAGCCGGTTGATCAACCACATCACCTCGATGTTGCGCTGGCACTCGGCTTCCGGGCGCCGGGACGAACGAATGCGCTGGAAATAGCCATAGAGGTAGAGCTTGAGCTGATCAGCGGGGTCGCAAGAGGGACGTCCAGTGGCCTTGGGCTGGGCCTTGTCAAAACCTAACTGCCGCAGATCCAGCCTGGCGACATACAGGTCGATGACTCGAACGAGGTGATCTTCCGGGATCAGTTCCTCCAGCGAGACCGGGAACAAGCTGGTCTGGCTGCGGGACTCTCCTTGTATGTAGGCCATAACGAAAAATGCTCCGTATCTTCCGATACGGAGCATTCTCTTAAAGGGCCGGGCAGATTGCTAGGTTTTCACACAGTCTGTTCGAGGGCCTTTTTTCATGTTTGTTGCGGGCAAAAAAAAGGGGCGGTTTGACCCGCCCACATTTTTTCC
The DNA here is from genome assembly GCF_050435905.1 of Pseudomonas sp. 2835. NCBI lineage: Bacteria > Pseudomonadati > Pseudomonadota > Gammaproteobacteria > Pseudomonadales > Pseudomonadaceae > Pseudomonas > Pseudomonas sp. 2835. Next base: position 171,383 of record NZ_JBNDLE010000005.1, on the reverse strand, counting down.
GTAGTCCCTTTGTTCCCTTTCATCATCCTGATGAATCGCATCCTGCGATGTCCTTGGCTTTCATCCTTGAGAGCCTGTGTCAGTCCGTAGACACAGGACAAATATTAGCGCTTCCAAGATTTACCACAACCGCACAAAGCTCTCAAAAAGCTGCGGTAACCGTACTGTCACAAAACAAATAATCTATATATATCAATAAGTTAAATAAAAGCGCACACTGAAAACGACAACTGTTTACTACAGCGTACAGCCAAGGCTTACACAACGAGTAAGCGATGGCTTACATGAACTAGAACAGTACCAACATCGCCGTCGGATCGCGCCCAAACCCGAATGTTTCCAGAACGCCATCGGGAAACCGTTCACGGGTAATTTTGTGTTCTGCAGATGCAAAAACGCCCCGACGTGTCGGGGCGCTCTTCACAGCGATATCGCAGTTTTTACTGAAACAGCGACTCGCTGGACAGGCCGTTCTTTTCGAGAATCTCGCGCAAGCGCTTGAGGCCCTCTACCTGGATCTGCCGCACCCGTTCCCGGGTCAGGCCGATCTCCAGGCCTACATCTTCCAGCGTACTGCTTTCATGGCCGCGCAGGCCGAAGCGGCGGATCACCACCTCGCGTTGCTTGTCGGTCAGCTCGCTGAGCCACTGGTCGATGCTCTGGGACAGATCGTCATCCTGAAGCAGCTCGCACGGATCAGTAGGACGGTCGTCGGTGAGGGTATCGAGCAGGGTTTTGTCCGAATCAGGCCCCAGGGACACATCCACCGACGATACCCGTTCGTTGAGCCCAAGCATGCGCTTGACCTCGCCGACCGGTTTTTCCAGCAGGCTGGCGATCTCTTCCGGGGACGGTTCGTGATCGAGCTTCTGGGTCAGTTCGCGGGCGGCGCGCAGGTAGACGTTGAGTTCCTTGACCACGTGAATGGGCAAGCGGATGGTACGGGTCTGGTTCATGATCGCCCGTTCGATGGTCTGCCGGATCCACCAGGTGGCGTAGGTAGAGAAACGGAAGCCGCGTTCAGGGTCGAACTTCTCGACCGCCCGGATCAGGCCGAGGTTGCCCTCTTCGATCAGGTCGAGCAGCGAAAGCCCCCGGTTGACATAACGCCGGGCGATTTTAACCACCAGGCGCAGGTTGCTTTCGATCATGCGTTTGCGCCCGGCCGGATCGCCACGTTGCGACAGGCGCGCAAAGTGCACTTCTTCTTCCGGCGAGAGCAATGGCGAGAAGCCAATTTCATTGAGGTAAAGCTGGGTTGCATCAAGTGCCCGAGTGTAATCGATGTACTTGTGCTGTTTGAGCGTAGAGCCCTGTTTAGCCTTGGTCCGAACCGTAGATACAGCAGGTTCGTCTGACATCACATCCGTTTCCAAAACAATGCCGGTCTCCATCAGGAGAACCTCATCGTCGATGTCAAACTCCGGCACTTCTTTACTGAGAGCCATTGTTATAGTCCTTTGCTGAGTTCGAACTCAGACTCAAGCGACGCCTTTATCCCTGGCAGCGCTGGAGCCTGTCCCCTCTACGCGAGGAACAGGCCGGGCCGAGCAATCAACGACGTGGCAGGAATTGCAGTGGATCGACAGGTTTGCCCTGGCGGCGAATTTCAAAATGAAGCTTCACCCGGTCGGTACCCGTGGACCCCATTTCGGCAATTGTCTGCCCTACCTTGACCTGCTGTCCCTCCCGAACCAAAAGCCTGCGGTTGTGGCCGTAGGCACTGACGTAGGTATCGTTGTGCTTGATGATTACCAACTCGCCGTAGCCCCGCAAGCCACTCCCGGCGTAGACAACTGAACCATCAGATGCAGCAAAAACAGGCTGTCCCAAATCACCGGCGATATCAATGCCTTTATTCAAACTACCGTTTGAAGCGAATTTTCCAATCAGCACGCCATTGGCCGGCCAGGCCCAGCCGGCCGTAGAACGGCCCGCAGGGGGCACTTGCACGGGTGCCGTGGTGGTCACCACCGGCGCTACTGGCGGGGTGCTTGGCGTGGTCGCAGGCGCCGTGGTGGGCGGCGGCGTTATCGGCTTGCCGGAGCTGTCCAGCGGACGCTTGATGATGGTGGTCTTGCTTGAAGAAGATGGCGAGCTGGTGACCACGGTGGTGCCGACGACTGGCGCCGGGCCACTGGAGCGGCCATCGAAGCGAATCGCCTGGCCCGGGCGAATGGTGTACGGCGGGGCGATGCCGTTGCGCGCAGCCAGGGCCTTGTAGTCCCAGCCATAGCGAAAGGCGATGGAGAACAGCGTGTCGCCAGGGCGCACCACGTACTGACCGGTTGTAACCACAGGGCGTTTGGGCGCGGCGTTGTTGCGATCGACCACGCGAACACTGTTGGAGGACGTGCTGGAGCACCCCGTCACCAGTGTGCCCAAGGCCAGTGCAATCAGCAGAAGCTTGAAGCTTGATGGATCCTTGCGCTGCCGAATGTTTGTGTGACCCACCCGCCGCTCCCTCTAATGGTGACCGATGTTAAAAATGCAATATTGTTGCAATTATACCCGAGCGCACTGCCCTGCGGATGTCAGGCCATTGCTAAACGTGATCTGCAACAGACTATGGTAGCCCGCCAGATAGACAGGGCAATGCCGCCGAAATTCGCCCGGGCGAAAAAAAAGCCCGGTCAGGCCAGCGGCCCGGTGAGCAACGGCACGAAACGCACGGCGCCCAGTACCCGTCGCGAGAAGCCGTGCTCTTCGCGCACGATCAACATCAATTGCTGGGTTTCACCGGCCGGCCCCACCGGAATGACCATGCGCCCACCCGGGGCGAGCTGGTCGAGCAGCGCTTGCGGCACCTCGGGTGCCACGGCGGTGACAATGATGCCGTTGTAAGGTGCCAGCGCCGGCCAGCCTTCGCAGCCATCACCCCAGCGGAACACTACGTTACGCAGGTTCAGCTCGATCAGGCGCTCTTTGGCGCGATCCTGCAGGACCTTGATGCGTTCAACGGAAAACACCCGCTCGACCAGTTGCGCAAGAATCGCGGTCTGGTAGCCGGAACCTGTGCCGATCTCCAGCACCTTGTCCAGCGGGCCGGCTTCGAGCAGCAGCTCGCTCATGTGCGCGACCATGAACGGCTGGGAGATGGTCTGGTTGTTGCCGATCGGCAACGCGGTGTCTTCGTAGGCACGGTGGGCCAGGGCTTCATCGACGAACAGGTGACGAGGCGTACGGCGCAGCACATCGATCACTTTGGGGTTTGAGACCCCCTCTTCGATCAGGCGCTTGATCAGCCGTTCGCGGGTTCGCTCAGAGGTAAAACCGATACCGTGGCGCATCAGATCGTCCTGTTCGCGCATCAGAGTAAGCCCTCCAGCCAACCGTCGAGGCGCTCGAAGGCATCGTTGAAGGTCCGGTCGAGCTGCAGCGGGGTAATCGAGACATAGCCCTGCATCACCGCGTGGAAGTCAGTGCCCGGGCCGCCATCTTCGGCATCGCCGGCCACGGCGATCCAGTAGCCTTCCTTGCCCCGTGGGTTGACCTCCTTGGTCGGCGCCGCGGCGCGCGCGCGATGGCCCAGGCGGGTCAACTGGATGCCACGGATGTGCTCCAGCGGCAGGTTGGGGATGTTGACGTTGAGCACCGTGCGCGGCGGCAGCTCAAGGCTGGCGTGGGCCTCGACCAGTTTACGGGCGAAATAGGCCGCTGTCGGCAAGTTGTCGGGGAGCCGCGAGAGCAACGAGAAGGCAAACGAGGTACCGCCGAGAAAACGGCCCTCAAGCGCAGCAGCCACGGTGCCGGAATACAGCACGTCATCGCCAAGGTTGGCGCCCAGGTTGATCCCCGACACCACCATGTCCGGAGCGGTCTCCAGCAGGCCGTTGAGGCCCAGGTGGACGCAGTCGGTCGGCGTGCCGTTGAGGCTGATAAAACCATTGGCCAGGGTTTGCGGGCACAGCGGCCGGTCGAGCGTCAGCGAGCTGCTGGCGCCGCTTTTGTCCTGGTCCGGGGCGATCACCACACATTCGGCATAATCCGCCAGCGCAGCATGCAGCGCGGCGAGACCGGGTGCGGTAACCCCGTCGTCGTTCGAAATCAGAATACGCATGGGCTGTCCGTCTGCCCTGCCGGCACCAGATCAACAAGCTCGCGCACCACCACGGTGGCGAAGCATCCGGCCGGAAGGACGAATTCCAGTTGCAGGATATCAGGCTCGGGATAATGCCACGTCAGCCCGCTAATGGGCAGTCGCAGAATGCGTCGTTCGTGACTCATGCCCGCCCGCGCCAGCCATTGGCACAAGGCGCCATGCTGTTCACCGATACGTTGCTCGAGTTCACCAGCCGCGCCGCTGGCGCCGGACTGCCCCTCGCCCCATAGCGGGCCGGTGGGGTGCAAGTCGAGAATCGCCAGGCGCGGATCGGAGCATTCAGCCTCGCCTGCCGGAAAAAAACTTCGGCTGTCGGTAAACGCCAGCAGATCACCGACCTGCGCCTGCTGCCAGCTGCCGTCGCCGACACGCGCAGCCAATACCTGGTTGAACAGGTAGCTACGGGCGCTGGAGAGCAGGCGCGAGCGAACGTTGCGCTGTTCAGGCAAGGCCTGGCGGTTGGCCCACTCGCGGGCATCGTGAAGATTACCGCCGCCGTGGCCGAAGCGCTGGGTACCAAAGTAGTTAGGTACGCCCTGGCTGCGGATCTGTTCAAGCCGTGCATCCAGCGCCGCACGTTCGGCCTTGAGGCCGGTCAGGCGCAAGGTGAAGCCGTTGGCCGAATGCGCGCCACGCTGCAGTTTGCGCGAGTGGCGGGTCTGCTTGAGGATGCTCAGGGTTTCGTTTTCGGCAGCGCTCAGGTCCGGGTCGGCCTTGCCCGGCAGGTGCAGGCTGAACCACTGGCGGGTCAGGGCCTGGCGGTCCTTGAGGCCGGCGTAGCTGATGCTGCGCACCGGCACACCGGCGGCGCGGGCCAGGCGGCGGGCAGCCTCTTCGGTGTTCAGGTCACGTTTTTCGACCCACAGCCACAGGTGTTCACCGCTGCCACTGAGGGGAATGTCGAGCACTTCATCGACCTGGAAGTCTTCAGCGCTGGCCTTGAGAATTGCGCTGCCCAGCGCTTCGCCCGCAGCACGCGGGCCGAGCAGTTCGAGTTCGGTCATGCCGGCAGCAACAGGGCAACGGCGTGGACGGCAATGCCTTCTTCACGCCCGGTAAAACCGAGTTTTTCGGTGGTGGTGGCCTTGACGTTGACCTGGTCCAGCTCGACCTGCAGGTCCTGGGCGATCAACTGGCGCATGGTGTCGATATGCGGAGCCATTTTCGGCGCCTGGGCAACGATGGTGGCGTCGATGTTGCCAACCTTCCAGCCCTTGGCCAGGACGATCTGCACCACATGGCGCAGCAGCACGCGACTGTCGGCGCCCTTGAACTGCGGATCGGTGTCGGGGAAGTGCTTGCCGATATCGCCCAGCGCCGCAGCGCCAAGCAGGGCATCGCTCAGGGCGTGCAGCACAACGTCGCCATCAGAATGCGCCAGCAGCCCGAACTTGTGCGCAATGCGCACCCCACCCAAGGTGATGAAATCGCCTTCCGCGAAGCGGTGCACATCGTAGCCGTGGCCAATACGCATAAAAAAAAGCCCTGATTGAGTCAGGGCGTGATTCTACCTGCTTTGCCGGCGCTTGGGCTTGATTTGTAGGATCAGTTACCCGCCCCTGTCAGCGCTGCGGCATGATGACGCAAGTGGTCATTGATGAAGCTGGCGATGAAGTAGTAGCTATGGTCATAGCCCGGTTGCAGGCGCAAGGTTAGCGGATGGCCCGCCGCCCTGGCCGCCTGTTCGAGCACCTGCGGCTTGAGCTGGTTGTCGAGGAAATCATCACGATCGCCCTGGTCGACCAGTAGCGGCAAGCGCTCGCCGGCCTGGGCAAGCAACACGCTGGCATCCCACTCGCGCCAGCGCGCCCGGTCCTCACCCAGGTAGCGACTGAAGGCCTTCTGCCCCCACGGGCACTCCATCGGGTTGCCGATCGGCGCGAACGCCGACACCGAACGGTAACGCCCCGGGTTGCGCAAGGCGCACACCAGCGCGCCATGGCCGCCCATGGAGTGACCACTGATACCGCGCTGGTCGGAGGCCGGGAAATGCGCCTCGACCAATGCCGGCAGTTCCTCCACTACGTAATCGTGCATGCGGTAGTGCTGGGCCCACGGCTGCTCGGTGGCGTTGAGGTAGAACCCGGCCCCCAGGCCAAAGTCCCAGGCGCCATCGGGATCAGCCGGCACCTGTGGACCGCGCGGACTGGTGTCAGGGGCGACGATGATCAAGCCAAGCTCGGCAGCCAGCTTGTGCGCACCGGCCTTTTGCATGAAATTCTCGTCGGTGCAGGTCAGGCCGCTCAGCCAGTACAGTACCGGCAGCTTGCCGCCCTGCTCGGCCTGCGGCGGCAGGTACACGGCAAACACCATGTCGCAGCCAAGCACCTGGGAGCGATGGCGGTAGCGTTTATGCCAGCCGCCGAAGCTCTTCTGGCAAGAGATGTTTTCCAGGCTCATGGCAGACCTCAGAAGTGGATGACGCTGCGAATGCTCTTGCCTTCGTGCATCAGGTCGAATGCCTTGTTGATGTCTTCCAGGCCCATGGTGTGGGTGATGAAGGTATCCAGCGGGATTTCGCCTTTTTCCGACATTTCCACGTAGCTTGGCAGCTCGCTACGGCCACGCACGCCCCCGAAGGCCGAACCACGCCAGACCCGGCCAGTTACCAGCTGGAATGGACGGGTGGAAATTTCCTGGCCGGCACCGGCAACGCCGATGATCACCGACTCGCCCCAGCCCTTGTGGCAGCATTCCAGCGCCGCACGCATCAGTTGCACATTACCCACGCACTCGAACGAGAAGTCGACGCCGCCGTCGGTAAGGTCGACGATCACTTCCTGGATCGGACGGTCGTAATCTTTCGGGTTGACGCAGTCGGTGGCACCCAGCTGTCTGGCGATCTCGAATTTGCTCGGGTTGATGTCCACGGCAATGATCCGCGAAGCCTTGGCCTTGACCGCACCGATGATCGCCGACAGGCCGATGCCACCGAGGCCGAAGATGGCCACGGTATCGCCCGGCTTGACCTTGGCGGTGTTCAGCACCGCGCCGATACCGGTGGTCACGCCGCAACCGAGCAGGCAGACCTTCTCCAGCGGCGCTTCTTTCTGGATCTTGGCCACGGAGATTTCCGGCAGCACGGTGTACTCGGAAAAAGTCGAGGTGCCCATGTAGTGGAACAGCTGCTGACCCTTGTAGGAGAAACGCGTGCTGCCGTCGGGCATCAGGCCCTTGCCCTGGGTGGCGCGGATGGCCTGGCACAGGTTGGTCTTGCCGGAGCGGCAGAATTTGCACTGGCCGCATTCGGGGGTATATAGCGGGATCACATGATCACCCACGGCAACCGAGGTCACGCCCTCACCGATGGCCTCAACGATGGCACCGCCTTCGTGGCCGAGGATCGACGGGAAGATGCCTTCCGGGTCGGCGCCCGACAGGGTGTAGGCGTCGGTATGGCAGACGCCGCTGGCGACCACGCGCAGCAACACCTCGCCGGCCTTGGGCATGGCCACGTCGACTTCGACGATCTCCAGCGGTTTCTTGGCCTCGAAGGCAACGGCGGCACGGGACTTGATCATCAATCTTCTCCAGCAAAGGGTCAGTTCAGGCTTGCAGTGTAATTCATCGTCATTTGGTGAATAATCCGGGCTAAGACAAAACATTATTGCCATGCAGGGATAATCGATGAGCAATCAGTGGGAAGGTATCGACGAGTTCGTCGCCGTCGCCGAAGCCGGGCAGTTCACCGCTGCCGCCGAACGCCTCGGGGTGTCGTCGTCCCACGTCAGCCGGCAGATCGCTCGCCTTGAGGAACGCCTGCAAACCCGCTTGCTGTACCGCAGCACCCGGCGGGTGACCTTGAGCGAAGCCGGGCAGACCTTCCTGCAACACTGCCAACGCCTGCAGGACGGCCGCGAGGAAGCCCTGCGCGCCATGGGCGACCTGACCAGCGAGCCCAAGGGGCTGCTGCGCATGACCTGCGCCGTGGCCTACGGTGAGCGTTTCATCGTGCCGTTGGTGACGCGCTTCATGGCCGCTTACCCGCACCTGAGAGTGGACATCGAGCTGAGCAATCGCCCGCTGGACCTGGTGCATGAGGGCATGGACCTGGCCATTCGCCTCGGCCGCCTGCAGGACTCGCGGCTGGTGGCCACACGCCTGGCGCCACGGCGCATGTACCTGTGCGCGTCACCGGCCTATCTGGAACGCTACGGCAGGCCGCACAGCCTTTCGGAACTGGCGCGGCACAACTGCCTGATCGGCAGCTCCGACAACTGGGCGCTGCAACTGGATGGACGGGAAATCGGCCAGCGGGTCCAGGGCAACTGGCGCTGCAACAGTGGCCAGGCGGTGCTGGATGCGGCGCTACAGGGGATGGGCTTGTGTCAGTTGCCGGACTACTACGTGCTTGAGCACCTCAAAACCGGCGCGCTGGTGTCGCTGCTGGAAGCGCATCAGCCGCCGAATACGGCGGTTTGGGCGTTGTATCCGCAGCAGCGGCATCTGTCGCCGAAAGTGCGCAAGCTGGTGGACTATCTGCGTGAGGGATTGGCGGGGTTGCCTGAGTATCGAGGTGCCTGAAAAGCATCGCGGGGCAAGCCCGCTCCTACTGTAGGAGCGGGCTTGCCCCGCGAAGAGTGCTCAACCGCGCTTGGCCCAGCGCTGGCGCAGCCATTCGAGGTCTTCGGGGCGGGTGACCTTGATGTTGTCGCTGCGCCCTTCGATCAGCCGCGGCGCCTGCCCGGCCCATTCGATGGCCGATGACTCGTCGGTAATCGCCACGTCGGCCACCAGGCTGTCGGCCAGGGCCCGGTGCAAGGCACCGAGGCGGAACATCTGCGGCGTATAGGCCTGCCACACGGTGCTGCGGTCGATCGTACTGCTGACCCGGCCGTTGGCATCGGCGCGCTTGAGGGTATCGCGCGCTGGCACCGCCAGCAGCCCGCCGACCGGATCGTCGGCCAGTTCGCCCAGCAGGCGGTCGAGATCGCTGCGGGCCAGGTTTGGCCGCGCGGCGTCGTGTACCAGCACCCAGTCAGTGTCCGCAGCGCCCTGGGCGTGCAGCAGCAACAAAGCATTGAGCACTGAATCGGCACGTTCCTGGCCGCCTTCGGCGCGCTGGATACGTGGATCGCTGGCGCAGCGCAAACCGGGCCAGTAAGGATCGTCAGCAGCAACGCTGACCACCACCCCTTTGACACCGGGATGGTCAAGAAAACAGTCGAGGCTATGCTCGAGAATGGTCTGCCCGCCCAACTGCAAGTACTGCTTGGGACGGTCGGCAGCCATGCGGGCACCAACACCCGCGGCGGGAATCACGGCCCAGAAGGCCGGCAAGGTCTGGTTCATTGGGCAAGCTGGTAGAGGGTTTCGCCCTCCTTGACCATACCCAGTTCGTGGCGAGCCCGTTCTTCGACGGTTTCCATACCTTTCTTCAACTCCAGTACCTCGGCGTCAAGCACACGGTTACGCTCCAGCAAACGCTCGTTTTCAGCGTGCTGGTCAGCGATCTGTTGCTTGAGTTCGGTGACCTGGGCCAGGCTGCCATTGCCCACCCACAGACGATACTGCAGGCCACCGAGCAGCAGGAGCAAGACGAGGAACAACCAATAAGGACTGCGCATCAGGGTATCCAGTGGAAAAGACCGCCACCTCTGCAGGTCGCTGATGGCACGAAGCCTGACCGAAGCCAGGCTTTGTGTTCAGACACCTGCAGCAAGGGCATCTGAACGATCAGTATGACCGTTCAGCGCCGCTTTGCTGCGGTCTTTTTACCATCTCTTGCTTAGCCGCGAAACTCGGCACGGCCACGGTACACAGCCTTGCTGCCCAATTGCTCTTCGATACGCAGCAGTTGGTTGTACTTGGAGACGCGGTCGGAACGGCACAGAGAACCGGTCTTGATCTGGCCGGCAGCGGTACCCACGGCCAGGTCGGCAATGGTCGAGTCTTCGGTTTCGCCCGAACGGTGCGAGATCACCGCGGTGTAACCGGCAGCCTTGGCCATCTGGATGGCTTCCAGGGTTTCGGTCAGCGAGCCGATCTGGTTGAACTTGATCAGGATCGAGTTGGCGATGTTCTTGTCGATGCCTTCTTTCAAGATCTTGGTGTTGGTTACGAACAGGTCGTCACCGACCAGTTGCACCTTGGCGCCGATTTTGTCGGTGAGGATCTTCCAGCCAGCCCAGTCGGACTCGTCCAGGCCGTCTTCGATCGAGATGATCGGGAAGCGCTCGGTCAGGCCTTTGAGGTAGTCGGCAAAACCTTCGGCGTCGAACGACTTGCCTTCGCCGGACAGGTTGTACTTGCCGTCTTCGTAGAACTCGCTGGCCGCGCAGTCCAGAGCCAGGGTCACGTCGGTGCCCAGCTTGTAACCGGCGTTGGCGATGGCTTCGGCGATGGCCGACAGCGCGTCTTCGTTGGATGCCAGGTTAGGCGCGAAACCACCTTCGTCACCGACAGCGGTGTTCAGGCCACGGGCCTTCAGCACAGCCTTGAGGTGATGGAAAATCTCGGTGCCCATGCGCAGCGCGTCGGAGAAGGTCTTGGCGCCAACCGGCTGTACCATGAACTCCTGGATGTCGACGTTGTTGTCGGCGTGCTCGCCGCCGTTGATGATGTTCATCATCGGAACCGGCATCGAGTACTGGCCTGGGGTGCCGTTGAGGTTGGCGATGTGCGCGTACAGCGGCAGGTCCTGGTCCTGGGCAGCGGCCTTGGCGGCAGCCAGGGACACGGCGAGGATGGCGTTGGCGCCCAGCTTGGCCTTGTTCTCGGTACCGTCCAGTTCGATCATGGCGCGGTCGAGGGCTTTCTGGTCAACCGGGTCCTTGCCCAGCAGCAGGTCGCGGATCGGGCCGTTGATGTTGGCAACTGCCTTGAGTACGCCCTTGCCCATGTAACGGCTCTTGTCGCCATCACGCAGCTCCAGCGCTTCGCGCGAGCCAGTGGAAGCACCGGACGGCGCGCAGGCGCTGCCGATGATGCCGTTGTCGAGCAGCACGTCCGCTTCTACGGTAGGGTTACCACGCGAATCGAGAACTTCACGACCTTTGATGTCGACGATTTTTGCCATTGTTGTAAGCACTCCAGAATTGACGAAAACAACGCAGCTGAGAAAAATCTTGCCGCTCGCCGGGCAATTTGAAACAGGCAGGCCCGGCGAAAGCAGACCCCTGACCCGAGGGTCAGAGGTTGAACGGGGGGTACTTTACCGGAGAATCGAGGATTACGCGGTTTCTACCGTCGGAAAACTCTTCACCAGATCATCAAGTTGCTTGAGCTGGGCCAGGAAAGGCTCCAGTTTGTCCAGGCGCAGGGCGCATGGACCGTCACACTTGGCGTTGTCCGGATCCGGATGCGCCTCGAGGAACAGGCCGGCCAGGCCCTGGCTCAGGCCCGCCTTGGCCAGGTCGGTGACCTGGGCGCGGCGACCACCGGCGGAATCGGCGCGACCACCCGGCATCTGCAGGGCGTGGGTGACGTCGAAGAACACCGGGTACTCGAACTGCTTCATGATGCCGAAGCCGAGCATGTCCACCACCAGGTTGTTGTAACCGAAGCTCGAACCACGCTCGCAAAGGATCAACTGATCGTTACCGGCCTCTTCGCACTTGGTCAGGATGTGTTTCATTTCCTGGGGTGCGAGGAACTGCGCCTTCTTGATGTTGATCACCGCGCCGGTCTTGGCCATGGCCACCACCAGGTCGGTCTGGCGCGAGAGGAAGGCCGGCAACTGGATGATGTCGCAGACCTTGGCCACCGCGGCAGCCTGCTCGGGCTCGTGCACGTCGGTGATGACCGGCACGTTGAAGGTCTTCTTGATCTCTTCGAAGATCTTCATCCCCTCTTCCAGGCCGGGGCCACGGTAGGAGTTGATTGACGAACGGTTGGCCTTGTCGAAGCTGGCCTTGAACACGTAAGGGATACCGAGTTTCTCGGTAACCCGCACGTACTCTTCACAGACCTTCATTGCCAGGTCACGGGATTCCAGCACGTTCATGCCGCCGAACAGGACGAACGGCTTGTCGTTGGCGATCTCGATGTTACCGACGCGAATGATCTTCTGGGTCATGGATCAGGCCTTGTTCTTTTGAGCCAGTGCCGCCTTGACGAAGCCGCTGAACAGCGGATGGCCGTCACGCGGGGTCGAGGTGAACTCTGGGTGGAACTGGCAAGCGACGAACCATGGATGATCCTGGGACTCGACCACTTCGACCAGCGCGCCGTCACCGGAACGACCGGAGACTTTCAGGCCGGCTTCGACCAGTTGCGGCAGCAGGTTGTTGTTCACTTCGTAGCGATGACGATGACGCTCGACGATCACGTCCTTGGCGTAGCAATCGTGGACCTTGGAGCCGCTTGCCAGCTGGCATTCCTGGGCGCCCAGACGCATGGTGCCGCCCAGGTCCGAGGCTTCGGTACGGGTTTCGACTGCGCCAGTGGCATCTTCCCACTCGGTGATCAGGCCGACCACCGGGTGACCGCTGTTGCGATCGAACTCGGTGGAGTTGGCGTCTTTCCAGCCCATGACGTTACGGGCGAATTCGATGACCGCCACCTGCATGCCCAGGCAGATACCCAGGTACGGGACCTTGTTCTCGCGGGCGTACTGCACGGCAGTGATCTTGCCTTCGACGCCACGCAGGCCGAAACCGCCTGGAACCAGGATGGCATCGGCGCCTTCGAGCAGGCTGGTGCCCTGGTTCTCGATGTCTTCGGAGTCGATGTAGCGCAGGTTGACCTTGGTGCGGTTCTGGATGCCGGCATGGCTCATCGCTTCGATCAGCGACTTGTAGGCGTCCAGCAGCTCCATGTACTTGCCGACCATGGCGATGGTGACTTCGTGCTCGGGGTTGAGCTTGGCGTCGACGACCTTTTCCCACTCGGACAGGTCGGCACCGTTGCACTGCAGGCCGAAACGCTCGACGACGAAGTCATCCAGGCCCTGGGCGTGCAGTACGGCCGGGATCTTGTAGATGGTGTCGACGTCTTCCAGGGAGATCACCGCACGCTCTTCGACGTTGGTGAACAGGGCGATCTTGCGGCGCGAGGAGACATCCACCGGATGGTCGGAGCGGCAGATCAGCACGTCTGGCTGCAGGCCGATGGAGCGCAGCTCCTTGACCGAGTGCTGGGTCGGCTTGGTCTTGGTCTCGCCAGCGGTGGCGATGTACGGAACCAGGGTCAGGTGCATCAGCATGGCGCGCTTGGAGCCCACTTCAACGCGCAACTGACGGATAGCCTCGAGGAACGGTTGCGACTCGATGTCACCCACGGTACCGCCGATTTCCACCAGGGCCACGTCGGCATCGCCGGCACCCTTGATGATGCGGCGCTTGATCTCGTCGGTGATGTGCGGAATGACCTGGATGGTCGCGCCCAGGTAATCACCACGGCGCTCCTTGCGCAGCACGTGCTCGTAGATACGGCCGGTGGTGAAGTTGTTGTTCTGGGTCATGGTCGTGCGGATGAACCGCTCGTAGTGGCCCAGGTCCAGGTCGGTCTCGGCGCCGTCGTGGGTGACGAACACTTCACCGTGCTGGAACGGGCTCATGGTGCCCGGGTCGACGTTGATGTACGGGTCCAGCTTGAGCATGGTGACCTTGAGCCCCCGCGCCTCCAGGATGGCCGCCAATGAAGCCGAGGCAATGCCTTTCCCCAATGAAGAAACAACACCGCCCGTGACGAATATGTAGCGCGTCATGAAAAACCCTAGAAGTCTGCGTTAAAGCGGTCAGTGCCGCCGGGGAAAGCGAAGGAAGGCCGAAGCCCCCGATCACCTGCGTCAATCACAGTGCATCTTAAAAAACTGCCGCGTCTGGTCACACCGGGGGTTGGATACCCGGTAAGGAGCTCGCTAAACATTTTTAGAATCGCCCAGCAAAAAACTGCTTGGTAATCGGCAACTGCTGTGATTTCGGGGAAGCCACAGAAGCTGTATCAAGAAGGGAGCGTAGTCTACCCGAATGTGCCTTTCATCTCAAACCTTGCTCGCTCGTCGGCGCATGCCAATGCAATTGCCAGTCACCCTGGCTCAATCCCGGCAGGTTGGCGACCGCCAGCAATTGCGCGCCGCGATACAGCAATGGCAGGCGTGAGCGGACGAATGACGGTAGCTGCGACTCGTTGAGCAGACGCTTCAGATCGCGTTGGCCGCGGCCAGCGATTGCCAGGGTTTCGCCGCCCTGGCGATAGGCAATGTGCAAGGGGCCCTGCGGCAACGTGCCGCTGAGGCTGACGCTGCCGTTGTGGCTCAAGGTCAGCGCTTTGTGCGGGTCAGCCCAGGCCTGGCGGCCACCTGCAGGGGTCAGCCAGTCAGCGGCCAGCCACCAGATACGGCCAGCGGCGCGATGCAATTCGCCGTCGGTCAGCTGCCACAGCGGCCGTCCGTCGGATGCAGCATCGCGCATTGCCTCCCAGCCGGCCCAGTGGCGGCTGTCGGGCAGGCGAGTGCGCGGTGCAAGCCAGTATTGCAGGGCATTGCGCTGACGGGCTGGGGATAGCTGGCGCAGCACCTCGAGGTCGAGCGAGGCCAGGCCAAGCCAGGAAAACGCTGCCGGGGTCGCGGCCCGGGCCAGGTCTTCCAGGGCCAGCTCATCGAGCAGGCCCTGGGCTTCGCTCAGGTGCTCGGCACTGCGTGCCAGGTTCTGCGCGGCCTGCGGCCAGCGCTGCAACAATCCGGGGAAAACCTGATGGCGCAGGTAGTTGCGGGAAAACCGCGTATCGATGTTGGACGGGTCGTCGATCCAGCTCAACTGCCGAGCCTGGGCGTACACCTGCAGGTCATCGCGCGAAACACCCAGCAACGGCCGCACCAATATGCCCTGCCCTAGCGGCCGCTGCCCGGGCATGGCGCTCAGGCCGCGCAGGCCGGCGCCGCGTAACAGGCGAAACAGCAGGGTTTCGGCCTGGTCTTCGCGGTGCTGGCCAGTCAAGAGGATTTCGCCGGGGCGCAAGGCTTCGGCGAATGCGGCATAACGCGCGTCACGGGCGCCCTGCTCAATGCTGGCGCCGGGGGCGACCTTGACCCGGATGATCTGCAGTTCGACACCCAGGGTGTCGCACAGGCGCTGGCAGTGGTCCGGCCAGGCGTCAGCCGCAGCCTGCAGGCCGTGGTGGATGTGAATCGCGCGGATGGGCGGTATTGGCTGCTGGCGGGACAGGCTTGCCAGCAGGTGCAGGAGGACGCTGGAGTCCAGGCCGCCGGAGAGGGCGATGCACCAGGAGGGGGCGGTGAGCCAGGGGGACAGCCTTGAGTAGAGATCGAGCATCGGGTAGACCTCTTTTACGAGTGCTGCGCACTCGTTCGCTGGCAAGGCCAGCTCCCACAGGTCAGGCAGTGAATCCAATTCCTGTGGGAGCCGGCGTTGCCGGCGATGAACCTCAAATCAGAGCCCGTAGCTCATCAGACGGTCATAGCGGCGCTTGAGCAGCGCATCGTTGTCGAACTTCTTGAGCATGTCCAGTTGCTCGATCAGCTCGCCGCGAACGGTGGCGGACATTTTCGCCGGATCACGGTGCGCGCCGCCCAGGGGCTCGGCGATGACCTTGTCGACGATGCCCAGGCCTTTCAGGCGCTCGGCGGTGATGCCCATGGCTTCGGCTGCATCCGAGGCCTTTTCGGCAGTCTTCCACAGGATCGAGGCGCAACCTTCCGGCGAGATGACCGAGTAAGTCGAGTACTGCAGCATGTTCAGCTGGTCGCAGACACCGATGGCCAGCGCACCGCCGGAACCACCTTCACCGATTACGGTGGCGATGATCGGGGTTTTCAGGCGGGCCATGACCCGCAGGTTCCAGGCAATGGCTTCGCTCTGGTTGCGCTCTTCGGCATCGATGCCAGGGTAGGCGCCCGGGGTGTCGATGAAGGTCAGGATCGGCATCTTGAAACGCTCGGCCATTTCCATCAGGCGGCAGGCCTTGCGGTAGCCTTCAGGGCGCGGCATGCCGAAGTTGCGGCGCACCTTCTCGCGTACTTCGCGGCCTTTCTGGTGGCCGATGACCATCACCGGCTTATCGTCCAGGCGGGCGATACCGCCGACAATCGCGGCGTCGTCGGAGAAGTGACGGTCACCGTGCAGCTCGTCGAACTCGGTGAAGATGTGTTCGATGTAGTCCAGGGTGTACGGACGACGCGGGTGACGGGCCAGGCGGGCGATCTGCCAGCTGGTCAGGTTGCCGAAAATGCTTTCGGTCAGGGTGCTGCTCTTGTCTTGCAGACGGGCGATCTCATCGCCGATGTTCAGCGAGTTGTCATTGCCAACCAGGCGCAGCTCTTCGATCTTGGCTTGCAGGTCAGCAATCGGCTGTTCGAAATCCAGGAAATTCGGGTTCATAGGCATCCGTCTTGGGTCTACGGCCAGGCGGCCGGCCGGTTGATCCGTTTGGCGCCCTACCTTAAGGGATCAGGCGCATTCAGGTCGAGATTAAAAATTCATCGATATTGCAAAAAGACGTTCTCACGTCCGAACTGGTCACGCAGGGCCTGAATCAGGCCATCGGCCGGGTCGATACGCCAGCTTTCACCGAACTGCAGCATGGCCTTGGCATCGCTGCCGGTGTACTCCATGGTGATCGGGCAGGCGCCGCGGTGACGCTTGAACAGCTCGCCCAGCCAGTTCAGCCGGTCGCCCTTGAGGGCGTCGGTGTGCACCTTCAGACGCAGGCTTTCGGCCAGATTGGTGCGGGCATCTTCCATGCTCATCACGCGCTTGACCCGCAGGCGCAGGCCACCGGAGAAGTCATCGTTGCTGACCTCGCCTTCCACCACCACCATAGCATCGGTCTGCAACAGCGCCTGGGCAGCCATGAAGGCGTCGGCAAACAGCGACGCTTCGATGCGCCCTGAGCGGTCATCCAGGGTGACAAAGCCCATCTTGTCGCCCTTCTTGTTCTTCATCACGCGCAGGGCAATGATCATCCCGGCGACGGTCTGGGTATCGCGCGCAGGCTTGAGGTCAATGATGCGCTGGCGGGCAAAGCGGCGGATCTCGCCTTCGTACTCGTCGATCGGGTGGCCGGTGAGGTACAGGCCCAGGGTGTCTTTTTCACCGCGCAGGCGCTCCTTGAGGGTCAGCTCGCGGGCTTTGCGGTGGTTGGCATAAACGTCGGCATCTTCTTCGACAAACAACCCGCCGAACAGGTCGGCGTGGCCACTGTCGGCGGTACGCGCTGTCTGCTCGGCTGCCTTGATCGCCTCTTCCATCGCCGCCAGCAACACGGCACGGTTGCGGTCGATGTTGGCCTGGTAGGCCTTGAGCTCGTCATGGAAGTACGGGCCCAGACGGTCCAGCGCGCCGCTGCGGATCAAGGCATCGAGGGTGCGCTTGTTGATGCGCTTGAGGTCGACCCGCTCGCAGAAGTCGAACAGGTCCTTGAACGGACCGCTGGCACGGGCTTCGACGATAGCCTCGACCGGCCCCTCGCCCACGCCCTTGATCGCGCCCAGGCCGTAGACGATGCGGCCATCGTCGTTGACCGTGAACTTGAAGTCGGAGGTGTTCACGTCCGGCGCATCAAGGCGCAGCTTCATGCTGCGCACTTCCTCGATCAAGGTCACGACCTTGTCGGTGTTGTGCATATCCGCCGACAGCACCGCAGCCATGAACGGTGCCGGGTAGTGGGTCTTGAGCCAGGCAGTCTGGTACGAGACCAGGCCGTAGGCGGCGGAGTGGGATTTGTTGAAGCCGTAGCCGGCGAACTTCTCTACCAGGTCGAAGATGTTACCGGCAAGGTCCGGATCAATGTTGTTGCTGGCGCAACCTTCAATGAAACCGCCACGTTGCTTGGCCATTTCCTCGGGCTTTTTCTTACCCATGGCCCGGCGCAGCATGTCCGCACCACCGAGGGTGTAGCCGGCCATGACCTGGGCGATCTGCATCACCTGTTCCTGGTACAGGATGATGCCGTAGGTGGGTGCCAGAACGGGCTTGAGGCCTTCGTACTGATAATCGGAGTGCGGGTAGGCAAGTTCCGCGCGACCGTGCTTGCGGTTGATGAAGTCGTCAACCATGCCCGATTGCAACGGGCCGGGACGAAACAGCGCCACCAGTGCGATGAGGTCTTCCAGGCAGTCGGGCTTGAGCTTCTTGATCAGCTCCTTCATGCCCCGCGATTCAAGCTGGAACACCGCCGTGGTTTCGGCCTTTTGCAGCAGGTCGTAGGTCTTCTTGTCATCCAGCGGGATGAAATCGATGTTCAGGTCATCCAGGCCTTTCTTGGCCTGTTCGCGGTTGATGGTTTCCATCGCCCACTTGATGATGGTCAGGGTACGCAGGCCGAGGAAGTCGAACTTCACCAGGCCCGCGGCTTCGACGTCATCCTTGTCGAACTGGGTGACCAGGCCGCCGCCCTCTTCATCACAGGCAATCGGCGAGAAGTCGGTGAGTTTGGTTGGCGCGATAACCACGCCACCGGCGTGTTTACCGGTACCCCGGCAGACGCCCTCGAGCTTGAGGGCCATGTCCCAGATTTCCTTGGCGTCTTCGTCGCTCTTGAGGAAATCGCGCAGGATCTCTTCCTGCTCGTAGGCTTTTTCCAGGGTCATGCCGACTTCGAAGGGGATCATCTTCGACAGGCGGTCAGCCAGGCCGTAGGACTTGCCCTGGACCCGCGCCACGTCGCGCACCACCGCCTTGGCGGCCATGGTGCCGAAGGTGATGATCTGGCTCACGGCGTTGCGCCCGTAGGCGTCGGCCACGTACTCGATTACCCGGTCGCGGCCATCCATGCAGAAGTCGACGTCGAAGTCGGGCATCGATACCCGTTCCGGGTTGAGGAAACGTTCGAACAGCAGGTCATAGGCCAGCGGGTCGAGGTCGGTAATCTTCAGTACGTAGGCGACCAGCGAGCCGGCACCCGAACCCCGGCCCGGGCCAACCGGCACGCCGTTGTTCTTGGCCCACTTGATGAAGTCCATAACGATAAGGAAGTAACCGGGGAAGCCCATCTGGATGATGATATCCAGCTCGAACTTCAGCCGGTCGAGATAGACCTGGCGCTTCTCTTCGTAATTTGGCGTGGTCTCTTTCGGCCACAGCACCGCCAGGCGCTCTTCCAGGCCCTCGTGGGAAACATGACGCAGGTAGTCATCGATGCCCATACCGTTGGGCGTCGGAAAGTCCGGCAGGAAGTGCTTGCCCAACTGCACCTGGATGTTGCAGCGCTTGGCGATCTCGACAGTGTTGGCGATCGCTTCGGGCAGGTCGCTGAACAGCTCGGCCATTTCTTCCGGGCTTTTCAGGTACTGCTGGTCACTGTAATTGCGCGAACGACGCGGGTCGTCCAGGGCCCGGCCTTCACCGATGCACACGCGGGTTTCGTGGGCGTCGTAGTCGGACTGCTTGATAAAGCGCACATCGTTGGTGGCTACCAGCGGCGCATCGAGCTTGTCGGCCAGGGCCACGGCGGCGTGCAGGTATTCTTCGTCACCGGCGCGGTTGGTGCGCTGAACTTCGACATAGAAGCGGTCCGGGAACATCTGCATCCAGTCGCGCAGCAAGGCTTCGGCTTCATCCGGGTTGCCATTGAGCAACGCCATGCCGATATCGCCCTCTTTGGCCGCGGACAGCGCAATAACGCCCTCGCTGGCTTCGGCGATCCACTGGCGCTCGATGATCACCAGGCCATTGCGCTGGCCATCGACCCAGCCACGGGAAATCAACTCGGTGAGGTTGCGGTAGCCCTTGGCGTCCATGGCCAACAGGCAGATGCGCGACAACGGCGCATCCGGGTCGCTGTTGGCCAGCCACAGGTCAGCACCGCAGATCGGCTTGATGCCGGCGCCCATGGCGTTCTTGTAGAACTTGACCAGCGAGCACATGTTGCTCTGGTCGGTAACCGCGACCGCCGGCATGTTCATCGCCGCCAATGCCTTGGCCAGCGGCTTGATCCGCACCAGGCCATCGACCAGCGAGTATTCGGTGTGCAGGCGAAGATGAACGAAAGAAGCCGACATGATGATCCTATAGCAGCACAAAACAACAAGGCCCGGATTGTACCGGGCCTTGATCAAAACAACAGCCAGTGCGGGGCGATCCTGATTACTGACCCCGCCGCGCCTGGTCAGACCTCGGCAAACCCGCCGTTAATGGTGTCGCGGGCTTCGAAGGCGGCGCGTACCGGTGCGAACGAGCGCCGGTGAATCGGCGTCGGCCCCAGGCGCGCCAGGGCTTCGAGGTGCACCGGGGTCGGGTAGCCCTTGTGCCCGCCAATGCCGTAGCCGGGGTAAATCAGCTCAAATGCTGCCATCTCACGGTCGCGGGTGACCTTGGCCAGGATCGACGCAGCGGCAATCGCCGGCACCTGGCTATCGCCCTTGACCACCGGCGCCGCCGGCACCGACAGCTGCGGGCAGCGGTTACCGTCGATCAGCGCCAGTTTCGGCGTGACGCTCAGGCCTTCGACCGCACGCTGCATGGCCAGCATGGTGGCGTGGAGGATGTTGAGCTGGTCGATTTCCTCGACCTCGGCGCGGGCGATGCAGAAACTCAGGGCTTTTTCACATATTTCGTCAAAAAGCTTTTCACGCTTGGCTTCGGTGAGCTTCTTCGAATCGTTGAGCCCCAGAATCGGCCGCTGCGGGTCGAGAATCACCGCCGCCGTCACCACCGCGCCGCACAGCGGGCCACGGCCCACTTCGTCGACACCGGCGACCAGGTCCTCGACCAGGTTGAAGTCCAATCCCATTTGCATCTATCGGTTTTCCAGCAGGGCCAGCACCGCGTCAGCTGCCTGGTTCGAGGCATCGCGGCGCAAGGTACGGTGAATCTGGTCAAAGCCTTCGGTCTGCTGCACACCGCCATGCACCAGTGGTGCCAGGGTCTGGGCCAGGGCTTCAGCAGTGGCGGCTTCCTGCAGCAACTCGGGCACCAGCATGCGCTGGGCCAGCAGGTTGGGCAGGGACACATACGGGCTTTTTACCAGGCGTTTCAAAATCCAGTAGGTCAGCGGCGCCAAACGGTAAGCCACCACCATCGGCCGCTTGAACAGCAGCGCTTCCAGGGTGGCAGTGCCGGAGGCGATCAGCACCGCGTCGCAGGCGGCCAGGGCCTGGTGCGAGCGACCGTCGAGCAGGGTCACCGGCAGGTCGCGGCCCTGGAGCATCTGTTCAAGCTGGGCACGGCGCTCGGCATTGGCACACGGGGAAATAAAACGCACCCCCGGCACCAACTCGCGCAGACGCTGGGCGGTATCAAGAAACAGCGCCCCCAGGCGCCCTACTTCACCGCCACGGCTGCCGGGCATCAGGGCGACCAGCGGCCCGTCGGCCAGGCCCAGCTGTTCACGGGCAGCAGCACGGTCAGCGTCGAGCGGAATACTGTCGGCCAGCGGGTGACCGACAAAACGTACCGGCACGCCCTTCTCTTCATAGAACTTGGCTTCGAACGGAAACAGCGTGAGCATCAAGTCGCAACCTTCGCGAATCTTCAGCACGCGCTTCTGCCGCCAGGCCCAGACCGACGGGCTGACGTAATGCACGGTCTTGATCCCGGCCTTACGCAGGTTCAGTTCGATATTGAGGGTAAAATCCGGGGCGTCGATACCGATGAACACGTCCGGGCGCTCGGCGATCAGGGTCTGGATCAGCTCCTTGCGGCGCTTGAGCAGCTCGCGCAGGCGCCCTAGCACCTCGACCAGGCCCATCACTGCCAGGCGTTCCATGGGGAAGTATGAGGTCAGGCCTTCAGCCTGCATCAACGGCCCACCCACGCCAATGAAACGTACCTGCGGATGGTGCGCCTTGAGTGCACGCATCAACCCGGCGCCGAGAATATCGCCGCTGGCCTCACCTGCCACCAGCGCTACACAAAGCTCGGCCATGTCAGCGGGTGATGCCGCGGGTGGAGTTCTGGATCGACTTGAGGAACACGTCGACTTCAGGGAACTGGGTAGCCGGCTCGGCCAGCTCGGCAATCGCCTGCTCGACGGTCAGGCCCTGGCGGTAGACCACCTTGTAGGCACGGCGCAGGGCGTGAATGGCGTCTTCGCTGAACCCGCGACGGCGCATGCCCTCGAAGTTCATGCTGCGCGCTTCGGCCGGGTTGCCGAACACCGTGACGTAGGCCGGAACATCCTTGCCGATCGCCGTACCCATGCCGGAAAAGCTGTGGGCACCGATGTGGCAGAACTGATGGACCAGGGTGAACCCGGAAAGGATCGCCCAGTCGTCGACGTGCACATGGCCCGCCAGCGCGGTGTTGTTGACCAGGATGCAATGGTTGCCGATGACGCTGTCGTGACCGATGTGGGCATAGGCCATGATCAGGTTGTGATCACCCAGGGTGGTTTCCGAGCGGTCCTGCACGGTGCCACGGTGGATGGTCACGCCTTCGCGGATCACATTGTGATCACCGATCACCAGACGCGTGGCTTCACCCTTGTACTTGAGGTCAGGGGTGTCTTCGCCTACCGAGGAAAACTGGTAGATGCGGTTGTGCCGACCGATGCGGGTCGGCCCTTTGAGAATCACGTGCGGACCGATCACGGTCCCCTCGCCGATCTCGACCCCGGCACCGATGATCGACCAAGGGCCTACCTCGACGCCGTCGGCGAGCTTCGCCGATGGATCGATGATCGCCCGAGGGTCAATCAAACTCATAGTTTGCGTTCCGCGCAGATGATCTCGGCCGAGCATACCGGCTTGCCGTCGACCGACGCCTGGCATTCGAACTTCCAGATCTGGCGCTTGCAGCTGATGAACTTGGCTTCGAGGATCAGTTGGTCACCCGGCAGCACTGGCTGGCGGAAACGCAGCTTGTCGGACCCGACGAAGTAGTACAGGGTACCGTCCGCAGGTTTGACGTCGAGCATCTTGAAGCCGAGGATACCGGCCGCCTGGGCCATGGCCTCGATGATCAGCACGCCCGGCATGATCGGATGCGCGGGGAAGTGACCATTGAAGAAAGGCTCGTTGATGCTGACATTCTTGTAGGCACGAATGCGCTGGGCCTCGACGTCCAGTTCCACCACCCGGTCCACCAGCAGGAACGGGTAACGGTGAGGCAGGTATTCGCGAATCTCGTTGATGTCCATCATTTCGGGGGGAAGCCTGTAGTAAAGATAGGGAGCGCCGGTTTTCACACGGCGCTCCTTTAGCAAATCAAAGAGTCAGTCTAGGGCTGTTCACTCTTGATCAGGAAATGGTATCAGCCTTCTGATGAAGCTTTATCGCCAGAGGTCACGGCGGCGAGACGCTTTTCCAGTTGTTGAAGGCGTTTTGACATCTCGTCCAGCTGGCGAATTCGGGCGGCGCTCTTGCGCCACTCTGCCAGCGGCTGCATCGCCGTACCGGAAGAATAGGCGCCTGGCTCGGTAATCGAGCGCGTCACCATGGTCATCCCGGATACGAAAACGTTGTCGCAGACATCGATGTGGCCAACCATGCCGACACCGCCGGCAATGGTGCAATGCTTGCCGATCTTGGTGCTGCCGGAAATCCCGACACACGCCGCCATCGCCGTATGATCGCCGATCTGCACGTTATGGGCGATCTGGATCTGGTTGTCGAGCTTGACCCCGTCACCGATACGGGTGTCAGCCAGGGCGCCGCGGTCGACCGCGGTGTTGACGCCGATCTCGACATCGTCACCGATGCTCACGCCACCGATCTGGGCGATCTTCTGCCACACGCCTTTTTCGTTGGCAAAGCCGAAGCCTTCGCCACCGATCACTGCGCCCGACTGAATGACCACACGCTTGCCGATACGCACGTCGTGGTACAGGGTCACCCGCGCAGCCAGCCATCCACCTTCACCGATCACGCAGCGCGCGCCGATGAAGCACTGGGCACCGATGGTCACACCCGGGCCGATCTGAGCACCGCTCTCGATCACCGCGCAGGCACCGACGCTGGCGCTGGCATCGACCTGGGCATCGGCGGCAACCACGGCGCTGGGATGAATTCCCGCTACAGCCCTGGGCTTTGGATCGAACAGGTGGGAGATGCGCGCGTAGGCGAGGTACGGGTCGGGAACGATCAGGGCGTTGCCGGCAAAGCCTTCGGCGTCGGCCGGCTTGAGCAGGATCGCCGCCGCATGGGTTTCACCCAGGTACTTGCGGTACTGTGGGTTGGCGAGGAAGCTCAACTGCCCCGGCCCAGCTTCCTGAAGGGTTGCCAGGCCGGTGATTTCCAGCTCCTCGGGGCCACTCAGGGTGGCTCCGAGGAACTCGGCCAGCTGACCGAGTTTCATGGTCACGGTCATGATCAACGGGACTGGTTCATGCGCTCGATGACCTGGCGGGTGATGTCGTACTGAGGTTTGACATCAATCACCGCGCCACGCTCGAGAACCAGGTCGAAACCGCCTTTCTTGATCACTTCTTCAACCGCGCCATCCAGCTTGGGCTTCAGTTGCTTGAGCATTTCGCGGTCGGCCACGGCCTTGGACTCGTTCAGTTCCTTGGACTGGAACTGGAAGTCACGGGCTTTTTGCTTGTATTCAAGCTCCAGGCGCTCGCGCTCAGGCTGGGCCATCTTGTCGCCACCGGCACGGATGCGGTCGGCAATGCCCTTGGCGCTGCTTTCCAGGTTTTTCAGCTTGGTCAGCTGCGGGCCGAACTTCTTCTCGGCATCGACCGCGTACTTCTTCGCCGCGTCCGATTCGAGCAGGGCCATCTGATAGTTCAGCACGGCAACTTTCATTTCGGCGAAAGCCGGGGTTGCGATCAGGGTCGCAGCCAGTACTGCCAGTTGAGTCAACTTACGCACGATGCACTCCTACAGAATCCGTTGTCGTTAGCAAGGGGCAGACCTTAGAAGGTCTGGCCCAGAGAGAATTGGAACACCTGGGTATCGGCTTCGTCCGGCTTCTTCACCGGCATTGCCAGGCTGAAGCTCAACGGACCGAGCGCGGTAATCCAGGTCACGCCCAGGCCGACGGAGCTGGCCAGGCCCGACAGGCCGACCTTCTCGCAGTCCGGCTTGGAACCGCAGTTGGTGTCGAAAACGTTACCCACATCCCAGAAGACCGAGGTGCGCAGCGAGCGTTGGTCCTTGACGAACGGCAGCGGGAACAGCAGCTCTACACCACCCTGAACGAGAACGTTACCACCAAATGGCAGCGGGTCCTGATCCGGGTCGGCAATAGTGCCCTGGTTACCGGTGACATCCGCACCACGGCTCGGGGTACTGCGCGGACCGAGACTGCTGTCCTTGAAGCCACGTACCGAGTTGAAACCACCGGCATAGTAGTTCTCGTAGAACGGCAGGCCGGAAGTGCCGCCGAAACCGTCACCATAGCCCAGCTCGGTGTGCAGGCGCAGGGTGTAATCATTGTTGATTGGCTTGAACAGCTGGCCACGGTAATCCAGTTTGAAGAACGACAGGTCGCTACCCGGGGTGGTCGCTTCCAACACCAGGCTTTGCGAGTGGCCGCGGGTGGCCAGTACGCCCTTGTTCAGGGTCGACTCGGACCAGCCGGCCGAGGCCTTAAAGTTCAGGTACTTGTCACCTTCTTCGTTAACGAACTTGAAGATCTCGTCAACGGTGTACTTACCGGTCTTGATCTCGTCCTGCTGTACGGTCAGGCCGAAGGTCAGGCGCGAGGTTTCGCTGATCGGGTAGCCAACGCTGACACCGGCACCCAGGCTGTCGACCGCATAGCTGGCCACGTCGACGTCGAGGTCATCGTAGTCGGTGGTGCGATAGAAGGCGTTGTAACCCAGGCTGACGCCGTCGGCAGTCCAGTAGGGGTCGACGTAGCCGAAGTTGTAGCGGCTCTGGTATTCACTGCGGGTCAGGCCCAGGGAAACCTTGTTACCGGTACCGAGGAAGTTGTTCTGGCTGATCGAACCACCGAGGATCAAACCTGCGCTCTGGGCGAAACCGACGCTGGCGGTGATCGAACCGGAGGCTTGCTCTTCTACGCTGTAGTTGACGTCGACCTGGTCGTCGGTGCCGGGAACGGCCGGGGTCTCGACGTTGACTTCCTTGAAGAAGCCCAGGCGCTCCAGACGGGTCTTGGACTGGTCGATCAGGTAGGTCGAAGCCCAGCCACCTTCCATCTGGCGCATTTCACGGCGCAGCACTTCGTCTTCGGACTTGGTGTTACCACGGAAGTTGATGCGGTTGACGTAGGCACGCTTGCCCGGGTCGACAACGAACATGATATCGACGGTGTGGTCTTCGTCGTTCGGCTGTGGCACGCCGTTGACGTTGGCGAAGGTATAGCCTTCGTTACCCAGGCGACGGGTGATCAGCTCGGAAGTAGTGGTCATTACCTTGCGCGAGAATACCTGGCCAGGCTGTACCAGCAGCAGCGACTTGATCTGGTCTTCAGGCACCTTGAGGTCACCGGAGAGCTTCACGTCACGAACGGTGTACTTCTCGCCTTCGTTGACGTTGACGGTGATGTAGACGTGCTTCTTGTCAGGGGTGATCGACACCTGGGTAGAAGCGATGTCCATGTTGATGTAGCCGCGGTCCAGGTAGTAGGAACGCAGACGCTCCAGGTCACCGGAGAGTTTTTCGCGGGCGTACTTGTCATCGTTCTTGAAGAACGACAGCCAGTTGGTGGTCTTGAGTTCGAACAGGCCGATCAGGTCTTCATCGGCGAAGACGGTGTTGCCGACCACGTTGATGTGCTGGATGGCAGCAACGGTACCTTCGTTGATCTTGATCTTCAGGCCCACGCGGTTGCGCGGCTGCGGCAACACCTCGGTGTCGACCTCGGCCGAGTAGCGGCCCTGGGCAACGTACTGGCGTTGCAGCTCGTTGCGCACGCCTTCGAGGGTGGCACGCTGGAAGATCTCGCCTTCGGACAGACCGGACTGCTTCAGACCCTTCATCAGGTCTTCGGTGCTGATCGCCTTGTTACCTTCGATCTCGATGCTCGACACCGAAGGACGCTCGACCACGGTAATGATCAGGACGTTACCGTCCCGGCTCAGTTGGATGTCCTGGAAGAAACCGGTCTTGAACAGGGACCGGGTGGATTCCACCAGGCGCCGGTCATCGGCCTGATCACCGACGTTCAATGGCAAGGCACCAAAAACACTGCCCGCGGAAACCCGCTGCAGACCATTGACACGAATATCGGAGATGGTGAAGGACTCGGCGTGAACTTCAGCGATCATCAGTACGGCGAGAACCGCAGTTAGCAGCAGACGTTTCATGAAGTCCTTTCTTATTCCAACTGGCAATAAACGACCCGCCGCGGGACGCGGCAGGTTCGCAATTGAGCGAAGCTTTACAGTCGACCCAAATCGTTGATCAGGGCAAGCAACATCACCCCGACTACCAAACTGATACCGATCTGGATCCCCCAACCTTGCACCCGATCCGAAAGCGGACGACCACGCGCCCACTCGATCAGGTAGAACAGCAAATGCCCCCCATCCAGTACAGGAATGGGCAGCAAATTAAGAACCCCCAGGCTAATGCTCAGGTAGGCGAGGAAATTCAGGAAATCTCCAACGCCGGACTGGGCCGAAGCGCCCGCCACTTTAGCAATGGTTATCGGTCCGCTCAAGTTTTTTACCGAGAGCTCGCCGAACAGCATTTTCTTCAGCGATTCGAGGGTCAGCACGCTCATGTTCCAGGTGCGTGAAAGCCCCTCCCCCACAGCCTCGAGCGGCCCATAGCTGACCTCGCGAAGCATGGCATCCGGCCACTTCACCGCCTTGACCCCGGCCCCCAGATAACCCGTGGCCGATTGGCCTTCGCCACGGCTGGCCAGGGTTACTGGCAGCTCCAGCGGCGCGCCGTCACGCTCGATACGCAGGACAATCCTGCTGCCGGCGCGGCCGCGTACGGTATCAACCACTTGCTGCCAGTCATTCAGTGCCTGGCCGTCCAGGGCCAGCAGACGGTCGCCGGTTTTCAGCCCGGCGGCCTGCGCCGGCCCCTTGGGGTCCAGCTCAGCCAGCACCGGCGGCAAGGC
Source organism: Pseudomonas sp. 2835 (assembly GCF_050435905.1). Classification (NCBI taxonomy): domain Bacteria; kingdom Pseudomonadati; phylum Pseudomonadota; class Gammaproteobacteria; order Pseudomonadales; family Pseudomonadaceae; genus Pseudomonas; species Pseudomonas sp. 2835. Next base: position 143,456 of record NZ_JBNDLE010000005.1, on the reverse strand, counting down.
CGGGCGCCACAGGCGCAGGCCCAGGGAGCGGATCGGGTCAGGCTCGTCGGCCCCCTTGAGCCAGTTGTTCAGGGTCAGCACGTGGGGGCTGTCGACGCTCGCGCCCTCTTCCCGCACGTTGATGTGCAACTGACCGCTCTCGCCCAGGCGGCGGATCAGTTGCAGATTGACCGCAGCCCAACCACTGGTCGGCTTGCCATCAATGGAAACAATTTCCTGACCAGCCTTGAGCCCCGCCACTTCGGCAATGCTCCCGGCCTCCACCGCACCAATGACCGGGCGCTCCTGCTGGGTGCCGACCATGGCCAGGATCCAGAAGAAGAAGATCGCCAAAAGAAAGTTGGCCACCGGACCCGCCGCCACAATCGCGATACGCTGGCGCACGGATTTACGATTGAACGATTGCTCGACCTGATCGCGTGGCACCTCGCCTTCGCGCTCGTCGAGCATCTTCACATAGCCGCCCAGCGGAATCGCCGCGACCACGAACTCGGTACCGTGACGGTCATGCCAGCGCAGCAGCGGCATGCCGAAACCGACGGAGAAACGCAAAACCTTGACGCCGCAACGCCGGGCCACCCAGAAGTGTCCGAATTCGTGAAAGGTGACCAGCACACCCAATGCCACCAGGGTGCCGATAATCATGTAGAGCGCACTCATGTCTTTCTCCGAATGACGTTCAGCGGCACCGGGCCTGACGCATTGCTGCGCCAGACCTCAGCGGCCGTGATGAGCCAACCATTGTCCGGCCAGTTGCCGCGCGCGCTGATCGGCGGCAAACACCGCATCGAGCGACTCCACGGCAACCACCGGCTCCTGATCGAGCACTTGTTCGATCATACTCGGGATCTCGGGGAAGCGGATGCGCCGCTGGAGAAATGCCTCCACCGCCACTTCGTTGGCCGCATTGAGCATCGCCGGCGCGCTGTTGCCCGCCTCCGCTGCCTCACGGGCCAGGCGCAGGCACGGAAAACGCTGCTCGTCCGGGGCCTTGAAGTCCAGCCGGGCAACCGCGAACAGGTCCAGTGGCGCCACGCCTGAATCGATACGCTCGGGCCAGGCCAGGGCGTTGGCGATCGGCGTGCGCATGTCCGGGTTGCCCAGTTGGGCCAGCACCGAACCGTCGACATAATCAACCAGCGAGTGGATCACACTTTGCGGGTGCACCACCACCTCGACCTGGCTGGGGCGGGCATCGAACAGCCAGCACGCCTCGATCAGTTCCAGGCCTTTGTTCATCATGCTTGCCGAGTCGACCGAGATCTTGCGCCCCATCGACCAGTTCGGGTGGGCGCAGGCCTGCTCGGGGCTGACATCCATGAGCTCGGCCAACGGGGTTTCGCGAAACGGTCCGCCCGAGGCGGTCAGCAAGATACGACGCACGCCAACCTGGGCCAGGCCGCGGGAATAATCCCCCGGCAGGCATTGGAAGATCGCATTGTGCTCGCTGTCGATCGGCAGCAACACAGCGCCACTGCGTCGCACTGCCTGCATGAACAAGGCGCCGGACATCACCAGCGCTTCCTTGTTGGCCAGCAGCACCTTCTTGCCGGCTTCGACGGCTGCCAGGGTTGGACGCAAGCCGGCAGCACCGACGATCGCGGCCATCACGGCATCGACCTCGGCAGCTGCGGCGACCTGGCACAAGCCCTCTTCACCGACCAGTACTTGGGTAGCCGAACCCGCTGCCGCCAGGCCTTCACGCAGTTGCTGCGCTGCTTCGGCCGACGGCACCACGGCAAACGCCGGGGCATGGCGCACGCACAGGGCCAGCAGCTCTTGCAGGCGCGAGTAGCCGCTCAGGGCAAATACCTGGTAACGATCCGGATGACGGGCAATCACATCAAGGGTGCTAAGACCGATGGAACCGGTCGCACCCAGTACGGTAATACGCTGCACGCCGCTCACATCACGCCCCAATTGGCTGCCCAGAGCAGCACTGCAAATACCGGGATCGCCGCAGTGAGGCTGTCGATACGATCCAGCACGCCGCCGTGACCCGGCAGCAGGTTACTGCTGTCCTTGATCCCCGAGCGGCGCTTGAACATGCTTTCGGTCAGGTCGCCCACCACCGAGACCAGCACCACCACTGCTGCGCCGAACAGGCCCAGGACCAGCTCGCCGGCGCTCCAGTCGCGGTAGATGCCCACTGCCGCGGTAATCACCAGGCTCAGGGCCAGGCCACCATAGACGCCTTCCCAGCTCTTGCCCGGGCTCACCTGCGGGGCCAGCTTGCGCTTGCCAAAAGCACGGCCCGAGAAATACGCACCGATGTCCGCCCCCCAGACCAGCACCATGACCGCCATGATCAGCCAGTTGCCCAGCGGCCATTGTTTGAGCAGTACCAGGCCTTGCCAGGCTGGCAACAGAATCAGCAGGCCGATCAGCAGCCGGCAGGCGGCACTGGCCCATAGCTCGCTGCTGCGCGGGTAGGTGAGTACCAGCCAGGTGGCCAGCGCCCACCACAACACCGACGCACCCAGCACCCAGGGCGCCAGGTCCGGCATCAGGTAGAGCAGCATCAGCAACCCGGCGACCACCGCCGCGTAAGCCACCCGCAGGGCCTGGCCGACCAGGCCGGCCAGACGCGCCCACTCCCAGGCGCCGAGGGTTACCACTACGCCGATGAACAGGGCAAAGTCGCCGCCGTTCAGCAGGAAGAAGCCACACAGGGCGATCGGTAGCAGGATCAGCGCAGTAATGATGCGTTGTTTAAGCATTAAGCACGGGCTCCAGCTTCGACCTGGTCGCTGGTTTTCCCGAAGCGGCGCTGGCGCGAAGCGAAATCGGCCAGCGCAGTGCGCATGGCCTCGTGTTTGAAGTCCGGCCAGAACAGGTCGGAAAAGTACAACTCGGCGTAGGCCAGCTGCCACAGCAGGAAGTTGCTGATGCGGTGCTCGCCACCGGTACGGATGCACAGATCGGGCAGCGGCAGGTCACCTGTGGCCAGGCAAGTCTGCAGCAACTCGGGGGTGATGTCGTCCGGGCGCAGGTGACCGGCCTGGACTTCCCGCGCCAGCCGCTGGGCGGCCTGGGCGATATCCCACTGACCACCGTAGTTGGCGGCGATCTGCAGGATGAAACGATTGGCGCCCGCGGTCAGCGTTTCGGCCTCACGCATGGCAGCCTGCAATTCAGGATGAAAACGCGAACGGTCACCGATGATACGCAGGCTGATGTTGTTGTCGTTGAGACGCTTGGCTTCCCGGCGCAACGCCGAGAAGAACAGCTCCATCAACGCCCCGACCTCTTCGGCCGGGCGCTGCCAGTTTTCACTGGAAAAGGCGAACAGGGTCAGCACCTCGACCTTGGCCTCGGCGCACACCTCGATGACCGCGCGCACCGCATCGACACCGGCCTTGTGCCCGGCAACACCGGGCAACAGGCGCTTCTTCGCCCAGCGATTATTCCCATCCATGATGATCGCGACATGGCGCGGCACCGATGGGGACACACCTTGTTTGGTCTTTTCCATTAAAAAAAGTCCCGACCCTTAAACGGCCATCAGGTCCTTTTCTTTCTCTTCGGTGGCCTTGGTGATCTGGGCCTCGGTATCTTTCGTCAGCTTGTCGATATCAGCGATGGCGCGCCGCTCTTCGTCTTCACTGATTTCCTTGTCCTTGACCAGCTTCTTCAGTTCACCCAGAGCATCGCGGCGAATGTTACGCACAGCAACGCGAGCATCTTCGGCCGCACTGCGCGCCTGCTTGGTGAAGCCCTTGCGGGTTTCTTCAGTCAGGGCTGGCATGCTGATCAGCAGCAACTCACCCAGGTTGGTCGGGTTGAGATTCAAACCGGCGCTCTGGATGGCCTTGTCGACGGCAGCGAGCATGTTGCGTTCGAAAGCCACGACCTGCAGGGTGCGCGAATCTTTCACGGTGACGTTGGCGACGCCGCTGATCGGGGTATCGGTACCGTAGTAAGGCACCATCACACTTGCCAGGATGCTTGGGTGTGCCTTGCCGGTACGAATCTGGCTGAACGCGTAAGTCAGAGACTCCAGGGATTTCTGCATACGCGCTTGAGCGTCTTTCTTGATTTCGTTGATCATTTTTGAACTTCCTCGATCAGAGTTCCTTCAGCGCCGCCATGCACGATGTTCAGCAGGGCGCCGGGCTTGTTCATGTTGAAGACGCGCAGCGGCATCTTGTGGTCGCGGCAAAGGCAGATTGCCGTCAGGTCCATCACGCCCAGCTTGCGATCCAGCACTTCATCGTAGGTCAGATGATCGAACTTCTCGGCATGCGGGTCTTTGAATGGATCTGCAGTGTATACACCATCGACCTTGGTTGCCTTCAATACCACGTCGGCATCGATTTCGATGGCGCGCAGGCAGGCGGCGGAGTCGGTGGTGAAGAACGGGTTGCCGGTACCGGCAGCGAAGATGACCACTTCTTTCGAGTTCAGGTGGCGCATGGCTTTGCGGCGATCATAGTGATCGGTGACGCCTACCATGGAGATGGCCGACATGACGATCGCAGTAATGTTGGCGCGCTCCAGCGCATCGCGCATGGCCAGGCCATTCATTACGGTTGCCAGCATGCCCATGTGGTCGCCGGTGACGCGGTCCATGCCGGCTGCACTGAGCGCCGCGCCACGGAACAGGTTGCCACCACCGATCACCAAACCTACCTGAACACCAATGCCGACCAGTTGGCCGACTTCCAGTGCCATGCGATCCAGGACCTTGGGGTCGATCCCGAACTCTTCCGAGCCCATCAGGGCCTCGCCGCTAAGCTTGAGTAGAATGCGTTTATAGCGAGCTTGATAACCACTGCCCTGCTGAGCCATTGCGAATCTCTCCTGCGGCGTTTGTAAAAAAATCTGGCGGGCTGTTTTCAGCCTGCGCGTAACTCTAGCGTGGCGCAGCTACTGCGCCAGCGAAAGGCGGTCTTGTAAACCGCTCCCGCTTTGACAAAGAGGCTGCGCGCGTGAGCGGGCAGCCTCTTCGGGGCGACAGAAGTGAATCTGTCTTATTGCTTGGCAGCAGCCAGCTGAGCAGCAACTTCTTCAGCGAAGTTGTCGACTGGCTTCTCGATGCCTTCGCCTACTTTGAAGTAGGTGAAGGAAACGATTTCAGCACCGGCTTTCTTGGCCAGTTCGCCGACCTTGACTTCCGGGTTCATGACGAAGGCTTGCTCGACCAGCGAAGCTTCGGCCAGGAACTTCTTGATGCGACCGTCGATCATGTTGGCGACGATGCTCTCAGGCTTGCCCTTCATCTTCTCTTCGTTCAGCTGCATGAATACAGCCTTCTCGCGCTCGATTGCTTCAGCGGAGACTTCCGAAGGATTGAGGAACTCTGGGTTGCTGGCAGCCACGTGCATGGCGATTTCTTTGGCCAGCTGGACGTCGCCGCCCTTCAGGACAACAGCAACACCGATCTTGTTGCCGTGCAGGTAGGTACCGACAACGTCACCTTCAACGCGCACCAGGCGACGGATGTTGACGTTCTCACCAACCTTGGCAACCAGCGCTTCACGTGCTGCTTCGCGCGAGGCGATCAGCGGAGCGGCGTCGGTCAGTTTTTCAGCGAAAGCCTGTTCAACGCTTTCAGCGACGAAGTTCTTGAAGTCGTCTTGCAGGGCCAGGAAGTCGGTCTGCGAGTTCACTTCCAGCAGGACGGCGGACTTGTCGTCGGCCTTGATGGCGATAGCGCCTTCAGCAGCAACGTTGCCAGCCTTTTTGGCGGCCTTGATGGCGCCCGAAGCACGCATGTCGTCGATGGCTTTTTCGATGTCGCCGCCGGCCTTGGTCAGGGCCTTTTTGCAATCCATCATGCCTTCGCCGGTACGCTCGCGCAGTTCTTTAACCAGCGCCGCAGTAATCTCTGCCATTTCAAAATCCTCTTGGATAGGTTTTCAACCATTCCACCCGATACTTGACGGGCGTTCAATTCTGTAAATCCACTTACCAGCACTCATGCAGTAACAAGGTTGCAACGGCGATGCTGACAAGAGGATTTCAAGGTGGCAAAAAGGGGGCAAAGCCCCCTTTTCGCGTGCCGAGTAGACGCTAAGCGTCAGCTACTCAGGCTTCGGCAGCCGGTGCTGCTGCTTCTTCGGCGTACACTTCGGTACCGCCAGCAACGTTGTTGCGGCCACGGATCACGGCGTCAGCCATCGAACCCATGTACAGCTGGATAGCGCGGATGGCGTCATCGTTACCTGGGATGATGTAGTCAACGCCTTCTGGGCTGGAGTTGGTATCGACAACGCCGATGACCGGGATGCCCAGCTTGTTGGCTTCGGTGATAGCGATGCGCTCGTGGTCAACGTCGATCACGAACAGGGCATCAGGCAGGCCGCCCATGTCCTTGATACCACCCAGGCTGCGATCCAGTTTTTCCAGATCACGGGAGCGCATCAGGGCTTCTTTCTTGGTCAGCTTGGCGAAAGTGCCGTCTTCGGCCTGGGTTTCCAGGTCGCGCAGACGCTTGATCGAAGCGCGGATGGTCTTGTAGTTGGTCAGCATGCCGCCCAACCAGCGGTGATCGACGTACGGCGAACCGCAACGTGCTGCTTCTTCAGCAACGATCTTGCCAGCGGAACGCTTGGTGCCGACGAACAGAATCTTGTTTTTGCCCTGAGCCAGACGCTCGACGAAAGTCAGTGCGTCGTTGAACATTGGCAGGGTTTTTTCAAGGTTGATGATGTGGATCTTGTTGCGCGCGCCGAAAATGTACTTGCCCATTTTCGGGTTCCAGTAACGGGTTTGGTGACCGAAGTGCACACCGGCCTTCAGCATATCGCGCATGTTGACTTGGGACATGATAGTTCCTTGATAAGTCGGGTTGGGCCTCCACGTATCCCAATGACCAACCCGCGATCCGAAGATCGAAGGCACCCAGGTCATCGTGTCGACACGTGTGTGGGTTTAATGCTTCCGGAGCTATCCCCGGAAAGCGGCGCATTTTATACCACACAAGCCCGCCGAGCGAAACCCGAATTACCATAGAACGTTACAGGCTTTTGCACACACCGCCCATTAGCGCCAGAATGGCCCCTATATAAAGGCTGTATCAGCGCCATAGCCGCCTGAATCGGGCTTCGCTCTGTTAGAATCCGGCCTTTCCCCAGATTATTCGCGCCTTGCCGCGCCGTAGAGAGCCTGTAATGACCGTTACCATCAAAACCGCCGAAGACATCGAAAAGATGCGCATCGCCGGCCGCCTGGCCGCCGAAGTCCTGGAGATGATCGAAGAGCACGTCAAGCCCGGTGTCACCACCGATGAGCTCGACCGCCTGTGCCACGACTACATCGTCAACGTCCAGAAGGCTATTCCGGCGCCGCTCAACTACAAGGGTTTCCCCAAGTCGATCTGCACTTCGGTCAACCACGTGGTCTGCCACGGCATCCCCGGCGACAAGCCGCTCAAGGATGGCGATACGCTTAACATCGACGTCACGGTGATCAAGGACGGCTACCACGGCGATACCAGCCGCATGTTCCACGTCGGCAACGTGCCAGTCTGGGCCGAGCGCCTGTCGCAGGTCACCCAGGAATGCATGTACAAGGCCATCGAGCTGGTCAAGCCGGGCTGCCGCCTGGGCGACATCGGCGAAGTGATCCAGAAGCACGCTGAAAAGAACGGCTTCTCGGTGGTACGCGAATTCTGCGGCCACGGCATCGGCAAGGTGTTCCATGAAGAGCCGCAGATCCTTCACTACGGCCGCGCCGGCACCGGCATGGAACTGAAAGAAGGCATGACTTTCACCATCGAGCCGATGATCAATCAGGGCAAGGCCGACACCAAGGTGCTGGGCGACGGCTGGACCGCCATCACCAAGGACCGCAAGCTCTCGGCCCAATGGGAACACACCCTGGTGGTGACCGCGACCGGTTACGAGATCTTCACCCTGCGCAAAGACGACACCATTCCTCGCACATCGGCCTGATTCTTACAGGAAAGCCTCTCGATGCCCCAGGTGGATCCCGAGCTGTTCGATCGCGGCCAGTTCCAGGCGGAACTGGCCCTCAAGGCAAGCCCCATCGCTGCCTTCAAGAAAGCCATCCGCCAGGCCGGCGAGGTGCTCGACAACCGTTTTCGCAGCGGTCGCGAGATCCGCCGGCTGATCGAGGACCGCGCCTGGTTCGTCGACAATATCCTGCAACAGGCGTGGAACCAGTTTACCTGGAGCGAAGATGCCGATATCGCCCTGATCGCCACCGGCGGTTATGGGCGCGGCGAGCTGCACCCCTATTCCGACATCGACCTGTTGATTCTGCTCGACAGCGCCGACCACGAAGTCTTTCGCGACTCGATCGAGCGTTTTCTGACCCTGCTTTGGGACATTGGCCTGGAAGTTGGCCAGAGCGTGCGCTCGGTCGATGAATGTGCAGAACAGGCCCGTGCCGACCTGACGGTTGTCACCAACCTCATGGAAAGCCGCACCATTGCCGGCCCCGAGCACCTGCGCCAGCGCATGCTCGAAGTGACCAGCACCGCACACATGTGGCCAAGCAAGGAATTCTTCCTGGCCAAGCGTGCCGAGCAAAAGGCCCGGCACCACAAGTACAACGACACCGAGTACAACCTGGAGCCTAACGTCAAGGGCTCGCCGGGCGGTCTGCGCGACATCCAGACGGTACTGTGGATCGCCCGCCGCCAGTACGGCACCCTCAACCTGCACGCCCTGGCCGGCGAAGGCTTCCTGCTCGAAAGCGAGAACAACCTGCTGGCCTCGTCCCAGGAGTTCCTCTGGAAGGTGCGTTACGCCCTGCACATGCTGGCCGGGCGCGCCGAAGACCGCCTGCTGTTCGACCACCAGCGCAGCATCGCCGCCCTGCTCGGCTTTGGCGACGAGAACCCCAAGCGCGCCATCGAACAGTTCATGCAGCAGTATTACCGGGTGGTGATGAGCATCGCCGAGCTCAGCGACCTGATCATCCAGCACTTCGAAGAGGTCATCCTCGACGACGACAGTGGCAGCGCCCAGCCACTTAATGCGCGCTTCCAGCTGCATGACGGCTATATCGAGGCCGTGCGTACCAACGTGTTCAAGCGCACGCCGTTCGCCATGCTGGAAATCTTCGTGCTGATGGCCCAGCACCCGGAAATCAAGGGCGTACGCGCCGACACCATCCGCCTGCTGCGCGAACACCGGCACCTGATCGACGACGATTTTCGTAACGATATCCGCAATACCAGCCTGTTCATCGAGCTGTTCAAGTGCGAGATCGGCATCCACCGCAACCTGCGGCGGATGAACCGCTACGGCATTCTCGGCCGCTATCTGCCGGAGTTCGGCCTGATCGTCGGGCAAATGCAGCACGACCTGTTCCACATCTACACGGTCGATGCGCACACCCTGAACCTGATCAAGCACCTGCGCAAACTGCAATACACGCCGGTTTCGGAGAAATTCCCGCTGGCCAGCAAGCTCATGGGACGTTTGCCCAAGCCGGAGCTGATTTACCTCGCCGGGCTCTATCACGACATCGGCAAGGGCCGCCAGGGCGACCATTCCGAGCTCGGCGCGGTAGACGCCCAGGCCTTCTGCGCGCGTCATCAGTTGCCAAGCTGGGACAGCCGGCTGATTGTCTGGCTGGTGCAACATCACCTGGTGATGTCCACCACCGCCCAGCGCAAGGACCTCTCCGACCCGCAGGTGATCTACGATTTTGCCCAGCTGGTGGGCGATGAAACCCGCCTGGACTACCTCTACGTGCTGACCGTGGCCGACATCAACGCCACCAACCCGAGCCTGTGGAACTCCTGGCGCGCCAGCCTGCTGCGCCAGCTCTACACCGAGACCAAGCGCGCCCTGCGTCGCGGCCTGGAGAACCCGCTGGACCGCGAAGAACAGATCCGCCAGACCCAGAGCGCGGCGCTGGACATCCTTATTCGCGAAGGCACCGACCCGGACGACGTCGAGCAGCTGTGGTCGCAACTGGGCGATGACTACTTTTTGCGCCATACCGCCGCTGACGTGGCCTGGCACAGCGATGCCATCCTCCAGCAGCCGGCTGACGGCGGGCCGCTGGTGCTGATCAAGGAAACCACCCAGCGCGAGTTCGAGGGCGGTACCCAGATCTTCATCTACGCCCCTGACCAGCATGACTTCTTCGCCGTGACCGTGGCGGCCATGGACCAGCTCAACCTGAACATTCATGACGCCCGCATCATCACCTCGAGCAGCCAGTTCACCCTCGACACCTATATCGTCCTCGACAACGATGGTGGCTCGATCGGCGACAATCCCGTGCGCGTCAAACAGATTCGCGATGGCCTGACTGACGCCCTGCGCAACCCCGACGACTACCCGACCATCATCCAGCGCCGGGTACCGCGCCAGCTCAAGCACTTCACCTTTGCCCCGCAGGTGACCATCCATAACGATGCCCAGCGCCCGGTGACCATCCTCGAACTCAGCGCCCCCGACCGTCCAGGCCTGCTGGCGCGGATCGGCAAGATCTTCCTGGAGTTCGACCTGTCGCTGCAAAATGCCAAGATTGCCACCCTCGGCGAACGGGTCGAAGACGTGTTCTTCATTACCGACGCCGACAACCAGCCCCTGTCCGACCCGCAACTGTGCAGCCGCCTGCAGGATGCGATCGTCGAGCAACTGCGCGTCGACCAGGCGACCGGGGTGCCTTTGACCCGCCTGACTATTTGACCGTTTGACGAGACCTTGCGCCGATGAACAACGCTTTGAACCAGCTTCAGCCCTACCCGTTCGAGAAACTCCGCGCGCTGCTCGGCAGCGTGACGCCTGCGGCGGACAAACGCGCCATTGCCCTGTCGATCGGTGAACCGAAGCATGAGTCGCCGGCATTCGTCGCCCAGGCCCTGGCCGATAGCCTCAAGCAAATGGCCGTGTACCCGACCACTGCTGGCCTGCCAGCCCTGCGCCAGGCCATCGTGCGCTGGTGCGAACAGCGCTTTGGCGTACCCGCCGGGTGGCTGGATGCCGACAAACACGTATTGCCGGTCAATGGCACCCGTGAAGCGCTGTTCGCCTTCACCCAGGCAGTGGTCAATCGCGCCGATAACGGCCTGGTGATCAGCCCCAACCCGTTCTACCAGATCTACGAAGGCGCAGCCTTGCTGGCCGGCGCCACCCCGCACTACCTGCCATGCCTGGACAGCAACGGCTTCAACCCGGACTTCGACGCGGTGTCGGCCGAAACCTGGCAGCGCTGCCAGATCCTCTTCCTCTGCTCCCCGGGCAACCCCACCGGCGCCCTGGTGCCGATGGACACCCTGAAAAAACTGATCGCCCTGGCTGACCGGTACGACTTCGTGATTGCCGCCGACGAGTGCTACAGCGAACTGTACTTCGACGAACAAAGCCCGCCGCCAGGCCTGCTCAGCGCCTGCGTCGAGCTTGGTCGCAGCGACTTCAAGCGTTGCGTGGTGTTTCACAGCCTGTCCAAGCGCTCCAACCTGCCGGGCCTGCGCTCGGGCTTCGTCGCAGGCGATGCCGAGATCATCAAGCCGTTCCTGCTCTACCGCACCTACCATGGCTGCGCCATGCCGGTACAAACCCAGCTGGCGAGCATTGCCGCCTGGAACGACGAAGAGCATGTGCTGGCCAACCGCGACCTGTACCGCGAGAAGTTCGATGCAGTGCTCGAGATCCTCGCCCCGGTGCTGGACGTGCAGCGCCCGGACGGCGGCTTTTATCTATGGGCCAAGGTGCCAGGCGATGACGCCGCGTTCACCCGCGACCTGTTCGAAGCCCAGCACGTGACCGTAGTGCCGGGTTCGTACCTGTCGCGCGAAGTGGATGGCGTCAATCCGGGCGCCGGTCGGGTGCGCATGGCATTGGTAGCGCCATTGGCCGAGTGCGTCGAGGCGGCCGGGCGGATTCGAGATTTCCTCACCCGCTGATGGATCGGCGGCATCGGAACAGCCGGTGCCGCCTGCCCTAAAAAAGCCGCAACTAAAGCTTTATCTACCACTAGATCCGGCGCCTGGCTGGAGACACTTCACGCTCACGAACGAGAAGGACTCCCTCATGAGCGATCTGATCTTTTGCCGTTACCGCCACGACGTCGATCCGCAGCTTTCCTACGAAGCAGCCATCGCGGAAAACCCTGCCAATGCTCCCAGCCAGCCAGGTTCGCGCAAAAAGCGCGCAATTTATGGCTCCACCCGTCTCTGGCAGCCAGGGCGCACCCTGAAATTTTCGTTTCTGGGCTCACCCAGCACCGAACTGAAGTTGAAAATTCTCAATACAGGGAGCCAATGGGTGTCGCAGTCAGGCGCCAACCTTGGCATAGCCCTGTACCACGACAACTACCTGCAGGCCGATATCAGGATCAAGCTCGATCCCAAGGCCCTGCACAATGAGTCTGCCTTGGGAACTGATGCACTGCTGATCAAAACAAACGAAACAATGACCCTGAACGTCCTGGCGGACAGCGAAGATTTCGAGCCGATCGTCCTGCATGAGTTCGGTCATGTCTTTGGCGCGACCCACGAACATCAAAACCCGTTAGCTGACATTCCCTGGAATGAAGGCGAGCTCATGAAGGTCATGACCAAGCAGCGGGGATGGAGCGAGGCCGATGTGCGCAGCCAGTTTCTGGAGAAGCGAACTGAAGCAAATACCTTGTTCACAACCTACGACCGCGAGTCGATCATGCATTATCAAATTGCGCAGTGGATGACCCTGGGTGACTGGGAAGTGGGGGCAAACAAGACGTTGAGCGAATATGATCTGGCATTCATGCGCCGAGCCTACCCCCTAGCCAACACACCTACCTGACCTGCCCCAGATTCGCCTCACTCATATCCAGCTCCCCCAGCACCTGACGCACCACATCATCACCAATCAGGTGCTGGCGGTGCAGGTTGTACAGTTCCAGGCGCTGGGCCCGCAGCGCCCGCAATCGCAAGCGCCGCTCCAACTGGTCCATCTGTTCGGCCAGGGCCTGGGCTTCGGCGCTGTCGTTGAAGGTATCGAGCTGATGCCGGTACTCAGCCATCAAGCGCGCCTTGAGCTCGGCCGCCAGTGCGGCCTGGGAGGCATCCAGCGGAGTACCGGCCTCGCTCAGGTCCTCTGCCTCAAGGGCATGAATCGCCGCTTCGGCGGTGCGACGCCAGGCCTCCTGGGCTTCCTGACGCAGGGCGTCATCCGGGCTCTTGGTCACCCCGCGCAATAGCAACGGCAAAGCAACGCACGCCGCCACCAGCGACAGCAGAATCACCCCGGCAGCGATGAAAATCAGCAGATCGCGCTCCGGGAAGTCCTTGCCGGCGCTAATCAGCAGCGGCACCGACATCACACCGGCCAGAGTCACTGCACCGCGCACACCACCCACGGTCAACAGCCAGCAGGAGCGGGCATTGGGCATCAGCACCAGGTCTTCCTTACCGCGCCAGCGGCGGATCACCCCGATCAGGCGCCAGATGCTCTGCACCCAGATAAAGCGCAAGGCCAGCAGTACCGCGAAAATCGCCAGCACATCCAGGCAGCGCCACAGCAAGGTCGGCCACAGCGAGGCTTCGTGGCTGGTCACCGCCTTGATGATGTCGGGCAGTTGCAAACCCAGCAGCAGGAAGATCAGGCCATTGAAGGCGAACTCCAGCAGCGACCAGACGCTGCGGTTGAGCAGGCGCGTGCTGGTCTGCCGTGGCAGCAGGTCGAGCCAGCTTTGCATCATCCCTGCCGCTACCGCCGATAGAATCCCGGAGGCGCCCAGGCGTTCGGCCAGCACGTAGGCGGCAAACGGCAACAGCAGCATGAACACCACATGAGTGGCCGGGTCATCCCAGCCGCGGGCAATCATCCAGGCGCGCAGGCGGCCGACCAGCCAGCTCAGGGCCACACCAATGGCCAGGCCGCCGACGGCGACCAGCACGAAGGTCAGGCTGGCCTCGGCCAGCGAGAACACGCCAGTGATTGCCGCAGCCAGGGCGAACTTGAAGGTCACCAGGCCGGAAGCGTCGTTCATCAGCGCCTCGCCCTGGAGCATGTGCATCAAGGGGGTCGGCAAGCGGTCCTGGGTGATGGCCGAGACCGCCACGGCATCGGTGGGCGACAGTACGGCAGCCAGGGCAAAGGCCACTGGCAACGGAATGCTCGGCAAGATCCAGTGAATGAAATAGCCGGCCCCGACCACAGTAAACAGTACCAGGCCAACGGCCAGGGTCAGAATCGGCCCGCGCAACTTCCACAGGTCACGTTTGGGCATTCGCCAGCCATCGGAAAACAGCAGCGGCGGCAAAAACAGGAATAGAAACAATTCCGGGTCCAGCGCCACGTGCAGGCCCAGGGTAGGCCACGCCAGCAGGGCGCCAGCGGCGATCTGCACCAGCGGCAACGGCAGCGGGATCATTCGCCCGACCAGTTTGGAAACACTCACCAGCATCAGCAGGATGAGAACGGTGTAGGCTGATTGCATTCGGCGAGTCCTGTTCAATTCAAACGCATTCAATAACTTATGCGGGCCTGGGCACGGTTTTGCCATTGAAACGACATATTAGCCGCTTAGGCTGCCGGCGCACCGCTGCACAAAAGTCGCAGAACCGCCCAGAACCTGTAACACAATGCTACAAAGAGCCATGGCAACGCCAACCCAACGCCGCCGACCATGGCATAATCCTTCACCATTTTTTCCCAGGGGGGCAAGACATGACCAAACGCGACACGCCATTGCACCTTTATGGAATCAAGGCCTGCGACACCATGAAAAAAGCCCGCACCTGGCTCGAAGAGCAGGGCCTGGGCTACGATTTCCACGACTACAAGACCCAGGGTATCGACCGTGAGAGCCTTGAGCGCTGGTGTGATGAACATGGCTGGCAAACAGTGCTCAACCGTGCCGGCACCACGTTCCGCAAACTCGACGACGCCCAGAAGGCCGATCTCGACCAGGCCAAGGCCATCGAACTGATGCTGGCCCAGCCGTCGATGATCAAGCGCCCTGTGCTCGACCTCGGCAAGCGGACCCTGGTTGGCTTCAAGCCTGATCTGTACGCGGCCGCCCTTCAGTAACCCGGCGCCGAGCTTTCATTCAATTTCGCAAGAGGTAACTGCATGTCCACTACCCTGTTCAGCCTGGCCTTCGGTGTCGGCACCCAGAACCGTCAAGGCGCCTGGCTGGAAGTCTTCTACGCCCAACCGCTGATCAACCCGGCTGCCGAACTGGTCGCTGCCATCGCCCCGGTCCTGGGCTATGAAGGCGGCAACCAGGCGATCGCCTTCAGCACCAGCCAGGCCGCGCAGCTGGCCGAAGCCCTCAAAAGCGTCGACGCCGCCCAGGCCGCGCTGCTGACCCGCCTGGCCGAAAGCAACAAGCCGCTGGTGGTCACCCTGCTGGCTGAAGACGCCGCACTGACCTCCACCCCGGAAGCCTACCTGAAGCTGCACCTGCTCTCGCACCGCCTGGTCAAGCCACATGGCCTGAACCTGGCCGGGATCTTCCCGCTGCTGCCAAACGTTGCCTGGACCAGCCAGGGCGCCGTCGACCTGGCCGAGCTTGCCGAGCAGCAACTGGAAGCGCGGCTGAAGGGCGAGTTGCTGGAAGTATTCTCGGTAGACAAGTTCCCGAAAATGACCGACTACGTCGTCCCTGCCGGCGTGCGTATCGCCGACAGCGCCCGTGTGCGCCTGGGTGCCTACATCGGCGAAGGCACCACCATCATGCACGAAGGCTTCGTCAACTTTAACGCCGGCACCGAAGGCCCGGGCATGATCGAAGGCCGCGTTTCCGCGGGCGTCTTCGTCGGCAAGGGTTCGGACCTGGGCGGCGGCTGCTCGACCATGGGCACCCTGTCCGGTGGCGGCAACATCGTCATCAAGGTTGGCGAAGGCTGCCTGATCGGTGCCAACGCCGGTATCGGCATCCCGCTGGGCGATCGCAACACCGTCGAAGCCGGCCTGTACATCACCGCTGGCACCAAGGTGAACCTGCTGGACGAGAACAACCAACTGGTCAAGGTCGTCAAGGCCCGTGACCTGGCTGGCCAGACCGACCTGCTGTTCCGCCGCAACTCGCTCAACGGCGCCGTGGAGTGCAAGACCCACAAGTCGGCCATCGAGCTGAACGAAGCGCTGCACGCCCACAACTAAGTGGTACCATCGGGTCTGGCCTAACGCCAGGCCCGATTTTCAGGTCCGATCATCATGTTCCAGCCCTCCCCCTGGCGCGCTGACTTTCCAGCCATCGACGCCCTGCAACGCCAGCACCAGACCTACCTGGACAGCGCCGCTACCACGCAAAAACCGCAAATCCTGCTCGATGCCCTGAGCCACTATTACGGCCACGGTGCTGCCAATGTGCACCGTGCCCAACACTTGCCCGGCGCCCTGGCCACCCAGGCCTTCGAACGCAGCCGCGACAAGGTCGCCGGCTGGCTGAACGCCGCCGACAGCCAGCAGATTGTCTTCACCCACGGCGCCACCTCGGCCCTGAACCTGCTCGCCTACGGGCTTGAGCCACTGTTCGAGGCTGGTGACGAAATTGCCATCAGCGCCCTTGAGCACCACGCCAACCTGCTGCCCTGGCAGCAGCTGGCCCAGCGTCGCGGGCTCAGGCTGGTGGTCCTGCCGCTGGACAGCCGCGGCCTGATCGACCTCACTATCGCCCTGCACCTGATTGGCCCGCGTACCCGGGTGCTGGCGGTCAGCCAGTTGTCCAACGTACTCGGCGCCTGGCAGCCGCTGGAGCCGCTATTGGCGCACGCCCAGGCCCAAGGTGCGCTGACCGTGGTCGACGGTGCCCAGGGCGTGGTCCACGGCCGTCACGACGTACGCCAACTGGGCTGCGACTTCTATGTATTCTCCAGCCACAAGCTCTATGGCCCTGACGGCGTTGGCGTGCTCTACGGTCGCAGTGAAGCCCTGGCGCGCCTGCGGCACTGGCAGTTCGGCGGCGAGATGGTGCAAATTGCCGATTACCACAGCGCCAGCTTTCGCCCGGCGCCCCTGGGTTTCGAGGCCGGTACCCCGCCGATTGCCAGCGTGATCGGCCTAGGGGCAAGCCTCGATTACCTGGCCGGCCTGGATGCCAACGCGGTCGCCGAGCACGAAGCGGGCTTGCACCGCCACCTGCTGCGCGGCCTCAACGACCGCGAAGGCATCCGCCTGCTTGGCCAGCCGCAAGTCGCCCTGGCCAGCTTCGTGGTCGAGGGCGTGCACAACGCCGACCTGGCCCATATGCTCACCGAACAGGGCATCGCCGTGCGCGCCGGCCATCACTGCGCCATGCCGCTACTGAAAAGCCTGGGCCTGGACGGTGCGATCCGCGTGTCCCTGGGCCTGTACAACGACTCCGACGATCTGCAGCGCTTCTTCGACGCCCTGGATCAAGCCCTGGAGCTGCTGCGATGAGCCTTCCTGTCGCGGCACAGCAAGCCCTGGATGCCTTCGAACAGGCGGCTGGCTGGGAACAGCGCGCGCGCCTGCTGATGCAATGGGGCGAGCGCCTGGCGCCCTTGAGCGAAGAAGAAAAGTCCGAAGCCAACCGAGTCCATGGCTGCGAAAGCCAGGTCTGGCTGGTGGCCGAGCAGCAGGACGGTCAGTGGCGCTTCAAGGGTGCCAGCGATGCGCGGATCATCCGCGGCTTGCTGGCGCTGCTGCTGGTGCGGGTCGAAGGGTTGTCCAGCGCTGAGCTTGCGCAACTGGACCTGCCCGCCTGGTTCAATCAACTGGGCCTGGGCCGCCAGCTCTCGCCCTCGCGCAGCAACGGCCTGAACGCCGTGCTGCAACGCATGGCTCAGCTTGCGGCAGGCACCTGAGCCTGGCGCTCGGACGGGCGTCGGGCGCCGGCCACGAGTTTTTCCACCGCCTTGCTAGCGGCAACCATGCCGAAGGTCGCGGTGACCATCATCACCGCGCCGAAGCCGCCGGAGCAGTCCAGCTTCACCCCTTCGCCGACAAAACTCTTCTGCAAGCAGACGCTTCCGTCGCCCTTGGGGTAACGCAGCTGTTCGGTGGAAAACACGCAGGGCACGCTGTAGTTGCGGGTTACCGTGCGAGAAAAGCCATAGTCGCGACGCAGGGTCGAACGCACCCGCGAGGCCAGCGGATCGTTGAAGGTCTTGTTCAGGTCGGCGACGCGGATCTGGGTCGGGTCGATCTGCCCGCCGGCACCACCAGTGCTGATGATGGTGACCTTGTGGCGCTTGCACCAGCCGATCAGTGCGGCCTTGGCCATCACGCTGTCGATGCAGTCGATCACGCAATCGATATGCTCGCCGATGTACTCGGGCAGGGTTTCCTTGGTGACGAAGTCCACCACCGCATGCACCTTGCACGCCGGGTTGATCGCACGCAGACGCTCGGCCATGACCTCGGCCTTGGCCCGGCCGATATTGCCTTCCTGGGCATGCAACTGGCGGTTGGTGTTGCTGACGCAGACATCATCGAGGTCGAACAGCGAAATTTCGCCCACGCCGCTACGGGCCATGGCTTCGGCCGCCCAGGAGCCGACCCCGCCAATACCGACGATGGCCACATGGGCCTCGCGCAGGCGCTGCAGGCCGTTGTCACCGTATAACCGGGCAACACCGGCAAAGCGTGGATCTTCTGTACTCATGGCCCAACCCCGAAAAAACCGGCGCGCATTATAGGCCTCTTGCGACGCGATGGCACCCTGCTGTGACCGCCGCCCGAGTCATGCATTGGTAAAGGTAGTTGTAATCCTGCTTTAATGTCCTATGCAATCCAAAGACTTGTACGACAAAAGTACGGGCTAAGAACTTCAGCTCCTGAAGCCAATCCAATCTTCTGCCACCGACCTGATCCCACACAGCCTGGGCAGGTTGCACGCAGGATTAGCGCCCTCAGGCGCCCGCCCGTTCCACCTTTCGGAACCCGAACTATCTATGTCATCGCGTAAATTTGGTATCAACCTGGTAATAGTCATGGCTATCGCCGCGCTATTCACCGGGTTCTGGGCGCTGATCAACCGCCCGGTTTCCGCCCCCAACTGGCCGGAGCAGATTTCCGGTTTCTCCTATTCGCCGTTCCGCCAGGGCGAGAGCCCGCAAAAGGGCCAGTATCCTAGCGAAGACGAACTGCGCCAGGACCTGGAGCAGCTCAGCAAGCTGACCGACAGCATCCGCATTTATACGGTGGAAGGCACCCAGGCGCAGATTCCGCGCCTGGCCGAAGAGTTCGGCCTGCGTGTGACCCTGGGGGTGTGGATCAGCCCGGACCTTGAGCGCAACGAGCGGGAAATCGAGAAAGCCATCGAACTGGCCAACAGCTCGCGCAGTGTCGTGCGGGTGATGGTCGGCAACGAAGCGCTGTTTCGCAAGGAGATCACCCCAGAGGCGCTGATCCAGTATATGGATCGTGTTCGCGCCGCAGTGAAAGTCCCGGTGACCACCAGTGAACAGTGGCACATCTGGAAAGACCATCCTGAGCTGGCCAAGCACGCCGACCTGGTGGCTGCGCACATCCTGCCGTACTGGGAGTTCATCCCGATGAAGGATGCCGGCCAGTTCGTGCTGGATCGTGCCCGCGACCTCAAGCAACAATTCCCACGCAAACCACTGCTGTTGTCTGAAGTCGGCTGGCCGAGCAACGGCCGCATGCGCGGCGGTGCCGATGCCACTCAGGCCGATCAGGCCATCTACCTGCGCACCCTGGTCAACAAGCTAAACCGCCAGGGTTACAACTACTTTGTCATTGAAGCCTACGACCAGCCGTGGAAGGCCAGCGACGAAGGCTCGGTGGGCGCCTACTGGGGCGTGTTCAACGCTGCCCGCCAGCAGAAATTCAACTTCGAAGGCCCGGTAGTGGCCATCCCGCAATGGCGCGTGCTGGCGGTCGGTTCAGTGGTACTGGCGATGCTCTCGCTGACCCTGCTGCTGATCGACGGCTCGGCGCTGCGCCAGCGCGGCCGGACCTTCCTGACCTTCATCGCCTTCCTGTGCGGTTCAGTACTGGTGTGGATCGGCTACGACTACAGCCAGCAATACAGCACCTGGTTCAGCCTGACCGTGGGCTTTTTGCTCGCCCTCGGCGCCCTTGGGGTGTTTATCGTGCTGCTCACCGAGGCCCATGAACTGGCCGAAGCGGTGTGGATTCACAAGCGTCGCCGGGAGTTCCTGCCGGTGCAGGCCGACGCCGCCTACCGACCGAAAGTCTCGGTGCATGTACCGTGCTACAACGAGCCGCCGGAGATGGTCAAACAGACCCTCAATGCCCTGGCCGCGCTGGATTATCCGGACTACGAAGTCCTGATCATCGACAACAACACCAAAGACCCGGCGGTGTGGGAGCCGATCAAGGCGCACTGCGAAATGCTCGGCGAGCGCTTCAAGTTCTTCCACGTCGCGCCCCTGGCCGGCTTCAAGGGCGGCGCGTTGAACTACCTGATCCCGCATACCGCCAAGGACGCCGAAGTGATCGCGGTGATCGACTCGGACTACTGCGTTGACCGCAACTGGCTCAAGCACATGGTGCCGCACTTCGCCGATCCGAAGATCGCCGTGGTGCAATCACCCCAGGACTACCGCGACCAGAACGAAAGCACCTTCAAGAAGCTGTGCTACAGCGAGTACAAGGGCTTCTTTCATATCGGCATGGTCACCCGCAACGACCGTGACGCGATCATCCAGCACGGCACCATGACCATGACCCGGCGCTCGGTGCTCGAAGAGCTGGGCTGGGCCGACTGGTGCATTTGCGAAGACGCCGAACTCGGCCTGCGGGTGTTCGAGAAAGGCTACTCGGCGGCGTATTCCCACGAGAGTTACGGCAAGGGCCTGATGCCCGACACCTTCATCGACTTCAAGAAGCAGCGCTTTCGCTGGGCCTATGGCGCCATCCAGATCATCAAGCGCCATGCCGCAAGCCTGTTGCGCGGCAAGGACTCGGAACTGACCCGTGGCCAGCGTTACCACTTCCTCGCCGGCTGGCTGCCGTGGATTGCCGATGGCATGAACATCTTCTTCACCGTTGGCGCCCTGCTGTGGTCGGCGGCGATGATCATCGTGCCGCAACGGGTTGACCCGCCGCTGCTGATCTTCGCGATTCCGCCGCTGGCGCTGTTCGTGTTCAAGGTCGGCAAAATCGTGTTCCTCTACCGCCGCGCGGTGGGCGTGAACCTCAAGGACGCCTTCGCCGCGGCCCTGGCGGGCCTTGCGCTGTCGCACACCATTGCCAAGGCGGTGCTGTACGGCTTCTTCACCAGCAGCATCCCGTTTTTCCGCACGCCGAAGAACGCCGACAGCCATGGCGTGCTGGTGGCGCTGTCCGAAGCCCGTGAAGAGCTGTTCATCATGTTGCTGTTGTGGGGCGCGGCAGCCGGGATCTACCTGGTCCAGGGCCTGCCCAGCAACGACATGCGCTTCTGGGTGACCATGCTGCTGGTGCAGTCGCTGCCGTACCTGGCGGCGCTGATCATGGCCCTGCTGTCGTCGCTGCCAAAGCCTGTGGATGCCGCGCAGCCGGCCCAGGCCTCCTGACCCGGGGGCGGCCTTGCCGCCCTTTCGCCGGCAAGGCCGGCTCCCACAGGACGGGTAAACACCCAACCTGTGGGAGCTGGCTTGCCAGCGATGAGGCGCTGACAAACAGCGCAGATCCAAGGTCCTCAACCCCTGCTTTTGCTATAAGATAACCCCCTCGAATTCGTGCCCTGCCTTGCCCCCGGAGTTCTCCATGACGGCCCCAGCCGACCTCTCGCCTACCCTTGAACTGGCCTGCGACCTGATTCGCCGTCCGTCGGTAACCCCGCTGGACTTCGACTGCCAGAAACAAATGATGCAACGCCTGGGCGATGCCGGTTTCATGCTTGAGCCGATGCGCATCGAAGACGTCGATAACTTCTGGGCCACTCACGGCAGCCAGGAAGGCCCGGTGCTGTGTTTTGCCGGTCACACCGATGTGGTCCCGACCGGCCCGGTGCAGGCCTGGCAGAACGATCCGTTCGACGCCCTGATCGATGCCGACGGCATGCTCTGCGGGCGTGGCGCGGCCGACATGAAAGGCAGCCTGGCGGCCATGGTGGTGGCGACCGAGCGTTTCGTCGCCGACTACCCCAACCACCGCGGCAAGGTCGCCTTCCTGATCACCAGCGATGAAGAAGGCCCGGCCCACCACGGTACCAAGGCCGTGGTCGAGCGCCTGGCCGCACGCAACGAACGCCTGGACTGGTGCATCGTCGGCGAACCCTCGAGCACCAGCCTGGTTGGTGATGTGGTCAAGAACGGCCGTCGTGGCTCGCTCGGTGCCAAGCTCACCGTACGCGGCGTACAGGGCCATGTGGCCTACCCGCACCTGGCCAAGAACCCGATTCACCTGGCAGCTCCGGTACTGGCGGAACTGGCTGGAGAGCACTGGGACGAAGGCAATGCGTTCTTCCCGCCGACCAGCTTCCAGATCTCCAACCTCAATTCCGGCACCGGCGCCACCAACGTGGTGCCGGGCGAGCTGACCGCGCTGTTCAACTTCCGCTTCTCTACCGAGTCGACGGTCGAAGGCCTGCAGCAGCGGGTTGCCGCCATCCTCGACAAGCACCAGCTCGACTGGCACGTGGACTGGGCGCTGTCGGGCCTGCCGTTTCTTACCGAGCCGGGCGATTTGCTCGACGCGGTATCGGCCAGCATCAAGGCGGTCACCGGCCGTGAAACCAAGGCATCGACCAGCGGCGGTACCTCCGACGGGCGCTTCATCGCCACCCTGGGCACCCAGGTGGTCGAACTGGGCCCGGTCAACGCCACCATTCACCAGGTCAACGAGCGGATCCTGGCCAGCGACCTCGATGTGCTGACCGAAATCTACTACCAGACCCTGACCCGGTTGCTTGCCTGATGCTCACCTGCCCGATCTGCAGCGCCGCGCTGAGCACCCTCGACAATGGCGTGGCCTGCCCGGCCGGCCACCGTTTCGACCGTGCCCGCCAGGGTTACCTGAACCTGTTGCCGGTGCAGCACAAGAACAGCCGTGACCCGGGCGACAACCAGGCCATGGTCGAGGCCCGCCGCGACTTTCTCAACGCCGGCCATTACGCGCCGGTCGCCCGGCGCCTGGCTGAGCTGGCTGCCGAACGCGCACCACAGCGCTGGCTGGACATCGGTTGTGGCGAGGGTTACTACACCGCACAGATCGCCGAAGCGCTGCCCGAGGCAGATGGCTACGCCCTGGACATCTCCCGCGAAGCGGTCAAGCGTGCCTGCAAGCGCAATCCGGCGCTGACCTGGCTGGTGGCAAGCATGGCCCGGGTACCGCTGGCCGATGGCAGTTGCCAGTTCCTCGCCAGTGTCTTCAGCCCGCTGGACTGGCAAGAGGCCCTGCGCCTGCTGAGCCCCGGCGGCGGCCTGATGCGGGTCGGCCCGACCAACGAGCACCTGATCGAGCTGCGCCACAAGCTCTACGATGAAGTGCGTGACTACAGCGACGACAAGCACCTGGCACTGGTGCCCGAGGGCATGCAGCACGCCCATAGCGAAACCCTGAAATTCCGCCTGAGCCTTGCCGACAGCAAGGCCCGCGCCGACCTGCTGGCCATGACCCCTCATGGCTGGCGTGCCAGCGCCGAGAAACGTGCGCGCGTCATCGACCAGGCCGAGCCTTTCGAGGTCACGGTATCGATGCGTTACGATTACTTTGTGCGCCAAGACTGAGCGCACCCGGAGCCCCTATGCGCCAACCCGATATCGAGATTTACCTGAAAGACGCCGACGTCGACCACAAGCAAATCGCTGCCTGGCTCAGCGAAGCGCTCGGCCCGTGCAGCGACTGGCAGCAGAAAGGCCAGACCTACAAGTGCAGGGCCGGTAACATTCCAGTTACCTGGTTACCGAAGGCTGTGGGCAAATGGAACAGTCTTTACCTGGAAAGCGACCAGACGCCATGGGATGACGACATTGCCTGCGCTCGCGCAGCCTTTGCCGCGCTGAACGTCGAAGTGCGCTGCGCACCCGGCAGCTGGGTCGAGGAAGAAGGTGAAGAAGATGCCGATCGCTGGATCCGCATCAGTGCCGACGGTGAAGAGGAAATCACCTGGCGCACCAGCTGAAAATCGTTTTCGAAAAGGCCCGCCCCGGTCGTCCGGCGGCGGGCCTTTTCGCTTCTGGGCCCAGGCTCGAGGCTTGTGGCCCGGCGCTTACAGACCGACTACGTCTTCTGCCTGCAGGCCTTTCTGGCCCTGAGTCAGATTGTATTCGACCTGCTGCCCCTCGAGCAGGGTGCGATGCCCCTCCCCGCGAATGGCGCGGTAGTGAACGAACACGTCCGCGCCACCTTCACGCTGAATGAAGCCGTAACCTTTGGCGTCATTGAACCACTTTACACTTCCAGTCTCACGAGACGACATCTGCACTACTCCGGATTTTTATTTTGGAATCGCCTTGCATGCAGAGGGGTCACGGCCCCCTGCCGACGCAGCTTGCCGAAATCTCTTGCAAGCGGCGGACCGAGTATATGACACACTTAAATTAATTTTCATGACCGGGGCGCTTTTTGCTGAACTTGCGCAGATACGGCACACTAGTCGACTGAGCAAATACTCAAAAAACTCATCCAGAGCACACACCGTATGACCCGTTCCCCCTTGCGCCGCCTGATCTTCGGCGCCCTGCGTCGCCTGTTGTACCTGTGGGTTCGCTCCGAGACCATCAACCAGTCGTCCTTTACCCTGAACCTGGATCGCAGCCGGCCGGTGTTCTACGCCCTGCAGTCGCCGTCGCTCACCGACCTTGCGGTGCTCGACCGCGAATGCACCAAAGCCGGGCTGCCACGCCCGGTGCTGCCGGTCGCCGTCGGCACCCTGCACGAGCCTGCAGCGTTCTTCTACCTGACCCCGGAGCCAGACTGGCTCGGCCGCCAGGACAAACGCGGCGCCCCGCCGACCCTGGCGCGGCTGGTCAACGCCATCAGCCAGCATGCCGAAGAAGATGCACAGATCATCCCGGTCAGCGTGTTCTGGGGCCAGTCGCCGGCCAGCGAGTCCAGCCCGTGGAAGCTGCTGTTCGCCGACAGTTGGGCGGTTACCGGGCGCCTGCGGCGCTTGCTCACCGTGCTGATCCTCGGGCGCAAGACCCGCGTGCAGTTCTCGGCGCCGATTCATCTGCGCGAGCTGGTGCAGCACAACAAAGGCCACGAGCGCACCGTACGCATGGCCCAGCGCCTGTTGCGGGTGCATTTTCGCAACCTCAAGACCGCTGTCATCGGCCCGGACATTTCCCACCGTCGCAACCTGGTCAAGGGCCTGGTCCACGACCCACTGGTGCGCCAGGCCATCGCCGATGAAGCCGAGCGCGAGAAAATCCCGCTGGCAAAAGCCGAGGCCCAGGCCCTGCGCTACGGCAACGAGATCGCCTCGGACTACACCTACACTGCCATCCGCTTCCTCGAAGTGGTTCTGAGCTGGTTCTGGAACAAAATCTACGACGGCATCAAGGTCAACCACATCGAACAGGTACAGGGCATCGCCCCGGGCCACGAAGTCATCTATGTGCCGTGCCACCGCAGCCATATCGATTACCTGCTGCTGTCCTACCTGCTGTTTCGCAACGGCCTGACCCCGCCGCACATCGCCGCCGGGATCAACCTCAACATGCCGGTGATCGGCGGTCTGCTGCGCCGTGGCGGGGCGTTCTTCATGCGCCGCACGTTCAAGGGCAACCCGCTGTACACCGCAGTGTTCAACGAGTACCTGCATACCCTGTTCACCAAGGGCTTCCCGGTCGAGTACTTCGTCGAAGGCGGACGCTCGCGCACCGGGCGCATGCTCCAGCCAAAAACCGGCATGCTCGCCATCACCCTGCGCAGCTACCTGCGCTCCTCGCGCACGCCAATCGTCTTCGTGCCGGTGTACATCGGCTATGAACGCGTGCTCGAAGGCCGCACCTACCTGGGCGAACTGCGCGGGGCGAGCAAGAAGAAAGAGTCGATCTTCGACATCTTCAAGGTCATCGGCGCACTCAAGCAGCGCTTCGGCCAGGTGGCGGTCAACTTCGGCGAACCGATACGCCTCGGGGCCTTCCTCGACCAGCAGCAACCCGGCTGGCGCGAGCAGGAACACGGACCGCAGTTCCGCCCGGCCTGGCTCAACGAGACCACCTCGCGCCTGGGCGAAAAGGTCGCCCAGCACCTGAACGAGGCTGCGGCGATCAACCCGGTCAACCTGGTGGCCCTGGCGCTGCTCTCCACCAGCCGCCTGGCCCTGGACCAACGCGCCCTGGCGCGGGTGCTGGACCTGTACCTGGCGCTGCTGCGCAAGGTGCCCTACTCGCCGCACACCACGCTGCCTGAAGGCGATGGCCTGGCGCTGATCAGCCACGTCAAGGGCATGGACCTGCTGGCCGAGCAGAGCGACGCACTGGGCAAGATCCTCTACCTGGACGAGCAGAACGCCGTCCTGATGACCTACTACCGCAACAACGTGCTGCACATCTTCGCCCTGCCGGCCTTGCTGGCGAGCTTCTTCCAGAGCAGTTCGCGGATGAGCCGCGAACTGATCCTGCAGTACACCCGGGCCTTGTACCCGTACCTGCAATCGGAGCTGTTCATTCGCTGGGAGCTCGATGAGCTGGACGCGGTCATCGACCAGTGGCTGGAGGCGTTCGTCGAGCAAGGCCTGCTGCGTTTTGAAAACGGCGTGTACCTGCGCCCGGCACCGAGTTCGCGGCAGTTCGTGCTGCTGACCCTGCTGGCCCGCGCCATCACCCAAACCCTGCAGCGCTTCTACATGGCCACCGCCTTGCTGCTCAACAGCGGCCAGCACACGCTGAGTGCCGAAGAGCTGGAAGACCTGTGCGTGATCATGGCCCAGCGCCTGTCGATCCTGCATGGCCTGAATGCACCGGAGTTCTTCGACAAGACCCTGTTCCGCCACTTCATCCAGACCCAGATCGAGCAAGGCGTATTGCGTCCGGATACCACCGGCAAACTCGGGTATCACGAAAAACTCAGCGAACTGGCAGAGGGCGCGGCCAAGCGCGTGCTGTCGGCGGAGGTGCGCCTGTCTATTCGCCAGGTCGCCCTGCAGCGCAGTGAAGAAACCACCGAAACCGCGGCATAAGCCATACTGGCCAGTGCCTTTGGAGCAACACGAATCGAACCGCCTGGCGACCGCAACCGCGGCGCCGGCGCTAAGGAGCTACTGATGAAAAAACTGTCCCTGATCCTTCTTGGCAGCCTGCTGGCCGCGTGCAGCAGCACCCCTGAAGCCCCCAAGGCCAGCCTCGACGGCGAAGTCTTTTACCTGCAACGCATCGCCCTGCCGCCCGCCGCTACCCTGAGCGTCGCCCTGCAGGACGTTTCGCTGATGGACGCCCCTGCCGTTACCCTGGCCAGCCAGAGCGGCCCGGTCAAAGGCAATGTGCCGCTACCCTTCCACCTGAGCTACGACCCGGCCCAGGTCAAGCCCGGCCACCGCTATGCAGTGAGCGCGCGGATCGAGCTGGACGGCAAGCTGCTGTTCATCAACACCGAGCACCATGGCGTGCAACTTGATGGCAACGACCCGCAGCCGGTGCGCATCAAGGTCGATGCCGTTCGTTGATTGAATGTTTTTCCTTCGCATAAGGATGCTGCCATGTTCCGCCCTGCTCTAACCTTCACCGGCCTGTGCGCCGGCCTGCTGCTGTCGGCCAGCGCCCTGGCGCTGTCGCTCGGCGACCTCTCGCAAAAAGATGCTTCCATGGGCCTCAAAGACGCCCTGACCCAGGGCGCCCAGGTGGCGGTGAAACAACTGGGCACCCCGGGTGGCTTCAGCAACAACCCGGATGTGCGCATCGAACTGCCCGGCAACCTGGGCAAAGTGGCGAAGAAGATGAAAGCCTTCGGCATGGGCGCCCAGGTCGATCAACTGGAAACCAGCATGAACAAGGCCGCCGAGGCCGCCGTACCGCAGGCCCAGGCGCTGCTGGTCGATGCCGTCAAGAAGATGACCGTGGAAGATGCCAAAGGCATTCTCAGCGGCGGCAACGACTCGGCTACCCAGTACCTGAGCAAGACCAGCCGCGAGCAGATCCGCGCCAAGTTCCTGCCGATCGTCAAGAAAGCCACCGACCAGGTCGGCCTGGCCCAGCAGTACAACAACTTCGCCGGGCAAGCAGCGACCCTGGGCGTGCTGGACGCCAAGAACGCCAATGTCGAAGGCTACGTGACCGAGCAGGCGCTCAACGGCCTGTTCGAGATGATTGCCAAGCAGGAAGAAACCCTCCGCCAGAACCCGGCTGCTGCGGCCACGAGCATTGCCAAGAAGGTGTTTGGCGCGCTTTGAGCCTCTCGCCCCAAAGGGCTGCTTGCGCAGCCCATCGCCGGCAAGGCCGGCTCCCACAATAGATCTGTGTCACCGGACCTGTGGGAGCCGGCGTTGCCGGCGATGAGGCCCTCAGGCTTTCTTGACCCTGAACCACGCGGCATACAGCGCCGGCAGGAACAATAGCGTCAACGCCGTCGCCACGATCAAACCGCCCATGATCGCCACCGCCATCGGCCCGAAGAACACGCTGCGTGACAACGGGATCATCGCCAGCACCGCCGCCAGGGCGGTCAGCACGATTGGCCGGAAGCGTCTTACCGTTGCCTCGATAATCGCCTGCCAGCGGTCCAGCCCGGCAGCAATGTCCTGCTCGATCTGATCGACCAGGATCACCGAGTTGCGCATGATCATGCCCGACAGGGCGATGGTCCCGAGCATCGCGACAAAACCGAACGGCTGGCGGAACACCAGCAGGAACAGGGTCACGCCGATCAGCCCCAAGGGCGCGGTGAGGAACACCATTACCGTGCGCGAGAAGCTGCGCAGTTGCAGCATCAGCAGGGTCAGTACCACAACGATGAACAACGGCACGCCGGCGTTTACCGACTTCTGCCCGCGGGTGGAATCCTCCACCGTGCCGCCTACGTCCAGCAGGTAGCCATCGGGCAGTTCGGCGCGTATCGGATCCAGGGTCGGCAGAATCTGCTGAACCAGGGTAACCGGCTGTTCCTTACCGTAGATATCGGCGCGCACGGTAACGTTGGGCAAGCGGTTGCGGTGCCAGATCACGCCTTCTTCAAAGCCGTATTCCAGAGTCGCCACCTGCGACAGCGCCACGCTGCGGCCGTTGTCGGTAGGCACCGCCAGGCTCGGCAGGTTGGCAAGCTCGCTGCGCTCCTGCTGGGTACCGCGCAGGAGGATCTCGATCAGCTCGTTGTCCTCGCGGAACTGGCTGACAGCCGAGCCGGTCAGCGAGCTTTGCAGGAACTTCGCCAGGTTCGCCGTGCTCACCCCCAGGGCGCGGGCGCGGTCCTGGTCGATGTTCAGGTAGACCACCTTGCTCGGCTCTTCCCAGTCCAGGTGAACGTTGACCACATGCGGGTTCTCGCGCACCTTGGCGGCCACCTTGCGGGCCAGGGCACGCACCTGCTCGATGTGCTCGCCAGTGACCCGGAACTGCACCGGGTAGCCCACGGGTGGGCCGTTTTCCAGGCGCGTCACCCGCGAACGCAAGTCGGGGAACTGCTCATCGAGGGTGGCGATCAGCCAGCTGCGCAGCTGTTCGCGCTCCTCGATGGTTTTCGCCAGCACTACGAACTGGGCGAAACTCGGCGCCGGCAGTTGCTGGTCGAGCGGCAAGTAGAAGCGCGGCGAACCGGTGCCGACATAGGCCACATAGTTGTCGATACCGGCACGTTCCTTGAGCATCCCTTCCAGGCGCTTGACCTGCTCGGCGGTGTTGCTTAACGAGGCGCCTTCGGCCAGCTTCAGGTCAACCATCAGTTCCAGGCGCCCGGACGCCGGGAAGAACTGCTGGGGCACGAAACGGAACAACAGGATGCTGCCAATGAACAGGGCGAGGGTCGCCACGATCACTGTCTTGCGCCGTTCTACGCACCAGCCGACCAGGCGCCGCACGCGCTGGTAGAACGGCGTGCCGTAAGGGTCCGGGCCACCTTCGGCGGTGCCGTGCTTGGCCGCGTGCAGCTTGGCAAGATCGGGCAACAGGCGCTCGCCCAGATAAGGCACGAACACCACCGCGGCGATCCATGAGGCGAGCAAGGCGATGGTCACCACCTGGAAGATCGAGCGGGTGTATTCACCAGTGCCGGACTGCGCGGTGGCAATCGGCAAAAAGCCTGCGGCGGTGATCAGGGTGCCGGTGAGCATCGGGAAGGCCGTGCTGGTCCAGGCGTAGCTGGCGGCCTTGAGCCGGTCGAAGCCCTGCTCCATCTTGATCGCCATCATCTCCACGGCAATGATCGCGTCATCCACCAGCAAACCCAGGGCCAGCACCAGCGCGCCGAGGGAAATCTTGTGCAGGCCGATGCCGAAGTAGTACATGGCGGCAAAGGTCATCGCCAGCACCAGCGGAATGGCCAGGGCCACCACCAGGCCGGTGCGCATGCCCAGCGAGAAGAAGCTCACCAGCAAGACGATGGCCAGCGCCTCGACCAGCACCTGGACGAACTCGCCGACACCGGTCTTCACTGCTGCCGGCTGGTCGGAGACCTTGCGCAGCTCCATGCCGGCCGGCAGGTTGTGGGCGATGCGGGCGAATTCGGTTTCCAGGGCCTTGCCCAGTACCAGGATATCGCCGCCGGCCTTCATCGACACCGCCAGGCCGATGGCGTCCTCGCCCATGAAGCGCATGCGCGGGGCGGGTGGATCATTGAAGCCCCGGCGCACATCGGCGACATCGCCGATACGGAAGGTGCGGTCACCGACCCGGATCGGGAACTGCTGGATCTGCTCGACCGTGGTAAAGCGTCCGCTGACCCGCAGTTGCAGGCGCTCGCTCGGCGTCTCGAAGAAGCCTGCGGTGCTCACTGCGTTCTGCTCTTCCAGCGCCTGCTGCACTGCTGCCAGGGGCAGGCCGAGGGTGGCCAGCTTGAGGTTGGACAGCTCGATCCAGATCTTCTCGTCCTGCAGGCCAAGCAGCTCGACCTTGCCGACGTCCTTGACCCGCTGCAACTGGATCTGCACGCGGTCGGCGTAGTCCTTGAGCACGGCGTAGTCGAAGCCGTCGCCGGTCAGCGCATAGATATTGCCGAAGGTGGTGCCGAATTCGTCGTTGAAGAACGGCCCCTGGATACCCTGGGGCAAGGTGTGGCGGATATCGGCGACCTTCTTGCGGATCTGGTACCAGAGCTCGGGGATGTCGGCCGAATGCATCGAGTCGCGGGCCATGAAGGTGACCTGCGATTCACCGGGCCGCGAGAACGAGACAATCCTCTCGTACTCGCCGGTTTCCATCAGCTTCTTTTCGATACGCTCGGTGACCTGGCGCGAGACTTCCTCGGCACTGGCCCCTGGCCAGTTGGTGCGGATCACCATGGCCTTGAAGGTAAAGGGCGGGTCTTCGCTTTGCCCCAGCTTGGTGTAGGACAACGCGCCGACCACTGCCAGCAAAATCATCAGGAACAGCACGATCTGCCGATTGCGCAGGGCCCAGGCGGAAAGGTTGAAACCCATCGGGACTTACTCCTTGGCCGCCAGATTCACCACACGATTGGACCGGTCCACCGGACGCACCTGTTGCCCCTCCTGGAGCACATGCACGCCGGCCGCCACTACCCAGTCCGAGGCATTCAGGCCTTCGAGCACCGGCACGCTGTTTTCACCGTAGGCGCCGACTCGCACCGGCACGCGCTTGAGGGTGTTGTTGGCATCGACACGCCAGACGTAGGTCTGGCCGTTTTCTGCGGTCAGCGCCGAGAGCGGCACCGCCAGGGGAATGTTCTCGGCATGTTGGATGTACACCCGGGCGCTTTGGCCAAGCTCGGCAGGCACCTTGCCGGCGGTGAAGGCGATGCGCGCGGCAAAGGTTCGCGAGCGCGGGTCGGCCGAAGGCGACAGTTCGCGAATACGGCCGTTGAAGCGTTGATCGGGTTGCGACCAGAGCTCCACCGACACTGTCTGGCCAACCTTGAAGCGGCCGAAGTTTTGCTCCGGCAGGCCGATCAGCACTTCGCGCTCGCCATCGGTGGCCAGGGTGAATACCGTCTGGCCTGCAGCCACCACCTGGCCCACTTCAACCTGGCGCTTGGCAATCACGCCGTCCTGGGACGCGCGCAGCACGGCGTATTCGGCCTGGTTGCCGGCGACGTCGAACTCGGCGCGCACCTGCTTGAGCCGGGCCAGGCCTGCGCGGTAGAGGTTTTCAGCGTTGTCGTATTGCGAATGGCTGACCATCTGCCGGTCGAGCAAGGTCTTGTAGCGGTCGCGCTCGGCCTTGACCAGGTTCAGGTTGGCTTCGGCGGCGGCGAGCTGGGCACGGCTGGCTTCCAGTTGCAGGCGCACGTCCTGGGGGTCGAGTTCGGCCAGTGGCTGCTCGGCCTTGACCCGCTGCCCCTCCTCGACCAGGCGCTTGCTGACCTTGCCACCGATGCGGAACGCCAGCTCCGGCTCGAAGCGCGCGCGCACCTCGCCGGGGTAACTGTCGGCAGCGGCACTGGCCGGCTGCGGCTGCACCACCATGGCCGGACGAAGGGAAGTCTGCGGTGCGCTTTGCTGCCCACAGGCAGCAAGCAACAGGACGAGACCGACGGGCAAAGCGAGGGGCAAGGCATGGCGCAACATGATGGATGACCTTTCGCGAATGACGCTTTGAATATTTATACTGGCGGGTATATTAAATCAGGGAACCGGACCGGGGAAGCAGGCGTCCGAGAGAAATCCCATATTTACGCCGGGAGCAGCGCGTCGATATTTGCCCGCCGAAATGCCGGTCGCGATGTACCATGTGCACTTACTGGAATATGTAACTTTTCACTCATGCCTAAAGTCACCGCTCCCACCGGCCCCGGCCGGCCCAAGGACCTGGCAAAACGCCAGGCCATTCTCGAAGCAGCCAAGGCGCTGTTTCTAACCCTTGGCTATGCCAACACCAGCATGGATGCGGTCGCGACAGCGGCAGGTGTGTCAAAACTCACGGTCTACAGCCACTTCACCGACAAAGAGACGCTGTTCTCTTCGGCAGTGGTCGCTACCTGCACGGCGCAGTTGCCCGAGCTGATTTTCGAGCTACCGGAAGGGGTGCCGCTGGAACAGGTACTGCTGAAGATCGGCCGGGGCTTTCAGGCGCTGATCAGCAGCGACCTGTCGGTCAAGCTGCACCGCCTGATCATGGCCCTGGGCAATCAGGACCCGAAGCTCAGCCAGATCTTCTTCGAGGCCGGCCCGTTGCGGGTCCTGCACGAGATGGAGGCGCTGCTGCGTCAGGTGGACGCCCGCGGGCTGCTGCGCATTGAATTGCCGGCCAACGCTGCCGAGCACTTCTTCTGCCTGCTCAAGGGCGCGGCCAACTTCCGCCTGTTGCTTGGCTATGCCCCGGCGCTGGATGCCGAGGCCGCCGAGGCCCATGTGCAGGAAGTGGTGGCGCTGTTCATGCGCGCCTACCGGCCTTAAGCCTTGAGGGCTTTTTTCGGGTAGATGTCGTAGCGGCTGGATTTGCCTTCCAGGCAGTGGCTGGGCTTGGGCCCGTCGATGATCGGCGCCTTGCGCGGGCGCTTGACCACCACCCGGTGGCTGGCCAGGGCCAGGGCGGCTTCGAGCAGCGCCGGGGCGTCGAGGTCGTCACCGACCAGCGGGCGGAACACGCGCATTTCCTTTTTCACCAGGGCGCTCTTGTCGCGGTGCGGGAACATCGGGTCGAGGTAGATGACCTGCGGTGGTTCGCCCTGCCAGTTGCGCATGTGTTCGATGGCATTGCCGGTGAGCAAGCGCATACGCGCGACGATCGGGCCGACCTCGGCATCGCTGCCGGCGCGGGCCAGGCCGTCTTCGAGCAGGGCGGCAACCAGCGGCTGGCGCTCGATCAGGGTCATCTGGCAACCGAGGCTGGCCAGCACGAACGCGTCCTTGCCCAGCCCTGCCGTGGCGTCGAGCACCTGTGGGCGTACGCCCTGGGCGATGCCCACGGCCTTGGCGATCATCTGCCCGCTGCCGCCGCCGAACACCCGCCGGTGCGCCGCCGCGCCTTCGACGAAATCCACTCGCACCGGGCCCGGCGCTTGCGGGCCCAATTGCTGGATCTGCAAACCATGGGCACCGACCTGCACGGCGAAGCCTGCGTTGTCATCGCTCAGCGGCAACGCCAGGCGCTGCGCCCACTCGGCTGCCTGGGCCTGATAATCGGCCGTCAATGCCTCGACCCGGATGCCGCCGTCCGCCAGTTGCTCCACCATCAAATCCTGTACTCAAAAAAATTAAATGATCGCCGGCCGCGGCCGATATATGAAGTATTCGCTATTTTGCCAGACCAGAACCCTCTGCGACTGCCATGACCGACATTCTTCAGCTCAACTCAGGTTATATCTCGCCCGTCGGCGACTATGGCCGGCACAATACCCAGGCACTGGGCGGCGTCAGCCACCTGTGGCAGGACTTTTTTGCCCGCGCCCTGGCTGAGCAGCAAGGTCAGGAGGACGCAGCCAAGGCCGTGGCCACCGAGCAGTTCGACAAGGTCACCGGCGAGCCGCTGGGCGGCAGCCAGGTGCTGGCGCAGATTCACAACCAGCGCCTGTGCGATGTGCACGACACCGAACTGGCCCCACCCGAGCCGCTGTTCCTGCCGATCGCCGAGCTCGAACCTGAACTGCTGGAAAAACTCGCGCCGCCGTTCAGCGCCGCCGAACTGATCGAGCAACAGCGCCAGCTGGATATCAGCAACGCCTGGGTACGCCCGGTGGTCATGAGCCAGGGCCACCCGCTGCCTGAGCCTGGCCCGGCACCTCAGGCCAAACCGTTGTACCTGCCGATCGCCGAATTCGAGATGGACCTGCTGGACAAGGCGCCCGAGCCTTTCGACGAAGCCACCATGGCCGTGCAGCAATCGCAACTGGACTTCGACAATCGCTGGGCCCGCCCAGTGGTGCTGAACAACGTGCGCATCGCCGCCTGAGCCCTAGCGGCAGATCTGCCAGAAGCCCATGTCCAGGTGAAAGTGATTGCGGTGCGCGGCGTTGTACTCGGGCCCCAGCACCGTGTTGAAACTGTCACAGGCACTGGCGTGCACATCCCTTAGAAACTTCGCTTTGACGCCCTCCCCCGGCCAATCCTTGAGCAACTGGATGCGCTGCCCGTCGGCCAGGCGAAAACCGGCGATATCCAGGGCATTGGCCGTGGCATGCTGGCTCAAGCGGCCATTCTTGCGGTTGTACATGTTGCGACAGGCAAAGCTGCCCAAGTGATCGACCTGCACCACCGGCTGGGCAAAGGCGCGCTGCGCCGCCGGCTGCAGGGCATGACGCTCGAACAGCGCATAGGCCACCGCCAAGGGGCAACTGGCAATAAAGCTGCTGCTAAGACGCACCGACGAGCCTTCGACCCGCACCACGTTTTCCAGGGGGCACGGCGCATTGGCCGGGCTGTCGGCCTGCTTGCGGTAGCGCAGGCTGGAAGTGGCCAGGGCTTGCTCGCACAGCTGCGGATCATCCTCAAGGCGGCCCAATTTATACGGCGTAAGCAGGTTCGGCGGCTGGCGCACATCCAGCACCGCCCAGGGGTTCCAGGCATCCGGCAGACGCCAGCCCAGGCGCCAGGCAACGCCCAGTGCAACGAGCAGAATCAGACACAGTACCGCGAGCAATCCTTTGCGCATTGTTGATCAGCGCCTGAACAATGCATTGAGCTGGTCGAACGACAGCGCCTGGTCGGCGTAGTCAAAACAGCCTTGATCATGAATCTGCTGCGCAGCGTTGAAAAACGCCCCATAGGCCGCCCGCGCCAGCGACGAGCCGACGCTGATGCGCTTGACCCCAAGCGCTTGAACGTCGGCAAAACTCAAGCGCACACCGCTCAAGCCCATCAGCACGTTGACCGGCTTCGGCGCCACCGCCTGGACCACCCGACGGATCTCGTCGGCCGTACGCAAGCCCGGCGCATACAGCACATCGGCGCCCGCTTCGGCAAAGGCCTGCAGGCGGGCGATGGTGTCGTCCAGGTCGATGCGACCGTGCAGCAGGTTTTCGGCACGGGCACAGAGCATGAACGGAAAATCCAGGCTGCGGGCAGCCGCAACTGCCGCCTCGACCCGCTCCACCGCGTGGTGGAAGCTGTAGATCGGCTCGTCGGCATTGCCGCTGGCATCCTCGATCGAGCCCCCCACCAGGCCGACGGCGGCGCCCTGCAGGATCGCCTCGGCGCAACCCTTGGGATCATCGCTGAAACCGTTCTCAAGGTCCGCGGCTACCGGCAATGCCGTGGCATCAACAATGGCCCGTGCATTGACCAGGGTTTCATCCAGGCTCATCGCCCCTTCGGCATCAGGCCGGCCCAGGGAGAATGCCAGGCCGGCGCTGGTGGTGGCCAGCGCCTCGAAGCCGATGCTCGCCAGCAGCTTGGCCGAGCCGGCATCCCAAGGGTTGGGAATGACGAATGCGCCATCGCGCTCATGCAGGGCTTTGAAGGCTTCGGCACGCAGGGTTTGCACATCCATGATCTCGGCTCCCGGGCAGGCGGCAGGACGCGCTCAGAGCAGGCCGAGTTGTTCGGCCTCTGGCGTGCGGTCCAGTTCAGGCAAGGCCACAAGCCCCGGCAGGCGCTCCATCAGACCTTGATGGAAACGCCGGGCCAGGGCGGCGGCCAGGCGGTTGTCGGCAGTATGCAGGAAAACATAGGGGCTGCGCCCCTCCTCGATCCAGGCCGCGACCTTGTCCAGCCACGGCAGCAGGAACGGCTCGTTGGCGGCCAGTTCCGGGTGGCCGATGAAGCGGATCTGCGGGTGCTGGGTGAAAGCGGTCGGGCGTGGCGGCACGCGCGGCTTTTTCGATTGGGCGTGGAGCACCTCGGGCGTCTGTGAAGAGCAACTGAACAACGCGCGAGGGTCGAGACAGATGCGCTCGACGCCACGCTCAAGCAACAGGCGGTTGAGCAGGCGCTCTTCATCACCCTTGCTGAAGAACGCCGCGTTGCGCACCTCCACGGCGATGGGTACGCCAGCCTCGTCGATAAAGCTCAGCAGTTCGCCCAGGCGTGCCGGGCCGAAGGTTGCCGGCAGCTGCAACCAGTACGGCGCAACCCGTGCGCCAAGGGGCTTGAGCAATTCGATGAAGGACTGGGCGGCGGCCAGTTGAGCGTGCAAGTCACCGCTGTGGCTGATGTCGCCGGGGAACTTGGCGGTAAAGCGAAAATGCGCCGGCATCAGCTGCGCCCAGCGCTCAATGGTCGCTGGTGCCGGGCGGGCATAAAAGGTGGTGTTGCCTTCTACGGCATTGAAGACCTGGCTATACAAGCCAAGGAAGTCGCTGGTTTTAGCCTCGGCCGGGTACAGGTACTCGCGCCAGGCGTTTTCACTCCAGGACGGACAACCGACAAAATAGGGCAGCGTGGACAGACTCATCCATCAAATGTACAGGTCCAGCCCCAGTACTTCCATCTCCCAGTCAACGAAACCGGCAGTGGTCAGGTAACTGGCCAGGGCATGGGCGGTGCGCTTGTTGCGCGCCCGCGGGAAGATCATGTCCTGGGGCCGCGCCGGCAGGCCGCCGGTGCGCGCCTGGCCGTGGCTGGCGCCGGCTTGCGCCTGCACTTCGAATTCGCCCGGCAGATCTTCGTCGTCCACGTCATCGGTGCGCACCGGCGCTTTGCGCGGGGCTCGCTTGATGGGGTAGGACTGAGAAGAAAAACCGTCTATGCGCATGGCGATTACTCAGGAGCAGTGATGGCAATTTAGCAGCATCGCTGATCCTTCGCTAATGCCCGATTGATAACTGGACCACAGATCGGGCAAAAGGTTTTATTTTGCCTGGGAATAACCGACGAGCTGCACTCAGCGCGCTTTCGGCGTGGCCACCTTGTCGCGCAGGTACACAGGTTGCGCGAGGTCGGCGGCAATCGCCTCGCCGCGCTGCCAGGCGAAGGTCGCCAGGCTCAGCAGGTCCTGGGCATGAGGCAGCAGGCTGGCATCCTGGCCACTGGCCTTGACCGCCAGGCGCTCGGCATAACCCCAACCAGTGCCCGCGCCAAACCAGTCGCCGCTGGCACCTGCGGGCAAGGCCACTTGCTCCGGTGGCAATACCGCCTCATTGCCCTGCAGGCGCATTTCGCCGTCCACGTTGCGATAGCAACCCCAATAGACTTCGTCCATGCGCGCATCGATTGCCGCCGCCACTTGCTGCACGCCTTGCTCACGCATGGCACGCTGGGCCAGCACGGCCAGGTTGGACACCGGCAGTACCGGACGCTCCAGGGCAAAGGCCAGGCCCTGGACCACGCCAATGGCAATGCGCACGCCGGTGAAGGCGCCCGGGCCACGGCCGAAGGCGATAGCATCGAGCTGTTGCAAGGTGACGCCGGCATCGGCCAGCAGTTGCTGGATCATCGGCAACAGCTTCTGCGCGTGCAGGCGCGGGATCACCTCATAGTGGCTGGAAACCTTGCCGTCATGCAGCAAGGCAACGGAGCAGGCTTCAGTGGCGGTGTCGAGGGCCAGCAAGGTGGTCATCGGGGGTTCCAGGGGCAAGAAAAAAGAGCGGCATTATAAACAACAACGGCCCGCAAGCGGGCCGTTGTCTGCACTACCGAGCGTCGATCAGCTCAGTGCGGCCAAGACCTTGGCGGTGATCGCGTCAACCGAGCCCACGCCTTCGATATGCGCGTACTTCGGTTTGCCAGCGTTGGCAGCCGAGAGCTTCTGGTAGAAGTCCACCAGCGGCTTGGTCTGGTCGTGGTAGACCGACAGGCGATGACGCACGGTTTCTTCGGTGTCGTCTTTGCGCTGCACCAGCGCTTCGCCGGTTTCGTCGTCCTTGCCTTCAACCTTTGGCGGGTTGTAGACGATGTGATAGACGCGGCCCGAACCTTCGTGCACACGGCGGCCAGCGATACGCTGAACGATTTCTTCGTCTTCGACGGCGATTTCGACCACGGCATCCAGCTCGACACCGGCAGTCACCAGGGCTTCAGCCTGAGGAATGGTGCGCGGGAAGCCGTCGAACAGAAAACCCTTTGCGCAGTCAGGCTGGGCAATGCGGTCCTTGACCAGGTTGATGATCAGCTCGTCGGAGACCAGCTTGCCAGCGTCCATGATCGCCTTGGCTTCCAGGCCCAGCGGGGTGCCGGCCTTGACTGCGGCGCGCAGCATGTCGCCAGTGGAAATCTGTGGAATACCGAACTTTTCGGTGATGAACTTTGCCTGAGTACCTTTACCGGCCCCGGGAGCTCCCAGCAGAATTACGCGCATCTCGTGCTCCTCATTTTTTTGTAAGCAAATCAGTGGGTTTGCCACGCAGGGCCAATCCCGGAATTTGGGTGATGATCGTAATTTCGATCAAAAGGCTGCTCAAGATACACAGCGCCCGCAAGCCACACAAGCGGTCGAAAGTCGGAAAAACCCACGCACTGTGGCCACTTGAAGCACAGGTTGCGCCGAGCGCAACCTGTTGCTTTACAAGCATTCTGCTCTTGCTGGGCAAACCCTCGGCAAAGCGTTTTGCCAACTCAGCCGGTATTGCGCAAACCTGCCGCGATGCCGGCCACGGTGACCAGCAAGGCCTGCTCCAACGGGCTGTCCAGAGCGGCTTCGCGCCCGCGCGAGCGCGCCAGCAGCTCAGCCTGCAATAGATGCAGCGGGTCCAGATAGGTGTTGCGCAAGCGGATGAATTCCAGGGTTTCGGGGCTGTGTGCCAGTAGCACCGGCTGCCCGGTCAGCCCCAGCACCACCTGGCACGCCTGCGACAATAGGTCGCGCAAATGTGCACCCAAAGGTCGCAGTTCTGGTTGCACCAGACGTTCGTCGTAGGAGCGGGCAATATCGGCATCGGCCTTGGCCAGGACCATTTCCAGCATGTCGATGCGTGTGCGGAAAAACGGCCACTGCTCGCGCATCTCGGCCAGCAACGGCCCCTGGCCACGGGCCAGGGCATTGCTCAATGCAGCTTCCCAGCCTAGCCAGGCCGGCAGCATCAGGCGGGTCTGGGTCCAGCCGAAAATCCACGGAATCGCCCGCAGGCTCTCGATGCCACCGGCCCGGCGCTTGGCCGGGCGGCTGCCCAGCGGCAAGCGCCCCAGTTCCTGCTCGGGGGTGGACTGGCGGAAGTACTCGACGAACTCGGGGTTGTCGCGCACCACGCCGCGATAGGCCTTGACGCCATCGGCGGCCAGCTGGTCCATCAGCGCGCGCCAGGCCGGTTGTGGCGGCGGCGGTGGCAGCAGGGTCGCTTCGAGCACCGCCGCCAGGTAGAGGTTCAGGTTCTGCTCGGCGATGTCCGGCAAACCGAATTTGAAGCGGATCATCTCGCCCTGCTCGGTAGTACGGAAGCGCCCGGCCACCGAACCCGGCGGCTGCGACAGGATCGCCGCGTGGGCCGGGCCGCCGCCACGCCCGACAGTACCGCCACGGCCGTGAAACAGCAGCAGTTCGACCTGCTGCTCGCGGCAGATGCGCACCAGGGTTTCCTGGGCGCGGTACTGGGCCCAGGCTGCGGCCGTGGTGCCGGCATCCTTGGCCGAGTCGGAATAGCCGATCATTACTTCCTGCGGCCCATGCAGCCCGGCGCGATACCCCGGTAAGCCCAGCAGGCGCTCCATCACCGGGCCGGCGTTATCCAGGTCGGCGAGGGTTTCGAACAACGGCACCACGCGCATCGGCCGCAGCACGCCCGCTTCTTTGAGCAGCAACTGCACCGCCAGTACGTCGGAAGCGGCGCCAGCCATGGAGATCACATAGGAGCCCAGCGAGGCCGCGGGTGCGGCGGCAATCTCGCGGCAGGTGGCGAGCACTTCGCCAGTGTCGGCCTGGGGCTTGAAATAGCTTGGCAGCAGCGGCCGACGGCTGTTGAGTTCCTGCTGCAGGAAGGCGATGCGTGCCTCTTCATCCCACTCGGCATAGCGGCCAAGGCCCAGGTATTCGGTGATTTCACTCAGCGCCGAGGTGTGCCGCGCTGCGTCCTGGCGCACGTCCAGCCGCACCAGGAACAGGCCGAAGGTCACCGCCCGGCGCAGGCAGTCGAGCAATGGCCCATCGGCAATCACGCCCATGCCGCAGGCATGCAGCGATTCGAAGCACAGTTGCAGCGGCTCGAACAGTTCGCGGTTGTCCTGCAGCACTTCAGGGCCCGGCGCCTGGGCAGTGGTCAGCGCGGCATGGGCCCAGGCGCGAGTGATGCGCAGGCGCTCGCGCAACTGCTTGAGCACGGCGCGATAAGGCTCGGCTGAATCGCCCACCCTGGCCCTCAGGGCCTCGCTGGCCTGTTGCATCGACAGTTCGGCGGCCAGGGCATCGATATCGCGCAAAAACAGGTCAGCGGCCATCCAGCGCGCCAGCAGAAGCACTTCGCGGGTCACCGGCGCGGTGACATTGGGGTTGCCGTCACGGTCGCCGCCCATCCACGAAGCAAAGCGGATCGGCGCCGCCTCCAGCGGCAAACGCAGGCCGGTGGCCTGGTGCAGGGCCTTGTCAACCTTGCGCAGGTGGTGAGGTACCGCCTGCCATAGCGAATGCTCGATCACCGCAAAGCCCCATTTGGCTTCGTCTACCGGGGTCGGCCGGGTGCGGCGGATTTCTTCGGTGTGCCAGGCTTCGGCGATCAGCCGTTGCAGGCGTTCGCGGATCTGCTCGCGTTCGGCGGGGATCAGGTCGCGGTGATCCTGGGCGGCCAGTTGCGCGGCAATCGCGTCGTACTTCTGGATCAAGGTGCGCCGGGCGACTTCGGTCGGGTGGGCGGTGAGCACCAGTTCGATGCTCAGTTTACCCAACTGCCGCGCCAGAGCATCGTCGCTGTGCCCGGCGGCCTTGAGCCGCGCCAGCAGTTCGGGCAGCACCCGCGCCTCGAAGGGCTCGGCCTGGCCGGCGTCGCGGCGGCGAATCAGCTGATACTGCTCGGCGATGTTGGCCAGGTTGAGAAACTGGTTGAAGGCCCGCGCCACGGGCAGCAACTGGTCTTCGGCCAGGTCATTGAGGGTCGAGCTCAGTTGCTCGGCGCTACCGCTGCGGTCGGCCTTGGCACTGCGGCGTATGTCCTCGATGGTCTGCAAAAACGCTTCGCCGTGCTGTTCGCGCACGGTATCGCCCAACAACTCGCCCAACAAATGAACATCTTCACGCAAGCGCACATCGATATCAGTCATCAGCCATGTCTCCGGCATTCGGGAAAACCGCTCTGGGTCCAGAGTGCCCCAGTAGCGGCCGAGCATCAAGGCAGGGCCGGAGCTGGGCCATTTGGCTGAACTACGCTCAACACAGGCACACAGGAGACCATCATGAAAATCCGTGATCTTGCCCAGCATTGGGAACAGCACGCCAAAGGCTCGCTGAGTCCCACCGGCCATGTCCTGCACCTGGACATGGAAGCGGCGGCGCGCCTGGCGGCGTTGGCCGAGATGTACCCCAAGCGCCAGCCCGAAGAACTGCTCGGCGAACTGCTCGGGGCTGCGCTTGAAGAGCTCGAAGCGAGCTTTCCGTATGTTCAGGGCGCGCAGGTGATTGCTACCGATGAAGAAGGTGATCCGCTCTATGAAGACATCGGCCCGACCCCGCGTTTTCTCGCCCTTTCCCGTCGCTATCTGCACGAAATGAGCAGCGCCAAAGACGCCGACAAGCCGTGATCGACACGCCTTCACCCGCGCTGCGAGCGCCCGCGCAGGCGCTCGCGTACCGCGGTCAGGTCTGAAAGTTCAACGAAAAATCCACTGACCGATCAGTCAGAAAAAACCGCGAACAAGCGGCACTTTTTTCTGAACTATTCAAAAAACGCTTCGGTCACAGCCAATAGCCATCACGGCAAAACCCTTTCAGAACCGGGTCAGAGCAGTCCCGAAACTGACGGGTCGCGCCGATGGACTGTTACGGAATTCGTTGTTCATCAGGAGTGATCCAATGGAGTTGACCACCATGAAGACCCGCACCGCAAACACCTCGTCCACTCACCTGCGCGGGCTCAAGCTGGCCGCGCTGGCACTGGGCAGCAGCCT
Organism: Pseudomonas sp. 2835; assembly: GCF_050435905.1. Taxonomy (NCBI): domain Bacteria; kingdom Pseudomonadati; phylum Pseudomonadota; class Gammaproteobacteria; order Pseudomonadales; family Pseudomonadaceae; genus Pseudomonas; species Pseudomonas sp. 2835. Next base: position 100,703 of record NZ_JBNDLE010000005.1, on the reverse strand, counting down.
GGTCCTGGCCGGCTGTGCCGGCAACCCACCCACCGAGCAGTACGCTGTAACGCAATCGGCGGTCAATTCCGCTGTCAGCGCCGGCGGTACCGAGTTCGCCGCTGTCGAAATGAAGGCTGCGCAGGACAAGCTGAAACAGGCGGAAATCGCCATGCACGACAAGAAGTACGACGACGCCAAGCGCCTGGCCGAACAGGCCGAGTGGGACGCCCGCGTCGCCGAGCGCAAGGCCCAGGCCGCCAAGGCCGAGAAAGCCGTACAGGATGCCCGCCAGGGTGTTCAGGACCTGCGTGAGGAAGGCATGCGCAGCGTCGAATGACGCCCGCTCGCCGACCCGTGCATTCGTAATCGATCAAAGGATGAACCATTATGCGTAAACACGTGATGATCCCAGCCCTTCTGGCCCTGAGCGTTGGCCTGGCCGCCTGCTCCACGCAGCCGAACGCCAACCTGGAATCGGCCCGGACCAACTTCTCCGCCCTGCAGAGCAACCCGCAGGCAGCCAAGGTCGCGGCCCTTGAAACCAAGGATGCCCAGGACTGGCTGAACAAGGCCGACAAGGCCTACATGGACAAGGAAGACGAGAAGAAAGTCGACCAGCTCGCCTACCTGACCAACCAGCGCGTTGAAGTGGCCAAGCAGACCATTGCCCTGCGTACCGCCGAAGGCAACCTGAAAAACGCTGCCGCCCAGCGTGCCCAGGCTCGCCTTGATGCCCGCGATGCGCAGATCAAAAAGCTGCAGGACAGCCTCAACGCCAAGCAGACCGACCGCGGCACCCTGGTGACCTTCGGTGACGTGCTGTTCGACTTCGACAAGGCCACGCTCAAAAGCGGCGCCTACCCAAACATCACCAAGCTGGCGCAGTTCCTCCAGGAGAACCCTGACCGCAAGGTGATCGTCGAGGGCTACACCGACAGCAAAGGCAGCGCCAACTACAACCAGACGCTGTCCGAGCGTCGCGCCGCCTCGGTGCGCGCGGCACTGGTTCGCGCCGGGGTAGATCCTGCGCGCATCGTCGCCCAGGGTTATGGCAAGGAGTATCCGGTTGCCGATAACACCAGCAACTCGGGCCGTGCGCAGAACCGTCGGGTGGAAGTGACCATTTCCAACGACAACCAACCGGTGGCGCCGCGTTCGGTGAGCCAGCTGAACTGATGATTGCCGAGCAGTAACAAGAATCCCGCCGAGTCTGGCGGGATTTTTGTTTGTGTTGCCGGCCTCATCGCTGGCAAGGCCAGCTCCCACAAATGGATCTGTATACGCCGTCCAACCTGTGGGAGCCGGCCTTGCCGGCGATTGGGCTGCAAAGCAGCCCCGGGGCTTACTGGACTTCTTGCGGGGTCTCCTGGCCCAGGCAGCGCACCGCCTGCTTCTTGTTGTTGACCAGCACACCAGTCAGGCCCTTTTGCGCGGTATCGAACAACACCAGCACGCCATCAACGCACTGCGCCACCTGGCTGGCCGGCTGCAGCGAGATCTTGTAGTCCTCGCCCGGGATGGTCTTGAGCATGGTGAAGTCGGACAGCAGCAGCGCATCCTCGGGCTTGGCGAAATGCAGGTAACCGTAGTACCACAGGGCCGCGACGGTACCGATGATGCTGCAGACACCGGTAATGATCAGCGGGATGGCGTTGCGTTCTTCACTCATTGCGACTTCTCGTCAGGGTAATTGGGGACTTCGGCCAGGCGCCGCAGCCCGTTGAAATGGCTCGGGTCGTCCAGAAAGCGCAACATGACCTGGCGCCAGGTCTTGTCAGCAAAGGTCTGCACATGCCCGCCACGGGTCAGCTGCAACACCCGTGGTGGAGGCGCAGCCTGGTACAACTGCAAGCCGTTGACCAGCGGCACGATGGGGTCGTCGATGCTGTGGAAGAACAGCTTGGGCGGGGCCTTGATCCGTGCGATCGAATGGATCGCACTGTCGCCATCGGGCACCAGCCACGACAACGGCACCTGCAGCGGCCAGGTCATCCAGGAATTGCTCAGGGCAAAGCGCCCGACCTGGCGATAGCTGGCCGGCACACCATCGAAGACCATGGCCTTGAAGCGTTCGGCCTGGCGCGGATGCTCGGCCAGGTAATGGATGGCCATCGAGCCGCCCAGGCTCTGGCCGAGCAGGATCTGCGGCGTGCCCTGCACCTCGGGCGCCTTGTCCAGCCAGTCCAGCGCCGCGGCGATATCCAGGTAGACCTCGGGCAGACTAGGCTTGCCCTGCGACAGGCCGTAGCCGCGGTAGTCGAGCAACAGCACCTGATAGCCCTGCTCCGGCAACCACCAACTGCCACCCAGGTGCCAGGCCAGGTTGCCGCCATTGCCATGCAGGTGCAGCACCGTGCCCTTGACCTCGACACCAGCCTTGGCCGGCAGCCACCAGGCATGCAGGCGAGTGCCGTCGGCGGCGGTCAGGGTTACGTCGCGGTACGCGAGTTTGGCTTTCTCGGGGGTGAACGGCTGGCCTGGTTCGGGATAGAACAACAGCGAACTGCAGCCGTTCAGACTCAGCAACACCAGCAGCAGGCCCAGGGGCCTGCGCCATGCATCAGAGAATGTTCGAGTAATCAGCTTCAATCCGGTCCAGGCTCAGGTGGTTGAGGAAGTTGGAGAAACACATCCAGGCCGACAGCGCGTTGAGGTCGCGAAACTGCTCCGGCAGGTACTTGGGCGGTTCCACCAGGCCTTCATCGACCAGTTGGCGCAAGGTGCGCATGTCTTCAAGAGTGGTCTTGCCGCAGAACAACAAGGGGATCTGTTCGAGCTTGCCCTTGCGCACGGCCAACTGAATATAGTTGTAAACCATGATAAAGCCCTTGAGATAGGACAAGTCCTTGGTAAACGGCAGGCCGTTGGGCACCGAGCCACGGAACACCCGGCTGGCGTTGCCATAGCTTTCGGCCATCTCGAAGCCCTGGGCGCGGAAAAACTCGTAGACCTGCATGAAGTCGGCGCCCTCCTCGACCATATGGATGGCGCGGGTGCGGTTGGTCAGCTTGCGCAGACGGCTAGGGTAGGAAGCGAAAGCGATCACCTCCATGAGGATCGCCAGGCCTTCCTGGGTCACGGTCGATGAGGGCGGGCCCTTGGCCAGGAAGGTGCAGATCGGCTGGTTGAGGCCGTTGAGGGTGGTGCCGACGTGCACCAGGCCTTCGTGAACCTCCAGCGCGCGCACATCGCGGCTGTTGAACATGGCGTCGGCGCGGATCTTGATGTAGTCGGCACCAGCGGCGGCGTCGGCGACGATACCGTCGGACTCGAACACCCGGATGGTGTCCTCGGCCTCGTTGAACACCTTGTTCAGGCGGCCCTGGAGCATCTCAACGGCCTGCTTGGCGGTGAGGTTCTTCGGCTCGTCCTTGAGGTCGCCACGGCCGTCGATGTTGTTCAGGTAATCCGAGAGCATCAGGCCGAGGTCGGCCAGGGTCGGGTCACCGGCGTGGAAGGCATCGGAGGCGGCGCCGTACAGCTCCTGGGAAATCAAACCGAAATCCTCGGTGCCGCGCGCTTCGAGCATGCGCACCACCATGCGGTATTCCTTGCACATGCGCCGCATGATCTGCCCGACCGGGTTGAACTGGCCAAGCTGGCGGGTGATGTCGCGTTCGATGTTCTGGAACTCGAGCTTGACCGCGGCGGAGTCGAACGACAGCGGCCGGCCCTGGTAGTAGGCGCGGTCTACCGCTGGCAGCTCCTTGCCCTTGGCCTTGAGGAAACCCTGGCGGATGCTGTCGTCCCACTTCACCGCATCGAGCACGCGAATGGGCGTTTGCGCCAGGACAATGCGATCAGACAGGGCACGTATCGTCTGCTGGTACTCGTCCACCCTACACTCCTTGAATTGCGCTGATTACTTGCCGGCCCGCTTGAAGCGCGCCACTTCGATGAACAGGTCGGAGTTGGCCGGATCGTCCAGGTAAGCCAGGACGCGCTCGGCCGGGCTGTCGATAAGAACGCCTTCGCCGTTTTCTTCGGGCACCTCGATGCTGCGGCCGCTGAGTTCTTTCTTCTGCACGGCCTGGTTGACCTGCTCGACGTCGAGGTTGTAGACCACCAGTTCCTTGTTATCGAGCACTTCAAAGCCGCCGATCAGGAAGTTGCCGCCCAGGCGCTTGGGCACGCCGGCCGAGAGGTACCAGCGGTTGCCGTGCTGGGACACGGTGAAGGCGTACTCGTCGCGCTTCTTGTTCTTGCCGATGGCCACTGCCTTGTAGGCGTTGCCACCGCTGCGGCTGATCTGCAGGGTCAGCGGCTCGCCCCAGGCGTCCTTGCTGGTCCAGGTGCCGAGCAGGGCCTTGGGCGCAGGTTTGTTGCCCGGGATCGGCTCATTGAAGGTGACCAGACAACCGCCAAGCAGTAAGAACGACAATGCCAACAGCAGGGTTCTGGCTTTCATCAACCTCTCCTTGAAATAGGTTCGCGCCTTACACCGACGCCAAGACCAGATGCAGGTACCGGGTAAGAATAGCGAGCATCGGCGCTTCAGCCTGGGCTTGTTCGCCGTCGAGCAGGCCCTGATATTCCATCTGCTCGATTATCGCCGTCAACACCAGGGCATCCTGTTGTGGCTGACGCGAGCCTACCACTTGCAGCATCTGCACGGCGCCGCGCAGCAGAATCTGCTCGTGCAGTTTGACCAGATCGGCCAGGCGCGGGCACAGCAACGCCTCCTGGCGAAAGGCCTGCTCGGCCATCAAGAAGTCGCGGCGGTTATGCAACTGGCGCTGTACATAGTCAGTGGTCATCTTCGCCACTTCGTCGGCCAGCCGCGCCCGCCACTGCGGGCTGCCATCGCCCTGGGAGAGCAACTGGCGCAGCACCACCTCGGTGTTCTCCCAGAGCTTGGCCATGTAGGCCGCGCTGCGTTCGACATACTGGGCGAAGGTGTCGGTGAGCAGGTCTTCGATGTCTTTGAAGTAATAGGTGGTGGCCGACAGCGGCACCCCGGCCTCGGCCGCCACCGCGCGGTGGCGCACGCCGCGCACGCCGTCACGCACGACGATGCGCATGGCCGCGTCGAGGATCTGCTGGCGGCGCTGCTCGCTGCCTTCACGGCTGGCCTTACGGCCCTGGTACTGCACGCTTTCGGCCACCGCTGTAGCCACACCGGCGGCGCCTTGTTGAGTCATTGCGGGAGTCACTGCTGGTCTACCCCAAACGTTGGATCCGATCGATGAATTTCTTGCAGGCATGAAAAAGCCGCCCCGGGAGGCGGCTTGTTCAGTTCGCTCAGGCCTGTGGGCGCATGTGCGGGAACAGGATCACGTCGCGAATCGATGGCGAGTTGGTCAGCAGCATCACCAGGCGGTCGATGCCGATGCCTTCACCGGCGGTTGGCGGCATGCCGTATTCCAGGGCACGGACGAAGTCGGCATCGTAGTGCATGGCTTCGTCGTCACCGGCGTTCTTCTCGGCCACCTGGGCCATGAAGCGCTCGGCCTGGTCTTCGGCATCGTTGAGCTCGGAATAGGCGTTGGCGATTTCACGGCCACCGATGAACAGCTCGAAGCGGTCGGTGACGTTCGGGTTCTCGTCGTTGCGACGGGCCAGCGGCGAGACTTCGAACGGGTACTGGGTGATGAAGTGCGGCTGCTCCAGCTTGTGCTCGACCAGTTCTTCGAAAATCATCACCTGCAGTTTGCCCAGGCCTTCGAAGCCGAGCACCTTGGCGCCGGCTTTCTTGGCGATCTCGCGGGCCTTGTCGATGTCCTGCAGGTCGGCTTCGGTGAGTTCCGGGTTGTACTTGAGGATCGAGTCGAACACCGACAGGCGTACGAACGGCTCGCCGAAGTGGAACACCTTGTCGCCGTACGGCACGTCGGTGCTGCCCAGAACCAGCTGGGCCAGTTCACGGAACAGCTCCTCGGTGAGGTCCATGTTGTCTTCGTAGTCAGCATGGGCCTGGTAGAACTCGAGCATGGTGAACTCGGGGTTGTGCCGGGTCGATACGCCTTCGTTACGGAAGTTGCGGTTGATCTCGAAGACTTTCTCGAAACCACCGACCACCAGGCGCTTGAGGTACAGCTCCGGGGCGATACGCAGGAACATCTGCATGTCCAGGGCGTTGTGGTGGGTTTCGAACGGCTTGGCCGCAGCACCACCAGGGATGGTTTGCAGCATTGGCGTCTCGACTTCGAGGAAGTCGCGGGCCATCAGGAAGTTGCGGATGTGCGCGATGACCTGCGAGCGAACGCGGAAGGTGTGACGGGTTTCCTCGTTGACCATGAGGTCGACGTAGCGCTGGCGGTAGCGCTGCTCGGTATCGGTCAGGCCGTGGTGCTTGTCCGGCAGCGGGCGCAGCGACTTGGTCAGCAGGCGCACGCTGGTCATTTCGACGTACAGGTCGCCCTTGCCCGAGCGCGCCAGGGTACCTTCGGCGGCGATGATGTCGCCCAGGTCCCAGGTCTTGACCGCAGCCAGGGTTTCTTCCGGCAGGGTCTTGCGGTTGACGTAGACCTGGATGCGCCCGGTCATGTCCTGGATCACCATGAACGAGCCACGGTTGAGCATGATGCGCCCGGCAACCTTGACCGGAATCGCTGCAGCTTCCAGCTCTTCCTTGGTCTTGTCGACATACTGTTTCTGCAGGTCGTTGCAGTAGCTGTCACGGCGGAAGTCGTTGGGGAAGGCATTACCCTTGGCGCGCTCGGCAGCAAGTTTTTCCTTGCGCAGCGCGATCAGGTTGTTTTCTTCCTGTTGCAGGTCTTGCGATTCGGTCTTCAGGTCGCTCATGTCGTCATTTTTTCCATCAGGTATTCGTTGCCCTTTTCGGGCAGGGCACGCGATGCCGGCGGGCGGCCGGGCATCGCGGCGGTGGTGTGCGGCTTACAGCCCCTGCTTGAGGCTCGCTTCCAGGTACTGGTCGAGGTCGCCGTCCAGCACCTTCTGGCAATCGCTGCGCTCGACGCCGGTGCGCAGGTCCTTGATACGCGAGTCATCCAGCACGTACGAACGGATCTGGTGGCCCCAGCCGATGTCCGACTTGCTGTCTTCCAATGCCTGCGAGGCGGCGTTGCGCTTCTGCATTTCCAGCTCGTACAACTTGGCCCGCAGCATTTTCATGGCGGTGTCCTTGTTGGCGTGCTGGGAGCGTTCGTTCTGGCAGGCCACCACGGTGTTGGTCGGCACGTGGGTGATACGCACCGCCGAGTCGGTGGTGTTTACGTGCTGACCACCGGCGCCCGAGGAGCGGTAGGTGTCAACGCGCAGGTCAGACGGGTTGATGTCGATTTCAACCTTGTCGTCGATCTCGGGCGACACGAACACCGCCGAGAACGAGGTGTGGCGACGGGCGCCGGAGTCGAACGGGCTCTTGCGCACCAGGCGGTGCACGCCGATCTCGGTACGCAGCCAGCCGAAGGCGTACTCGCCCTTGATGTGCACGGTGGCGCCCTTGATGCCGGCGACTTCACCTTCGGAAAGCTCGATGATGGTGGCGTCGAAACCGCGCTTGTCGGCCCAGCGCAGGTACATGCGCAGGAGGATGTTGGCCCAGTCCTGGGCTTCGGTGCCACCGGAACCTGCCTGAATGTCCAGGTAAGCGTTGTTCATGTCCATCTCGCCGCTGAACATGCGGCGGAACTCGAGCTTGGCCAGGCTTTCTTCCAGGCCTTGCAGCTCGGTCATGACGTCGCTCACGGCGCCTTCGTCATTTTCTTCGACGGCCATGTCGAGCAGGTCCTGGCAGTCGGCCAGGCCGTTGGCCATCTTGTCCAGGGTGTCGACGATCTGCGCCAGCATGGCGCGCTCGCGGCCCAGTTCCTGGGCGTACTCGGGCTTGTTCCAGACGTTCGGGTCTTCGAGCTCGCGGTTGACTTCGATCAGGCGGTCATGCTTGTGATCGTAGTCAAAGATACCCCCGAATGGACTCGGAGCGCTCGGTCAGGTCCTTGATGGTGTTCAGGATCGGTTGGATTTCCATGGGCGGGCAGCTCTCGTGCGTATTCTGTAGAAAAGCCGGAGAGTATAGCGGAGTTAGAGCTTCAAGCGGCAAGCTACAAGCGACAAGAGGCCGGAGAAATGCCCGGCGCTGCGGTTTTTCTTCCAGCTTGTAGCGTGCCGCTGGTGGCTGCTGTCAATCCACCCCGACCTGGTTGCGGCCGTTGTTCTTGGCCAGGTACAGGCCTTTGTCCGCTGCCGAAATCAACTGCCGGCAGTGGCTGCCGATGCCCGGGGTGAGGGTCGCCAGGCCGATGCTCACGGTCAGCACCGAGTCGGGGTCGGGCATGGTGTGGGCGATGTTCATCGCCGCGACGGTCTGACGCAGTTTTTCCGCGACCAGGCGCGCGCCGCCCGGCGAGGTGTTGGGCAGCACCAGGGCGAACTCCTCGCCGCCGTAACGGGCCGGCAGGTCGCTGGGGCGGGCGCAGGAGGCGCGAATGGCTTCGGCGACCTTGCGCAGCGCTTCGTCACCAGCCAGGTGGCCGAAGGTGTCGTTGAACGACTTGAAGTAGTCGACGTCGATCATCAGCAACGACAGCTGCGCCTGCTCACGCATGGCCCGGCGCCATTCCAGTTCCAGGTACTCGTCGAAGTGGCGACGGTTGGAAAGCCCGGTGAGGCCGTCGGAGTTCATCAGCCGCTGCAGCACCAGGTTGGTGTCGAGCAACTGCTGCTGGCTGACGCGCAGGGCCCGGTAGGCCTCGTCGCGTTGCAGCAGGGTCAGGTAGGAGCGCGAGTGGTAACGGATGCGCGCCACCAGCTCGATGTTGTCCGGCAGTTTCACCAGGTAGTCGTTGGCCCCGGCGGCGAAGGCCGCGCTCTTGACCAGCGGATCTTCCTTGGTCGACAGGACGATGATCGGGATGTCCTGGGTGGCCGGGTTGTTGCGGTACTCGCGCACCAGGGTCAGGCCGTCCAGGCCTGGCATGATCAGGTCCTGGAGGATCACCGTGGGCTTGATCCGCACGGCCTGGGCCACCGCCTGGTGCGGGTCGGCACAGAAGTGGAAGTCGATGTTCTCTTCGTGAGCCAGGCCACGCCGCACCGCCTCGCCGATCATTGCCTGATCGTCGACCAAGAGGACCATTGCCGAGTTTTCGTTCATGGTCGGAAAACCGTCGAGCGGTAAATCATTCATGCGCTGTCACCTGGTCACTGCCGGCCAGCCGGCGTGGCTCAATACATATCGTCATTTTGGAAAAATTTCCATCAATCGCGCGGCGATTCGCTCCAGTGGGCGAATTTCGACGGCGGCGTCTATCGCGGCGGCTGCCTTGGGCATGCCGTACACCGCGCTGCTCTGCTGATCCTGGGCGATGGTCAGAAAGCCCTGTTGGCGCATCAGCTTCAGGCCCTGGGCGCCATCGCGCCCCATGCCGGTGAGCAGTACGCCGACCGCGTCGCCGCGCCAGTAGCGGGCCACGCTTTCAAAAAATACGTCGATGGAGGGCCGGTAGATCTCGTTTACCGGCTCCGCGGTATAGGCCAGGTTGCCGTTCTTGAGCAGGCGGATGTGGTGGTTGGTCCCGGCCAGCAGCACCTGCCCCGGTTGCGGCGGCTCGCCTTCGCGGGCCAGGCGCACGGCCAGGCCCGAGGCGCTGCTGAGCCATTCGGCCATGCCGGCGGCGAACACCTGGTCAACGTGCTGGACCAGCACGATGGCCGCCGGAAAACTGCCGGGCAAGCCTTTGAGCAGTACCTCGAGGGCCGCCGGGCCGCCCGCCGAGGAGCCGATGGCGACCAGGCCCTGGCGCTGCGCGGCTTCTCGCACCGGCGCGGCCATGGCCCGGGTCGGGGTGCTGCGCTGCTGGCCGATCAGCCAGCCGATATTGAGGATCTTGCGCAGCAACGGCGCTGCGGCTTCACGCGGATCGCCCGCGCCCAGGGCCGGGGTGTCGACCACATCGAGGGCGCCATGGCCCATGGCCTCGAACACCCGGTGGACGTTCTGCTGGCGGTCGACGGTGACGATCACGATGGCACACGGCGTTTCGGCCATGATCCGCCGGGTAGCCTCGACGCCATCCATGACCGGCATGATCAGGTCCATGAGGATCAGGTCCGGCAACTGCTCGGCGCACAGCTTGACCGCTTCGGCGCCATTGCTGGCGACCCAGATCACCTGGTGGGCCGGTTCGAATGCCAACGCCCGGCGCAAGGCCTCCACGGCCAGGGGCATGTCGTTGACGATGGCGATTTTCATCCCTGCGCTCCCCCGATCAACTCGACGACGGCGTCGAGCAAGGCATCATCGTGAAAACTGGCCTTTGCCAAATAGTAGTCGGCCCCGGCGTCCAGTCCACGGCGACGATCTTCTTCGCGGTCTTTATACGACACCACCATCACCGGCAAGGATTGCAGGCGGCTGTCGCGGCGCAACAGGGTGACCAGCTCGATGCCGTCCATGCGCGGCATGTCGATGTCGGTGATCAGCAGGTCGAAGTCTTCGCTGCGCAAGGCGTTCCAGCCGTCCATGCCGTCTACTGCGACGGCCACTTCATAACCCTTGTTGCTCAGCAGCTTGCGTTGCAGCTCGCGCACCGTCAGCGAGTCGTCGACCACCAGCACGCGTTTGCGCGCGGCTTCACGGACGCTACGCTGGCCGCGCTCGATACGCTCCAGGCGGCCGGTACTGAGGAGTTTTTCCACCGAGCGCAGCAGGTCTTCGACGTCGATGATCAGCACCACCGCGCCGTCGTCGAGCAACGCTCCGGCGGAGATGTCCTGAACCTTGCCCAGGCGCGCGTCCAGCGGCATCACCACCAGCACCCGCTCGCCGATCAGGCGCTCGACCGCCACACCATAAAGCATCTCGCGCTCGCGAATCACCACCACCTTGATGCTCTGGCCCTCACCCTGGCTCGGCGGACGGTTGAGCAACTGGCTGGCCGCGACCAAACCGATATGCCGGCCCTCATGCCAAAAATGCTGGCGGCCCTCGATCTGCACGATGGCCTCGGCCGGCAGCTCCAGGGTGCGCTCGATGTGCGCCAGCGGGAAGGCATAGGCTTCGGCGCCAACCTCGACCACCAGGCTGCGCACCACCGACAGGGTCAGCGGCACTTCGAGGTGAAAGCAACTGCCCTGGCCGCTGGTCTGGGTCAGCTCGATCGAGCCGCGCAACTGGCGAACCATGTGCTGCACGGCGTCCAGGCCGACACCGCGTCCGGACACCTCGGTGACCCGGTCGCGCAGGCTGAAACCGGGCAAGAACAGGAAGGTCAGCAGTTCGGCCTCGCTCATCTGCGCCACGGTTTCGGCGGGCGACAACTGGCGCTCGACGATGCTCTGGCGCAAGTGCGCAAGATCGACGCCGCCGCCATCGTCGCTGATCTCAAGCACCAGCAACCCGGCCTGGTGCGAGGCGCGCAGGCGGATCTGCCCTTCCAGTGGCTTGCCGGCCACCAGGCGCCGTTCGGGCGATTCGATGCCGTGATCGACGGCATTGCGCAGCAGGTGGGTCAAGGGCGCTTCGAGCTTTTCCAGTACGTCGCGGTCGACCTGGGTCTTCTCGCCTTCAATTTCCAGGCGCACCTGCTTGCCCAGCGAACGGCCCAGGTCACGGACCATGCGGCTTTGCCCGGTCAGCACATCGGCGAACGGGCGCATGCGACAGGCCAGCGCGGTGTCGTACAGCAGTTGCGCGCGCTGGCTGGCCTGCCAACCGAACTCATCGAGGTCGGAGGCTTGCTGCAACAGAATTTGCTGGGTCTCACCGAGCAGGCGCTGGGCCTGGGCCAGGGCGTCCTGGACTTCCGCGCTCTGGCCGCTGCTTTCCAGTTGCTGCTTGAGGCCATCGAGGGCACGGATACTTTGCCCATGCATGCGCTTGAGGCGCTGCAGGGTAGCCAGGTAGGGCTTGAGCCGCTGGGTTTCGACCAGCGATTTGCTCGACAGGTCGAGCAGGCTGTTCAGGCGCTCGGCAGTCACGCGCAAGACCCGCTCGCCACCCTCGCCCGTGCGTTTGCCACTGCGCACCGGCGCCGCTTCGACCTCGGGCTCGGGTTCTACGCTTGGCGGCTCGACCGCCAGGGGTTCGGGTTCCGGTTCCGGCAATAGCGCCGGCGGCGCTGCGACAGCAGGCGCGGGTGTCGCACCGGGGTCGAGCAAGGCGGCCATCTGCACCAGGAAGGTCTGAACCGCAGCGTCGATGCTGGCATCGCCCGGGGTGGCGATGCGCATCAGCAGGTCAGTGCCCTGCAACAGCGCATCGATATGTTCCGGGCGCAGCAGCAGCCGGCCTTCCTGGGCGCCGACCAGGCAGTCTTCCATCACATGGGCGACGCTGACCCCGGCATCGACGCCGACAATCCGCGCCGCGCCCTTGAGCGAGTGGGCCGCACGCATGCAGGCTTCCAGCTGATCGGCTTGGGTCGGGTTGCGCTCCAGCGCCAGCAGCCCGGCACTGAGCACCTGGGTCTGGGCCTCGGCCTCCAGGCTGAACAGCTCGAGCAACGAAGCGTCGCGCATTTGCTCTGGGGTCATGACAGGCTCCGGTTCACGGCAGACAGCACTTGGTCTTCATCCAGCACGCGAACACTGCGCCCGCGCCATTGCAGCACCGCTGCGGTAAAACGGGTTTCGCCCTGCTCGGCCTCCAGGCGACGGGGGTCCAGGCCATGGATGCCGTCCACTTCATCGACCTGGACCACCACCGAGCCGCCGGCAGCGGCGATGATCAGCATGCGCGGCATGATCCGCGCCGAGATTGGCGCCGCAGCCTGGCTTTCAAGGCCAAGCAGATCGCCCAGCGACAGGCACGGCACCAGCGCACCCCGCACATTGGCCACGCCATGCAACACCCGCGAGCGCTGGTGCGGCAAGGAATGTACCTGCTGCAGCGGTGCGACCTCGACCAGGCAGCGGGTAGCCAGTGCCAGCCACTCCTCGCCCAGGCGAAACAGCAACAGCGAGCGGCCACTACTGGCTTGCTCAGGCACCTCGCTCTGTTCGTGAGCTTCCTGGGACAGCGAGTAGCGGTCCAGCAGGCGCGTCGCCGCAGCCGCGTAAACATCGCAGTTGCGGCAATGAATATGTTCTTCGAGCAGCGGGCAGCTCTTGTCGCCATGCACGCCAATACGGTTCCAGCAGTCATCGATGCTGGCGGCGTCACTGGCGACCAGTTGCACGTCGTTGTCACCCATCATTGTTCAGACTCCCGGTCGGCGCGCCGTGCGGCCCGCTCCTGCAGGCGCCGGGCGCCTGCGACATCACCTTGCGAGGCCAGCAACGCAGCCAGGTGCACCAGCGCCTCCGGATGCTGGGGGTCGAGGTACAACGCCTTACGGTAGTGGCTCAGGGCCTCGCCGCTGTCCCCGGCGGTGTCGCTGAGCAAGCCCAGCCAGTAGAACACCTGGGCAGTGGGCGGGTACTGCTGCAAATAGCGGGCGCAAGCCGCCTGGGCTTCGGCGCTGCTGCCGGCGTTGGCCAACTGGGCGATCTGCGCCAGCAACTCGCCGGCCGATTCCTGCGCGGCGGGCCTTGCCTGCGCAGGCGCAATCGGTTGGATCTTGCGCAGCGTCACCGACGCCGGGCGCGGCACGCTGGCCGCCGTCACCGGCACGGTCAACGGCAGGGGGATAGCCAGCGGCTTGCTGGGCGGCACCGGGTCCATTGCAGCCTGGCGCACATAGGCAAACGACTGGGCAATGCCCACCGGACGCATACCCATGCGCGCCAGCAGGCTACCTTCGGCCGGGCCGATAAACAGCACGCCCTGCTCGTGGATCAGACTTTTGAGCACCTCGAACACCCGCTGCTGGGTGGGGACGTCAAAGTAGATCAGCAAGTTGCGGCAAAACACGAAATCGTAGCTGCCTTCACGGGCTTTTAGCGCCGGGTCCAAGACGTTGCCGACCTGCAGTTTGACCTGCTGGCGAACCCGCTCGTCAAGGCTATGGCCTTCGTCAGTCTCGCTGAAATGCCGCTCGCGAAAATCCAGGTGCGAGCCCCGGAACGAATTGCGCCCATACAGCGCCTGCTCGGCGCGGCCAATGGAATTGGGGCTGATGTCCATGGCGTCGACGCGAAAGCTGTGAGAGGCAAAGCCGCCGTCGAGCAGGGCCATGGCAATCGAGTACGGCTCTTCACCGGTCGAGCACGGCAGGCTGAGGATCCGCAGCGGGCGCATGCCAGCCAGCTCGGCCAGGCGTTTGCGCGCCAGGGTCAGCAGGGCATTGAACGACTCCGGATAGCGGAAGAACCAGGTTTCGGGGACGATCACCGCTTCGATCAGCGCCTGCTGCTCCTGGCTCGACTGCTGCAGCCGCAGCCAATAGTCATCCAGGTCGCGGGCTTCAAGGGTCGCGCAGCGCTGACGCAAGGCGCGTTCGACCATCGGCGCGCCGACCGAGGCAACGTCCAGGCCAATACGATCCTGCAAAAAACGAAAGAAGCGCTGTTCGCCGCTCATGCCAGGCCCCCGCCGTTCGCCGCCAGCTCAGGCGGAAACAGCAACTGGCGCACCTCGGCGCTGAGCAGGTCCTGCACGCCAATGCGCTGGAGCAGGCCGTGGGCATCCTCGCGCACCGGCCCCAGGTAAGGCGCCTGCTGGTTGTCCAGGCCATAGGGCTGGAACTCGGCGGGCTCGCAACGCAGGGTATCGGTGGCCTGTTCGAGGATCAGCCCCAGCAGCAAGTGTGGGCGCAACGGGTCGGCACGGTAGTGCACCAGTACCAGGCGCGTGCTGGTGCGCACCGGCGCCGGCAGGCCGAAACTCAAGGCGCCGACGTCAATCACCGGCACCAGCGCGCCGCGATGCGCCAGCACCCCGGCCACCCAGGCCGGGGTCTGGGCGATGGGCTTGAGCGGCAGGCGCGGCAGCACCTCGGCGACTTCATGGGCGTCCAGGGCAAAGCGCTGGTCGCCGATGCGAAACACCAGGTACAAGGTGCCGTGGGAGGCCGCATCCTGGTTGCGGCGAGGCTGTAGGTCGTTCATCGGCAGGTCAGACTTTGAACCGCGACACGCCGCCACGCAGGCCGGTGGCCACCTGGCTCAGTTCGTCGATGGCAAAGCTGGCCTGGCGCAGCGATTCGACCGTCTGGCTGCTGGCATCGCCCAACTGCGCCAGGGCGTGGTTGATCTGTTCGGCGCCGGTGGCCTGGGCCTGCATGCCTTCATTGACCATCAGCACCCGCGGCGCCAGGGCCTGGACCTGGTGAATGATCTGAGTCAGCTGCTCGCCAACCTGCTGCACCTCGAACATGCCGCGGCGCACTTCCTCGGAGAACTTGTCCATGCCCATGACCCCGGCCGACACCGCCGACTGGATCTCGCGAACCATCTGCTCGATGTCGTAGGTAGCAACGGCGGTCTGGTCGGCCAGGCGCCGCACTTCGGTGGCGACCACGGCGAAACCACGGCCGTACTCACCGGCTTTTTCCGCCTCGATGGCGGCGTTGAGCGAGAGCAGGTTGGTCTGGTCGGCGACCTTGACGATGGTCACCACCACCTGGTTGATGTTGCCGGCCTTCTCGTTGAGGATCGCCAGTTTGTTGTTGACCAGGTCGGCTGCGCCCATCACCTGGTGCATGGTTTCTTCCATGCGCGCCAGGCCCTGCTGGCCGGAGCCGGCAAGGATCGAGGCCTGGTCGGCGGCCGAGGTGACTTCGGTCATGGTCCGGACCAGGTCGCGGGAAGTCGCGGCGATTTCCCGCGAAGTGGCGCCGATTTCAGTGGTAGTGGCGGCGGTTTCGGTAGCGGTAGCCTGTTGCTGCTTGGAGGTGGCGGCGATCTCGGTCACCGAGGTAGTGACCTGCACCGACGAACGCTGGGCCTGGGACACCAGGTTGGTCAGTTCGCCCATCATTTCGTTGAAGCCGGTTTCGACCGCGCCGAACTCGTCCTTGCGGTCCAGGTTCAGGCGCACGCTGAGGTCGCCGCCGCTGAGCTTGTCCAGGGCATGGACGATACGCTGCATCGGTGCGGTGATGGCCCGCATCAGCACCAGGCCGCAGATGGTCGCGGCAACGATGGCCAGCAGCAGCGAGACGATCATGCTGAACTTGGCCGTGGCCACGGCGCTGACGATGGAGTCGGTGGCGGATTCGGCCGAGTGACGGTTGCGCTCGATCACCCCGTTCAAGTGCTTGCGGCCATCGACCCAGGCCGGGGTCAGCACCTCGGCGAGCAGGCGCTGTGCCTCGGGGTAATCCTTCTTGCGGTAGGCTTCCAGTACGGTATCCACCGCTTTCAGGTAGGCGGCTTCGAGCTGTCCGAACTGGTCGAAGCTGGCCTGGTCGTCCTTCTCGCGAATGGTCTCCTGGTAGCTGGCCATGTGCTGCTTGAGGCGCTCTTCAAAGCCCTTGTACAGCTCCATGTCGGCCGAGGTGATCTCGCGGTGGTCGCTCAGGCCCACCAGTTGCTGGGTCAGTACATAGCTGTCGACCCAGGCGCTGCGGATCATGGAGCTGTAGTAAACCCCGGGGATGCTGTCGGTTCGCACCGCTTCCTCGCCGGATTCTATGGCCACCAGTCGCGAATAGGCGGCGACCACCATCAGCGACATGATGGCGATAATCACGGCGAAGCTCGCCAGGATCCGTTGGCGCAAGGTCCAGTTTTTCACAGTCAGCCCTCAAGTGTTCTACGCGAGCAGGAAAAATGGGCAGAGTATAGCCCAGCGGCTGCGCGCATTTGCGGCTGACTTAACGGCTGGATCGGGCCAAACGGGCTAGATACTGGCCATTAGCCCGGTTTCATTGACTGGCGGCAATCTTTACCTGGTTTTCCAGCTCGCTCTTGAGCGCCGGATCAAGCTTGAGCTGGCGCGCCAGTTCGTCCAGGTAGGCACGCTCCATGAAATGTTCTTCGTCTACCAGCATGACACTGGCAATGTACATTTCGGCGGCCATTTCCGGGGTGCTGGCGGCGCGGGCGACATCGGCCGGGTCCAGCGGTTTGTTCAGCTCGGCGTGCAGCCAGTGTTGCAGCTCCTGGTCGCTGGACAGCTTGACGAATTCGCCCTCAATCAGCGCCCGCTCGCGTTCATCGACATGACCATCGGACTTGGCCGCCGCCACCAGCGCCTTGAGGATCGCCTGGCTGTGCTGCTCGACCTGGGCCGGCGGCAGGCGGTCGAGGGTTTGCGGCTCGCCCTGTACGGCGGCGCCCTGCTTGGCCTGCCAGTTGCCGTAGGCCTTGTAGGCGATCACCCCGAGGGCCGCCAGGCCGCCGTAGGTCAGGGCCTTGCCG
The DNA here is from genome assembly GCF_050435905.1 of Pseudomonas sp. 2835. Taxonomy (NCBI): domain Bacteria; kingdom Pseudomonadati; phylum Pseudomonadota; class Gammaproteobacteria; order Pseudomonadales; family Pseudomonadaceae; genus Pseudomonas; species Pseudomonas sp. 2835. The sequence goes on along the minus strand of NZ_JBNDLE010000005.1, from coordinate 83,573 downwards.
CCGTACTTGCGAGCCTTTTTGTTGCCCAGCAGCAAGCCCATCGCCCCTGCCGCCAGGGCACCGCCACCGGCACCTGAGAGCAGGCTGCCCAGGCCACCACCGCCCTTGCCGCCGAGCAGGTCGCCAAGGCCGCCGGATTTGCCGGCGGGGCTTTTGCCGCCCTGGTTCTGCAGCAGGTCCTGGCCGGATTTGAGCAGTTGATCGAGCAAGCCACGGGTGTTCATGGGGCATCTCCATGGGGAGGAAAGAAGCCCAAAGAGTACTGCCGCTGGCTGAAGCGAAGCTGAATGCATTTGCTTCCAGATGTTGCCTACGCTTAAACCAGCTATACCTGCACTTTCACCGCCCCGAGATAATTCCAACAAGAGGGAACACCATGTTCGTGCACAAGACCGCCACGCTCTGCGCCCTGAGCACCGCCCTGCTGGCCAGCGCCAGCCTGCAGGGCGCCGAACCCTTGAAAGCCGTGGGCGCCGGCGAAGGCCAGCTGGATATCGTTGCCTGGCCGGGTTACATCGAGCGCGGTGAAAGCGACAAGGCCTACGACTGGGTGACCGGCTTCGAGAAAGACACCGGCTGCAAAGTCAGCGTCAAGACCGCCGCCACCTCTGACGAGATGGTCAGCCTGATGACCAAGGGCGGTTACGACCTGGTCACCGCCTCCGGTGACGCCTCGCTGCGGCTGATCGCCGGCAAGCGCGTACAGCCGATCAACACGGCGCTGATCCCCAACTGGAAGAACCTCGACCCACGGCTCAAGGACGGCGCCTGGTACGTGGTCAACCAGCAGGTGTACGGCACGCCGTACCAGTGGGGCCCGAACGTGCTGCTGTACAACACCAATGTATTCAAGCAGGCGCCCAGCAGCTGGGGGGTGGTGTTCGAGCCCCAGGATCTGCCCGACGGCAAGCCCAACAAAGGCCGGGTGCAGGCCTACGACGGGCCGATCTACATCGCCGATGCGGCGCTGTACCTGAAATCGGCCAAGCCCGAACTGGGCATCCAGAACCCCTACGAACTGAACGAAACCCAATACAAGGCGGTGCTCGACCTGCTGCGCCAGCAACAGCCGCTGATCCACCGCTACTGGCACGACGCCACAGTGCAGATGAGTGACGTCAAGAACGAAGGCGTAGTCGCCTCCAGCTCCTGGGGCTACATGGTCAATGGCCTGCAAGCCGACAAGCAGCCGGTGGCCTCGACCATTCCCAAGGAAGGTGCCACCGGCTGGGCCGACACCACCATGCTGCACAGCGAGGCCAAGCACCCCAACTGCGCCTACAAGTGGATGGACTGGTCGCTGCAGCCCAAGGTCCAGGGTGACGTAGCGGCCTGGTTCGGCTCACTGCCAGCGGTGCCGGCGGCTTGCACCGGCAGCGAACTGCTCGGTGCCGAGGGCTGCAAGACCAATGGTTTCGACCAGTTCGACAAGATCGCCTTCTGGAAGACCCCGCAGGCTGAAGGCGGCAAGTTCGTGCCCTATAGCCGCTGGACCCAGGACTATATTGCGATCATGGGCGGCCGCTAGGGCCCTATCGCGGGGCAAGCCCGCTCCCACCTGAAAACACGGGCTTGCTCCCTCTTGCTGGAGCTTCGCACCATGACCCTTGCAGTGCAGTTCACCAATGTCTCGCGCACCTTTGGCGAGGTCAGGGCCGTTGACCAGGTATCGGTCGACATCCACGACGGCGAGTTTTTCTCGATGCTCGGGCCTTCGGGTTCGGGCAAGACCACCTGCCTGCGCCTGATCGCAGGCTTCGAGCACCCCAGTGCCGGGTCGATCCATATCCACGGTGAAGAGGCGGCGGGGTTGCCGCCCTACCAACGCGACGTCAACACGGTGTTCCAGGACTACGCGCTGTTCCCACACATGAACGTACGCGACAACGTCGCCTATGGCCTCAAGGTCAAGGGCGTGGCCAAGGCCGAACGCCATGCCCGCGCCGAAGAAGCCCTGGCCATGGTTGCCCTGGCCGGCTATGGCCAGCGCAAGCCGGTGCAACTGTCTGGCGGCCAGCGCCAGCGCGTGGCCCTGGCGCGGGCGCTGGTCAACCGTCCGCGGGTGCTGCTGCTCGATGAACCGCTGGGAGCGCTGGACCTGAAACTGCGCGAACAGATGCAGGGCGAACTGAAAAAACTGCAGCGCCAACTGGGCATCACCTTCATCTTTGTCACCCATGACCAGACCGAGGCGCTGTCGATGTCGGACCGCGTCGCGGTGTTCAACCGCGGCCGCATCGAGCAGGTCGACACTCCACGCAACCTGTACATGAAGCCGGCGACCACTTTCGTCGCCGAGTTCGTCGGCACCTCTAACGTGCTGCGCGGCGCCCTGGCGCAGCAACTCAATGGCAGCCAGCTGCCGTTCTCGATCCGTCCGGAACACATCCGCCTTGGCGACCAGCCGCCGGCCAGCGACGAAATCCAGGTCAGCGGCCTGCTCCACGATATCCAGTACCAGGGCAGCGCCACCCGCTACGAACTGCAACTGGACAACGGCCAACTGCTGAGCATCAGCCAGGCCAACAACCAGTGGCAGGAACACGCCGCGCCCTGGCAGCCCGGCCAGCGCCTGCAGGCGCGCTGGGCCCGCGAGGCGATGACGGCGCTGCAGGAAACCATGCCCGGCGAGGGCCGCTGAGATGGCCCAGGCCCTGGCAAGCCGCGCGCCGAGCGCCATGCGGCGCTTCTCCACCCTGCTCTACCGGCGCCCCAACCTGTACCTGGCACTGCTGCTGGTGCCGCCGCTGATCTGGTTCGGCGCGATTTACCTGGGGTCGCTGCTGAGCCTGCTGTGGCAGGGTTTCTACACCTTCGACGACTTCACCATGGCGGTCACCCCCGACCTGACCCTGGGCAACTTCGCCGCGCTGTTCAACCCGTCGAACTTCGACATCATCCTGCGCACCCTGGGCATGGCCATCGCCGTGTCGCTGGCCAGCGCCGTGCTGGCTTTTCCCATCGCCTACTACATGGCCCGCTACACCAGCGGCAAAACCAAGGCGTTCTTCTATATCGCGGTGATGATGCCGATGTGGGCCAGCTACATCGTCAAGGCCTACGCCTGGACCTTGCTGCTGGCCAAGGGTGGCGTCGCCCAGTGGTTCGTCCAGCAGCTCAACCTGGGACCGGTGTTGCAGTTCATCCTCGGTATTCCCGGGGTGGGCGGCAGCACCCTGTCGACCTCGCACCTGGGGCGCTTCCTGGTGTTCGTGTACATCTGGCTGCCGTTCATGATCCTGCCGATCCAGGCTTCGCTGGAGCGCCTGCCGCCGTCGTTGCTGCAAGCCTCAGCGGACCTTGGCGCGCGCCCGCGGCAGACCTTCATGCAGATGATCCTGCCGCTGTCGGTGCCGGGCATCGCCGCAGGCTCGATCTTCACCTTCTCGCTGACCCTGGGCGATTTCATCGTCCCGCAACTGGTCGGCCCGCCCGGCTACTTCATCGGCAGCATGGTCTACGCCCAGCAAGGCGCCATCGGCAACATGCCCATGGCCGCGGCCTTTACCCTGGTGCCAATCGTGCTGATCGCCGTGTACCTGTCCATGGTCAAACGCCTGGGGGCCTTCGATGCACTCTGACCGCGCCTCGATCGGCCTGCGCCTGGCGGCCTGGGGCGGGCTGGTGTTCCTGCACTTCCCGATCCTGATCATCTTTCTTTATGCCTTCAACACCGAGGATGCCGCCTTCAGCTTTCCGCCCCAGGGCTTGACCCTGAAGTGGTTCAGCGTGGCGTTTGCGCGCCCGGACGTGCTGGAGTCGATCAAGCTGTCGCTGCAGGTCGCCTGCCTGGCGACATTGATCGCCCTGGTGCTCGGCACCCTGGCCTCGGCGGCGCTGTACCGGCGCAGCTTTTTCGGCAAGGAGAGCATTTCGCTGATGCTGATCCTGCCCATCGCCCTGCCCGGGATCATCACCGGCATCGCCCTGCTCTCGGCATTCAAGACCCTGGGCATAGAGCCGGGTATTTTCACCATCGTCGTCGGTCACGCCACCTTCTGCGTGGTGATCGTCTACAACAATGTCATCGCCCGCCTGCGGCGCACCTCGCAGAGCCTGATCGAGGCATCGATGGACCTGGGCGCCGACGGCTGGCAGACCTTTCGCTACATCGTTCTGCCCAACCTCGGTTCGGCATTGCTGGCAGGCGGCATGCTGGCCTTTGCCTTGTCGTTCGATGAAATCATCGTCACCACCTTTACCGCAGGCCACGAACGCACCCTGCCAATCTGGCTGCTCAACCAGTTGAGCCGGCCGCGCGACGTGCCGGTCACCAACGTGGTGGCCATGCTGGTGATGCTGGTGACCATGCTGCCGATCCTCGGCGCCTATTACCTGACCCGCGGCGGCGAAAGCGTAGCCGGCAGCGGCAAATAACTCCTGGAGGACTGGACCATGCAAACCCGACTGTTGATCAACGGCCAACTGGTGGACGGCGAAGGCGCAGGCTACGCGGTGCTCAACCCGGCGCTGGGCAGCGTGCTGGTGGAAGTCAACGAGGCCAGCGAGGCCCAGGTCGATGCTGCCGTGCGCGCCGCCGACCGGGCTTTTGACAGCTGGTCGCAGACCACGCCCAAAGACCGCTCGCTAGTGCTGCTCAAACTTGCCGACGCTATCGAGGCCCACGGCGAAGAGCTGGCCCGGCTGGAGTCGGACAACTGCGGCAAGCCTTACGCCGCCGCGCTCAATGACGAAATCCCGGCCATCGCCGATGTGTTCCGCTTTTTTGCCGGCGCCAGCCGCTGCCTCGGCGGTTCGGCCGCTGGTGAATACCTGCCGGGGCATACTTCGATGGTGCGCCGCGACCCGCTGGGCGTGGTCGCCTCAATCGCGCCGTGGAACTACCCGTTGATGATGGTCGCTTGGAAGATCGCCCCGGCGCTGGCCGCCGGCAACACCGTGGTGCTCAAGCCGTCGGAGCAAACGCCGCTGACTGCACTGCGGCTGGCAGAACTTGCCAGCGAGCTGTTGCCGGCTGGCGTGCTGAACATTCTTTTCGGCCGCGGCCCGAGTGTCGGCACGCCGCTGGTGACCCACCCGAAAGTGCGCATGGTGTCGCTGACCGGCTCCATTGCCACCGGCGCCAACATCATCGCCAGCACCGCCGACAGCGTGAAGCGCATGCACATGGAGCTGGGCGGCAAGGCCCCGGTGATCATTTTCGACGACGCCGATATCGACGCCGCCGTCGACGGCATCCGCACCTTCGGCTTCTACAACGCCGGCCAGGATTGCACGGCCGCTTGCCGCATCTATGTCCAGAGCGGCATCTACGAGAAATTCGTCGAGAAGCTCGGCAAGGCCGTGGCCAGCATCAAGCATGGCCTGCAGAACGACCCGGACACCGAGCTCGGCCCGCTGATCACCGCCCAGCACCGCGACCGGGTGGCGGCCATGGTCGAACGGGCGGTTGCCCAGCCGCATATTCGTCTGGTCACCGGTGGCAAGGCGGTGGCCGGTGACGGCTTTTTCTTCGAACCCACCGTGCTGGCCGATGCCCAGCAGGATGACGAAATCGTGCGCCGCGAAGTGTTCGGGCCGGTGGTCTCGGTGACCCGCTTCGACGATGAAGACCAGGCCCTGGCCTGGGCCAACGATTCCGACTACGGCCTGGCCTCGTCGCTGTGGACCGCTGACGTCGGCCGTGCCCACCGCGTCTCGGCGCGCCTGCAGTACGGCTGTACCTGGGTCAACACGCACTTTATGCTGGTCAGCGAAATGCCCCATGGCGGTCAGAAACTATCCGGCTATGGCAAGGATATGTCCATGTATGGACTGGAGGACTACACCTGCGTCCGGCATGTGATGTTCAAACATTAAGGTAAGGACACCCATGGAAATCACCCGACGCGACTTCATCAATGGAGTCGCCATCGGCGTTGCAGCGGGCCTGACCCCGCTGCAACTGCTTCAGGCTGCCCCCAGCGGGCGCTATTACCCACCGGCCTTGACCGGTTTGCGCGGCAGCCATGCCGGCGCCTTCGAAGTCGCCCACCAGATGGGCTGGGAGAAAAAGACCTTCGCCACCGACGCCCTGCCGATCAGCGAGGAATACGACCTGGTGGTGGTCGGCGGCGGGATCAGCGGCCTGGCGGCGGCGTTTTTCTACCGCGAGAAACATCCCGCCGCGAAGATCCTGATCCTCGAAAACCACGACGACTTCGGCGGCCACGCCAAACGCAACGAGTTCAGCGCCGGCGGGCGAATGATCCTCGGCTACGGCGGCAGTGAAGCCTTGCAGTCGCCCAATCACCTGTACAGCAAGGAGGTCAACGGCCTGCTGGAAAAACTCGGCGTGGATATCAAGCGCTTCGAGACTGCCTTTGACCGCAGTTTCTACCCGAACCTGGGCCTGTCGCGCGCGGTGTTCTTCGACCAGGAGACCTTCGGTGAAGACAAGCTGGTCACTGGCGACCCGACACCGATGGTTGCCGACGACATCGCCCCGGTGCAGCTCAATGCCCGCCCGATCGCCGACTTCATCAACGACTTCCCCCTGCCGGCAAGTGATCGCAAGGCCCTGATCGATCTGCACCAGGCGCCCCGGGATTATCTGGCCGGCAAGTCGCTGGAAGACAAGACCGCCTATCTGGAGCGCACCAGCTACCGCGACTTCCTGCTCAAGGACGTCGGCCTGTCGGCCAGGGCAGTCAAGTACTTCCAGGGCCGCGGCAACGACTTCATGGCCGTGGGCATTGATGCCGTCGCCGCTGCCGACGCCTACTCTGTCGGCTTCCCGGGCTTTGCCGCGATGAACCTGGCGCCGCTTAGCGAGGAAGCCAAGGCGGAGATGGAAGAGCCCTACATCTACCACTTCCCCGACGGCAACGCCTCGCTGGCACGCCTGCTGGTGCGCAGCCTGGTGCCATCGGTGGCGCCGGGCCAGAGCATGGAAGACATCGTCCTCGCCCACTTCGACTACAGCCAGCTCGACCGCGCCGGGCAGCCAGTACGCCTGCGCCTGAACAGCACCGCGGTGAGCGTGCGCAACGTCGCGGGCGGGGTCGATGTCGGCTACAGCCGCGCCGGGCAACTGGCCCGGGTGCGCGGCAAGCACTGCATCCTGGCCTGCTACAACATGATGATCCCCTACCTGCTGCGCGACCTGTCGGCCGCACAGGCCCATGCCCTGAGCCAGAACGTCAAGTTCCCGCTGGTGTACACCAAGGTCATCGTGCGCAACTGGCAGGCGTTCCAGAAGCTTGGCGTGCACGAAATCTACGCCGCCACCCAGCCCTACAGCCGGATCAAGCTCGACTACCCGGTAAGCCTCGGCGGCTACGAGCATCCACGCGACCCGGCGCAGCCCATCGGCCTGCACATGGTGTTAGTCCCGACCAGCCCCGACAGCGGCATGAACAGCCGCGACCAGGCCCGTGCCGGACGCGGGCGCCTGTACGGCACCTCATTCGAGGTGCTGGAACGCCAGTTGCGCGAGCAGTTGCAACGCATGCTGGGCCCTGGCGGCTTTGACCACAACAAGGACATCCTGGCGATCACGGTCAACCGCTGGCCCCATGGTTATGCCTGCTCCACCAATACCCTCTACGACGACCCGGCGCAGATCGAGCAGTGGATGGAACTGGCGCGCCAGCCGGTGGGCAAGGTCAGCATCGCCAACTCGGACGCGGCCTGGAGCGCCTATGCCCATGCGGCGATTGATGAGGCGTGGCGGGCGGTGGGGGAATTGGCCTAAATCCAGGAAACCTCCTTCATCCGTTGAGGCTTCGCCCTACGGACATCCCATTGCTGCATCGCCGACGGTATCATAACCTGATACCATGAATAATCATCAGGGCTGAAGTCGATCTTCAGCAAACCGATACCCAACAATCTTGAAGGGGCTCGCATCGAATCTATGTTGGTCGGTGCGCGAGCCCGGGTAATCGAAGGCAGAGGTTCACGCGTGCGCTTTGAACTCAATGGCGTGATCGCGACGTTCCATCGCCCTCATCCGGATAAAGATGCCAAGCCTTATCAGATCCGCGATGCGCGGTGCTTTCTGGAGCAGGCAGGAGTGACCCCATGAATGTCATGAACTACAAGGGCTACGCCGCCCGTATTGAATACAGCGATGAAGACCAATTGCTGATTGGCCATGTCGCCGGTATACGCGATGTGATCGGCTTTCACGCGCAATCGGTCCCGCAGTTGCGCAGCGCCTTCGAAGAAGCCGTGGATGATTACCTTGATACCTGCGCACGTCTGGGACGTGAGCCACAGAAAGCTTACTCGGGGAAATTGAGCTTGCGCCTTGAGCCGACGCTGCATGCCAGCGTCGCGCAAAAAGCTGAATTGGCAGACAAGAGCATCAACCAGTGGGTCTGCGATGTATTGAGCCAGGCCGCACATGCCTGAGGACCGATCGCAGGGCCTTGCCCGGCGATCGAGCACAAAGCACTGGCAACTCAGTCAATCACGCAAATCAGACTCATGTATCGGCTGCTCGCGACTGGTAGCCCGTTGATACTGTGCCGGCCACACCGCCTTGTTGCCGCCCAGGTCGTCGTCGGCGTGCAGCGGCCAGTACGGGTCGCGCAGTAGTTCGCGGGCGAGGAAGATGATATCGGCCTGCGCGGTACGCAAGATGGTTTCAGCCTGCATCGGGTCGGTAATCATCCCCACCGTCCCGGTGGCGATCCCCGCCTCTTCCCGCACTTTGGCCGCGAACTGGGTTTGATAACCCGGCCCGGTGGGGATCTCGGCTTTTACCGAAGTGCCGCCAGAGGACACGTCGATCAGGTCCACGCCTAATTTGCGCAGGCGCTTGGCCAGCTCCACAGTCTCATCCGGGTTCCAGCCATCTTCGACCCAATCGGTGGCCGAAAGCCGCACGAACACCGGCAATTCGGCCGGCCACACCTCGCGCACCGCTTCGGTCACTTGCAGGGTCAGGCGGATGCGGTTTTCGAAGCAGCTGCCGTACTGGTCACGGCGCTGGTTGCTCAATGGCGACAGGAACTGGTGCAACAGGTAACCATGGGCGGCATGCACTTCGACCACCTTGAAGCCTGCCTCAAGGGCGCGCCGCGCGGCAGCGACAAAGGCCTGGATGATCTCGCCGATCTGCGCTTCGCTCAGTTCAGTGGGTGCGGTGTGCTCCGGGTCGAAAGCAATCTTCGAGGGCCCCACTGGCACCCAGCCGCCATCCTCCACCTTGACGCTGCCATGCTTGCCCAGCCACGGCCGATGGGTGCTGGCCTTGCGCCCAGCATGGGCCAGTTGAACGCCTGGCACCGCGCCCTGGGCGGTGATGAATCGGGTGATGCGCTGCAGTGGCGGGATCTGTGCGTCGTCCCACAAGCCCAGGTCCTGGGCGCTAATGCGCCCGTCAGCGGTCACGGCAGTGGCTTCAGTGAAAATCAGCCCGGCACCACCCACCGCGCGGCTGCCCAGGTGCACCAGGTGCCAGTCATTGGCCAGGCCGTCGACACTGGAATACTGGCACATGGGTGAGACGGCTATGCGGTTGGGCAGGATCAGCTGGCGCAGGGTGTACGGTTCAAGCAGCAGGCTCATGGGGCACCTCTCAAATCAAGTGGTAAGGCTCCAGGTAGTTGACCGGCCGACTACAGAATCTTCCCCGCAGGTTCTTCGACCCATCTTTCGAAGCCTAGACCACTTTGCCCCGTGAGATCAGCGTGGCTCGATATGCGCGATCATCAGTTGCACGCTTTCCTGGCCGCGGAACTCGTTGACGTCAAGCTTGTAGGCCAGCTCGACCCAGCGCACGGTCGGATTGGGCCAGACTTCGCGATCGACGCCAAAGGCAATGCCATCGAGTTTGAGCGAACCGCATTCACTCTTGAGCACCACTTTCAAGTGACGCTCACCGACGACCCGCTGTTCGACCAGTTGGAATACCCCGTGGAACAGCGGTTCAGGGAAGTGCTGGCCCCAGGGCCCGGCGTGGCGCAAGGCGCGGGCCAGCTCCAGGTGAAATTCCTCGACCGCCAGGGTGCCGTCCGACAACAAGCGGCCGGTAAGGTCTTCTTCACGCAGCTGGCGGCGGGTTTCTTCGTCGAAGGCCTGGGCAAAGGCCGGGAAGTTCTCGGCCGGCAGCGACAGGCCGGCGGCCATGGCGTGGCCACCGAACTTGCTGATCAACTGCGGGTGACGCGCCGCCACGGCATCCAGCGCATCGCGAATATGAAAGCCCGGCACCGAGCGCGCCGAGCCCTTGAGCATGCCCTCGCCGGCATCGGCAAAGGCAATGGTCGGGCGGTGATAACGCTCTTTCAGGCGCGACGCGAGAATGCCGATCACGCCCTGGTGCCAGTCCGGCTCGAACAGGCACAGGCCGAACGGCATCGACTCCAGCGGCAGGTCCTTGAGCTGGGCCAAGGCTTCGCGCTGCATGCCCTGCTCGATGGACTTGCGGTCCTGGTTCAGTTCGTCGAGCTGGCCAGCCATCTCCCGGGCCAGGTTGGCATCGTCGCTGAGCAGGCACTCGATGCCCAGGCTCATATCGTCCAGGCGCCCGGCGGCATTGAGCCGTGGGCCGAGGATAAAACCAAGGTCAGTGGAAGTGATACGGGCATGATCGCGGCGGGCCACTTCAAGGATCGCCTTGAGCCCCGGCCGCGCACGCCCGGCGCGGATGCGCTCCAGGCCCTGATGAACCAGGATGCGGTTGTTGGCATCCAGTGGCACCACGTCGGCCACGCTGCCCAGGGCCACCAGGTCGAGCAGCTCGCCGATGTTCGGTTGCGCCGCGTTGTCGTAGTGACCGAGGCTGCGCAACCGCGCGCGCAGGGCCATCAGCACATAAAAGATCACCCCGACCCCGGCCAGCGCCTTGCTGGGGAACTCGCAGCCCGGCTGGTTGGGGTTGACGATGGCGTCGGCCGCCGGCAGCTCATGGCCAGGCAGGTGGTGATCGGTCACCAGTACCTTCAAGCCCGCAGCTTTGGCGGCGGCCACGCCTTCGACGCTGGAGATGCCATTGTCGACGGTGATCAGCAATTGCGGCTGGCGCTGCAAGGCCACTTCGACGATCTCCGGGGTCAGGCCGTAGCCGTACTCGAAGCGATTGGGCACCAGGTAATCGACATGCGCTGCGCCGAGCAGGCGCAGCCCGAGTACGCCGACAGTGCTGGCCGTGGCGCCGTCGGCATCGAAGTCGCCGACGATGAGGATGCGCTGGCGTTCTGCCAGTGCCGTCACCAACAAGTCGACCGCCGCCTCGATGCCCTTGAGCTGCTGGTAAGGCAGCAGGCGCGCCAGGCTTTTATCCAGCTCGGCTGCCGATTGCACGCCACGGGCGGCATACAGACGGGTCAGCAACGGTGGCAGGTCGCCAAGAAATGGCAGCGTGGACGGCAACGGGCGGGGATCGATACGCATGGGGCGATTAAGGCTTCTCGTGAATCAGGAAAATGTGATGGCGAGGCAATCGCGGCATCAGCCGCGCTCGCCCATCAGCCATTGCAGCTGGACTTCGTGCTGGCCGCGATCGTCGGTGACGAACACCGTGCCTTCGCTGATCATCACGTCCCACTTGATCGCCCGCGGCATGTCCGTGGCCAGGGTTTCCAAAACTTCCTGTGGCACGGCGGCGATGTTGAGGTTTTTCAGGTTCTTGACCGCCGGCAGCACCTTGGTTTCCCACACACGCAGGCTGCCATAGGCCAGCAGGCTGGTGCGCTCGGTGCGGCGCGAACACCAGGTCAGACGATCGGCATCGGGCTGGCCGACTTCAATCCAGTGCAGGATGCGATCGTCCAGGCTCTTTTCCCACACCGCCGCTTCGTCCACGTCCGACAGGCCGCGACCAAAAGACAGTTGCTCGTTGTACCACAAGGCGTAGGCCAGCAGACGCACGGCCATGCGCTCTTCGGTTTCCGACGGGTGACGGGCAATGGTCTGCTTGACGCTTTCGTACACGCCGCGGTCAAGGTCGGTAAGGTTCAGTTCAAACTTGTAGGTGGTGGAAGGCTGGGCCATGGACGGGCTTCTTGCGGCAAGGAAAGTCGCCCAGTCTAACCGATCCGCATGTTCCTTGCGCCGCGGCAGTATCTGGGCGCGCCCAGCTATGATAAAAACGGGGGCCCTGACCCGCTGCCACGGACGCCTCATGCCTACGCCCAGCAAACCCCTCGCCGGCCTCAAAGTCATCGAACTCGGCACCCTGATCGCCGGCCCGTTCGCTTCGCGCATCTGCGCAGAATTCGGCGCCGAGGTGATCAAGGTCGAGTCGCCCGATGGCGGCGACCCGCTGCGCAAGTGGCGCAAGCTGTATGAAGGCACCTCGCTGTGGTGGTTCGTCCAGGCCCGCAACAAGCAGTCGCTCACGCTCAACCTCAAGCATGCCGAAGGGTTGGAGATTCTCAAGAAGCTGCTGGCCGAAGCCGACATCCTGATCGAGAACTTCCGCCCCGGCGTGCTGGAAAAACTCGGCCTGGGTTGGGATGTGCTGCACGCCCTCAACCCCAAGCTGGTGATGGTGCGCCTGTCCGGCTTCGGCCAGACCGGGCCAATGAAAGACCAGCCCGGCTTCGGCGCCGTCGGCGAATCCATGGGCGGGCTGCGCTACATCACCGGGTTCGAGGACCGCCCGCCAGTGCGTACCGGCATCTCCATCGGTGACTCGATCGCGGCCTTGTGGGGCGTGATCGGTGCCTTGATGGCCCTGCGTCATCGCGAAGTCAACGGCGGCCAGGGCCAGGTGGTGGACGTGGCCCTGTACGAAGCGATCTTCGCCATGATGGAGAGCATGGTGCCGGAGTTCGACGTGTTCGGTTTTATCCGCGAGCGCACCGGCAACATCATGCCTGGCATCACCCCCTCCTCGATCCACACCAGCGCCGACGGCAAGCATGTGCAGATCGGCGCCAATGGCGATGCGATCTTCAAGCGCTTCATGCAGGCCATCGGCCGCAACGACCTGGCTGACGATCCGGCGCTTGCCGGCAATGACGGCCGCGACCTGCGCCGCGATGAACTGTACGGGGTGATCGACCGCTGGGCGCGGACCCTGCCCCTGGATACGCTGATGCAAGTGCTCAACGACGCCCAGGTGCCGGCCAGCCGCATCTACAGCGCCGAGGACATGTTCAGCGACCCGCAGTTTCTCGCCCGCGAGATGTTCCTGCAGGCCAAACTGCCCGACGGCAAGCCATTCAAGATGCCGGGAATCGTCCCCAAGCTCTCGGACACCCCGGGCTCCAGCGAGTGGGTCGGGCCGGAGCTTGGAGCCCATACCGAGCAGGTACTGGCCGGGCTGGGTTATGACACGGCAGCGATCGCCCGGCTACGCACACAAGGCGCAGTCTGAACGAGGCACTACTCAAGTTGCGTGGCAACGGTGGAGACCTGGACATGACCCATCACTGGCAAGCGAGCATGCGTCGTGGATTGCCGCTGTTGCTAGGTCTGTTGCTTTGCCTGGGCCTGCCCGCGTCGGCCTGGGCCAAGGAGCGTCTGTTCTGGTTGTTGCGCGACCTGCCGCCGCTGACCATTTTTGAAGGCACCGGCAAGGGCCAGGGGGTGATCGACCAGTTGCTGCCGCTGCTGATCGAACAGATGCCCGAGTACGATCACAGCGTTATCCGGGTCAACCGGGCGCGGGGCATCCAGATGCTCCAGGAGTCCAGTTTCACCTGCGACCCTACCCTGTTGTGGACCCCGGAACGTGCGCGCTATGTGCATTTCTCGATACCCAGCCTGGGTGTGCTCAGCAGCGGCCTGGTGATCCGGCGCAAAGACCAGCACCTGCTCGAATCCTACTTGCACAATGACAAGGTCGACCTGCAGGCACTGCTCGGCCATACCCCGCTCAAGCTCGGGGTCGTCGCCCAGCGCAGCTATAGCCCGGCCGTTGATGAATTGCTCAAGACCCTGCCCGACACCACCCTGAGTCGGCACTACGGCAATGATGCCGTTACCAGCCTGCTGCAGATGCAGCAACATGACCGTCTGCAACTGGTGCTCGGCTACTGGCCGGAGGTGCGCTACCTGTTGCAACAACAAGGCTGGTCCCCCGATGACTACGCCTTCTACCCGGTCCAGGGCGTCGAGCAGTACCAGTTGCTGCGGGTCGGCTGCTCCGACACGCCCCTGGGGCGCGAAGCCATCAGCCATATCAACAAGCTGTTGCTGGGGCTGCGCAACGACACCTTGCCCGACCTGTACGCGCAGTGGCTGGCGCCGCAAATGCGCGAGCAGTACCGGCACGACAGCCTGCGTCTGTTTGGCGAGCATCCCTGAGCCTGAATCGCAGGCAAAAAGAAACCCCGAACGGTGGGGAGGCCGCGCGGGGCTAAACAAAAGCCCTTGGGGGCTTCGCACGACAGCTTCACGACATCGGAGCAAAATCCCGATCAGCTGTCCTTGTTAGGTCTGATTGCTCTGTCCGGCAAAGGTTCCGTCACACCCCGGCGCTGATCGAACGCGCTTGTTGCAGGTGGCGCTGCGCCGCGATAACGCAAGGCTGCAGGCGCCCTTCGACGATCAACAGGTCACGCTGCAAGCCATCGACCAGATCGACCAGCAAGCGCTGGTCCTGCAACTGGCTGGGCTTGACCGTGCGCTGCAGCACGCTGCGGTTGGTTTCATCGGTCAGGCGCAGGTCGAAATCACAGCCGGTGCTCAGGCGCACAAGCCTGACCCGGTACGGTGCCAATGCTTCACCAAGCAACAATCTGATACACTCCATCTCATTCATTGTTCACCTACCTGTCGAGAAGGGGTCTTTCACTGACCCTGAGGCAGCCGGAAAAGTTCTCTCAGTGCGATTTCCTTTACCCAGCATGCCCGGCAAAAATGACAGATTGAAATCCAGCACGTTGAGCGGAGCCTGCCTGTGACAGCCCCTGCCCCCAGTGAACTGCGCATCATCCTGGCCGATGACCACCCGATCTTTCGCATCGGCTTGCGGGCCGTGCTCGAGCAGCTTGCGGGCATTCGCGTGGTGGGCGAAGCCGGCGGCCCGCTGGAGCTCACGACCCTGCTGCAACGTCAGGAATGCGACGTGCTGATCACCGATTTCATGATGCCGCTGGAGCAGCAGAACGACGGCCTGAAGCTGCTTGAACAACTGCGCCGGCACCATCCACAACTGCCGCTGCTGGTGGTGACCATGCTCAACAACGCCGGGCTGTTCCGGGCGATGCTGGGCCTGGGCGTCAATGGCCTGCTGAGCAAGGCCAGCCTGGCCGACGAATTGCCCCAGGCCATCGCGCGCCTGCGCAGCGGCAAGATTTACCTGGCCGACTCGGTGCAGCAGTTGTTGTTGCAGGACGGTGCCGTGCGTGAAGACCTTGCCCGTGAGCAGACGGCGTTGTCGCCGCGGGAACTGGAAGTCGCTCGCCTGCTCGCCGCCGGCCATACGGTCGGCCAGATTGCCGCCCTGCTCAACCGCAGCAAGCAGACGGTGAGCAGCCAGAAGGTCAGTGCCATGCGCAAGCTGGGCCTGGCCAATGACGCTGCGTTGTACCTTTACTTGCAGGAACACGGCTTGGGCTGAAGGAGGCTCACGCCCTGCGCCGATGCCTGGCCTCGCCCGGTTCGCGTTCCAGCATCCACTGGCGCAGGTCTTGCCCGGCCATCGGCCGGGCAATGAAATAGCCCTGCATGATCGGGCTGCCCAGGGCCTTGATCGCCATCAGGTCATCCACGGTCTCGACGCCCTCGACCACCACCTTAAGGTCCATGCGCCGGGCCATGATCAGCACCCCCGCCACCACCGCGGCCTTGCGGCCATCGTCGGCCATGCCACGGACAAACTCGCTGGGCAGCTTCAGTTCACTGAACGGCAGTTCCAGCAGGCGCTGCAGGTTGGACACACCCATGCCGAAGTCATCGATCGACAGCTGGCAACCCTGGATACGCAAGTGCAGCAGCCCTTCAAGCTGGTTGCTGTCGAGCTGGCAGCCATGGGTTTCGATGACCTCCAGGGTCAGGGCACTGGCCGGTACATCATGACGCTTGAGGGCCGCGACGACCTGTGCGGCGAAATCGTCGCGGGTGAGCATCTGCGGGGCAATATTGACCGCCACGGGCAGTGGCTGGCCGCTGTCCAACCGGGCCTGGGCACTGAAGGCCAAAGCCTGGTCAAGTACATGCCAACTGAGGGTCTCAAGCAACCCGGCGCCTTCGATCAAGGGGAAGAACTGGCCGGGGCTGAGCAGGCCAAGGCTCGGATGCTGCCAGCGCACCAGCGCCTCGACCCCGGCGACGGCGCCGTCGAACCCGACCTTGGGTTGATAGTGGACGACCCACTGCGCCTTGCTCTGCGCCACTTCGGCCGGCGACATGGCCAACAGCTCGGCATGCGCTGGCACGGCGAGCGCCTGGGGCGAATCGCCGGGTTCGTCCAGGTAGCGGCGCATCAGCTTGTGCAGGGAAACGCTGCAAGCCGGCTTCTGCAGACTGCCAAGGACCCGCAAGCCCAATTGCCGGGCCAGGTCGGCAACGCTGTCGAGCACCCCGCGCTCGGCACTGCTGAGGATAATCAGCGCCGCCGCCAGGCCACTGTCGGCCAGGTGACGGATCAGCTCCAGGCCGTCCTGACCGTCCATGTGCAAGTCGCAGATGGCGATGTCGACCCGCCCGCGCCGGGACAGGGTCTGCCGTGCGCCGTCGACCGACTCCGCCGTCAGCACATCGAAGACGCCATTGGCGTTGAGCATCTGATGCAAGGCCATCAGTTGGAAAGGATGATCCTCAAGAATCAGAACCTTCAGTGAGCGCATGAAAATTTCCCCGCAGTAGCCGATCTGTACGACAGCACCCTGCCACTCTAGGAAAATTGGCCTAGGACGCCCATAGGACATGTCCTAAAGTTCAGACGACATTTTCCACAGCTCTTGTTGAATGTCCTGCTGCAACTGCTCTATCGCGGCTTCAAGCGTTGTCCATGCCAACTTCGCCAATGCCGTGTCACGCCCTTGGCTGGCGGCCTCCAGTTGCGCACAGGCCTGCGCCAGCGGCAACGCATCAATCAGGCAGGCGACGCCCTTGAGACGATGCAAGGCCACGCCAATACGTTCCCATCCCTGCGCCTGGACGGCAGAGGCCAGCAAGGCGGATTCTTCGCGCAGGTTTTTCAGCAGCTCTTCCAGCATGCGTTGCAGCACGGCGCTATTGGCCTGGGTCATTTTCTGCAGGGTCTGCATCCTGAAGCTGAGCGGCGCAACCAGGCTTTCGATCACAGCGACAAGCTGGGTCAGCGCGACCGGCTTTACCAGGCATTCATCCATACCGGCCTCAAGGCAGCGGGCGCGCTCTTCCTTCATGGCGTTGGCGGTGCAGCCGACGATGGCCACGGCGGGCCGCTGGCTGCTGCGCTCCAGGCGGCGGATGCCACGGGCCAGGGCGTAGCCGTTCATCACCGGCATGTTGCAGTCGCTGAGCACCAGGTCGAACTCACTCTCCTGCAAGGCCTGCAACGCACTTTGGCCGTTTTCCACGGCCAGCACCTGGTGGCCGAGAAACTCCAGTTGCTGGCTGAGCACCAGGCGGCTGGCAGACAGGTCATCGACCACCAGGATCCGCCGCGCAGGCCCGGCGTACAGCCGTGGCGCCTCCACGGGTGGTGCAGTTTCGCTGGTCACAGCTTCGAGGGTCAGTTCGACACTGACCTCGGTGCCTTTGCCGAGCACGCTGCGCAAGGCAATGCTGCCGCCCATCAATTCGAGCAACTGCCGGCAAATACTCAGGCCCAGGCCCGAACCGCCATATTCGGCGCCCGCACCGGCCTGGGCGAAGGGCTGGAACAACTCGCTCTGCTGTTGCGCGCTGATTCCAATACCGGTGTCGCGCACACACAGCCGCAAGCCGACGCCGTGCACGCTGTCACGCCCACTGCGGCTGACCTGCAACTCCACCACCCCCAGGTGGGTGAATTTCAGGGCATTGCCCAGCAGGTTGGTCAGCACCTGACGCAAACGCACCGGGTCGAACCAGTACACCCCGTGAGCATCGCTGGCCAGTTGCAGGCGCAAGTCCAGGCCCTGAGCCAGGGCCTGGGCCTGGAACTGATCGACGATAGCCTTGAGGAACGGCGCCAGCGCCCGGGCCTGAGGTTCAAGGTGCAGGCTGCCAGCCTCGATACGGGCAAGGTCCAGGCTGTCACCGATCAGGGCAATCAGCTCGCGGGCCGACTGATGGGCGGTTTCCAGCCGCTGGGACGGCTGCTCACCCCGACCCAGGGTGGTTTCCCGCTCAAGTTCGAGCAGGCCGATGATCACTGCCATGGGTGTACGAATCTCGTGGCTCATGGTTGCCAGAAACGCACTTTTGGCCTGGTTGGCCTGCTCGGCCTGCTGCCTGGCCTCGACCAACGCCGCTTCCAGCTGCTTGCGCTCGGTGATGTCGATCCAGCCACCCAGCAAGCCCTGCAACTGGCCATCGGCACGGTAGAACGGCACGGTCCATTGGTAGGCATCGACGCGCTGGCCCTGGAATTCGATATGCCTGTCGACGAAAACCGGCTTGGGGTCGCGCAGCAGGTCGAGGTAATCGGCATGCATCTGCGCGGCAAGCTCAGGCGGGATTACCTCGATGTCGGTCAGGCGCTGGCCCTTGACGTCATCCAGTTGCAGCGAAAACACCTGTTCATAGCTCTTGTTGCAGGTGATCAGCCGCCCTTGCAGGTCGCGCACGTAGATTGGGTTGGGAATGCCGTCGAGCAAGGCACGCTTGAACGCCAGCTGGTCGTTGAGGGCTTCTTCGGCCTTTTGCCGCTGGTTGATCTGCGCCCGCAGGCGGCTGCTCCAGACCAGCGACACCAGCCCGAACAGCACCGCTGCCGCCACGGTCCAGTAGATCCACGGTGCAATCCGCTGCCAGGCCGGCGCCGGCGGCGCCAACGCACCCAGCCACTTCATGCGCACAGTGCGCAGCTCGGCGACCGGGAAGGCTTCCAGGGCCTTGTTCAAAATGCTCTCCAGCTCCGGAGCACTGCGCCGCACCGAGAACCTGTCCGGCGCCCACTTGCCCTCGACTCCGCGCCCGACCTTGAGCACCGGGTCATTGCCAATCACGCTGTAGGCGCCGATTTCACTGTCGATGGTCGCCAGGGCTTCGCCGTTGCGGACCTTTTCCCGGGCTTGCTCCAGCGAGTCGACCAAGAGCAGGCGAATACCGGGGTGGTCCTGGCGGATAGTGCCTTCGAGCGCGTGCTGCGCCGGCAGTGCCAGGGTCTGCCCGGCCAGTTCATCCAGGGACGCCAGGCCCAATTGCGCCTGGCGCACGATGAACACCCAGCTCTGCCCGCCAAAGGAGTGGGTAAAGTCGAGAAATTCACGACGCTCCGGGGTCTCGCTCAAGGTAGTGCTCATGTCGGCCTGGCCGCTCCTGAGCATCTCCAGGCTCTGGGCAATCGACGCCGATGGCGCGTAGACAAACCGCAGCCCGGTCATCTGCGCGATGGTCGCCAGGACATCACTGCTAAGGCCAACCCAGGCGCCCTGGCGGGTGCGGAACAGGTAAGGCGGGTACTGGCTGCCGACCACCGTCACGCTCGGATGACGGGCGATCCATTGGCGCTCCGCCACGCTCAGCTCGACCCGGTGATGGGCAACGTCCGAGCCCAGCCCGGAGGTCCAGCGCCCTAGAATCTCGCGGCGCACCGACTCATCAATGCTGGCCAGCGCGTCGTTGAACATCTGCTGCAGCAGTCGGTCCTCGGCGCGCACGGCAAAAGCGAAGCCGATCGGTGGCAAGGCGCTGGGGCCGACCACCTGCAGCCCTAGATACGGACGCAGGGCATTGAAGGCACGGATGATGATCTCGTTGCCAACAAACGCATCCACTTCGCCCTGGTTGAGCGCTTCCAGTGCACTGCTCAGGTTCGGCGCCAGCAGCACCTGGCTGTCGGGATAGACCCGGTGCATGACCCGGGTGTCGGCGTAGCCGTCGAGCAGGACCACCTTCATCCCCGCCAGGGAAGCAGGCGGAACCGGCGCGCCGCCACGCACCACGACCATCGAGCGGTCCGGAATGTAATCGTCGGAGAACGCCAGGCCCGGCACGCTGCGCTCAAAGCCATTGGCACTGGTCAGTACATCGATCTCGCCCTGGTGCAGGGCATCGATGGCCTGCTCGCGTTTGGCAAAGGCCAGCACCTGGGTCTTCACCCCCAGGCGTTCAGACACAAGGCTCAGGTAGTCGGCGCTGATACCCTGGTAGCGATTGCGATCGATGGTGATGTCCACCGGCTCGTAATCGGCAAACGAAATGCCGACCCGCAGTACCCGCGCCGGGCCCAGCCACTTTTGCTGGGCCGGGGTCAACGGCATTGGCCCAAGCTCGGTGAACGGTGGCGCCAGGGTAAACGACAGGCTCTGGGCGGCCAGGGCCCACGGCACGATGCCCAGCCAGAACAGGCAGGCTAGCAACAGCCCTGTTGTGCGACGATGTCCTGTGCTCATTGATACCCTTGATCCGTTGCTGCAAACCAATGCCAGTGTAGAAATAAAAAAGCCCGTCAGAGACGGGCTTTATTGTGCCAATCAGTCGATCAGAGCGGTTTGCCGCGATTACCGTGCTGGCTGACGAAGGCCTGAACGGCTTTCAGGTCATTGGCCAGTACTGTGCACTTCTCTTCGCGGGCGAACAGGTCAGTCAGGTGCGCCGGCAGCTCCAGAGCCTTGCCGACACCGGCCTTCTCCACCGCTTCGGGGAACTTCACCGGATGCGCAGTGCCCAGCACCACCATTGGTGTGTCCAGGCTGCGGCGGCACTCGCGGGCGGCCTTGACGCCGATCGCGGTGTGCGGGTCGAGCACCTCGCCGGTCTGGGCGAAGACGTCGGCGATGGTTTCGCAGGTTTGTGCATCATCGACCGCCAGCGAATCGAACAGCTTGCGCGCTTCGGTCCAGCGATCCTGTTCGACGCTGAAGCCGCCACCCTGCTTGAAGTTGTCCATCAGGCCGGCGATGGCCGCACCATTGCGACCGTGCAGGTCGAACAGCAGGCGTTCGAAGTTTGACGAGACCATGATGTCCATGGACGGTGACAGGGTCGCGTGCAGGGTTTCCTTGACGTACTGGTTGCCGCTCATGAAGCGGTGCAGGATGTCGTTGCGGTTGGTGGCGACGATCAGCTGGCTGATCGGCAGGCCCATGTTGCGCGCCAGGTAGCCGGCGAAGATGTCGCCGAAGTTGCCGGTTGGTACCGAGAACGCCACCGAGCGCGCCGGGCCGCCCAACTGCAGGGCTGCGTGGAAGTAGTAGACGATCTGGGCCATGATCCGCGCCCAGTTGATCGAGTTCACCGCCACCAGGCGAGTGCCCTTGAGGAAGCCCTGGTCAGCGAAGCTGGCCTTGACCATTTCCTGGCAGTCGTCGAAGTTGCCTTCGATGGCGATGTTGTGGATGTTCTCGCCGAAGATGGTGGTCATCTGCCGGCGCTGAACCTCCGACACGCGCTGGTGCGGATGAAGGATGAAGATATCGACATTGTCGCAACGGCGGCAGCCTTCGATGGCCGCGGAGCCGGTGTCACCGCTGGTAGCGCCGATGATCACCACGCGCTCGCCTCGCTTGGCCAGCACATGGTCAAGCAGGCGGCCGAGCAGTTGCAGGGCGAAATCCTTGAACGCCAGGGTCGGGCCGTGGAACAGCTCCAGCACCCATTCGTTGCTGTTCAGCTGACGCAGCGGTGCGACTGCGGCGTGGGCGAACTCGCCGTAGGTTTCTTCGAGAATCTTCTTGAAATCGGCATCGGCGATGCTGCCGGTAACGAACGGGCGCATCACCCGGAAAGCCAGTTCGTGGTACGGCAGGCCGGCCCAGGAAGCGATTTCTTCCTGAGTGAAACGTGGCAGGTTTTCCGGCACGTACAGGCCGCCGTCGCTGGCAAGACCGGCCAGCAGCACGTCTTCAAAGTTCAGGGCCGGTGCCTGGCCGCGGGTACTGATGTAGCGCATTTTTGCAAACCTTCGGTTTGAGCTTCAAGCTTCAAGCCTCAAGCTGCAAGTCACCGCAGTCCCGCTGTGATCTTGCAGCTTGTAGCTTGCCGCTTGCCGCAGTTGTCAGTTGAGTTGTTCGACGCGGATACGCACGACGTTTCCGACCACATCCTGCAAGGCTTCCAGGGCGGTAATGGCGTCGTTCATGCGTTGCTCGACCACTCGGTGAGTGAGCAGGATCATGGGCACCAGGCCGTCCTGTTCCTCGACTTCCTTCTGCATGATCGATTCGATGTTGATGCCGCGCTCGGAAAGGATGCTCGCCACCTGGGCCAGCACGCCCGGATGATCCTTGGCCTGGATGCGCAGGTAATAGGCGCTTTCGCAGGCTTCGATCGGCAGGATCGGGTGGGCCGACAGCGAGTCAGGCTGGAAGGCCAGGTGCGGTACGCGGTTCTCCGGGTCGGACGTCATGGCGCGAACCACGTCGACCAGGTCGGCGATCACCGACGAAGCGGTCGGTTCCATGCCGGCGCCAGCACCGTAGAACAGGGTCGAACCGGCAGCATCACCGTTGACCATCACGGCATTCATCACGCCGTTGACGTTGGCGATCAGGCGGTCGGCCGGGATCAGCGTCGGGTGCACACGCAGTTCGATACCGTTGGCAGTGCTGCGGGCCACACCCAGGTGCTTGATGCGATAACCCAGCGCTTCGGCGTAGTTGACGTCAGCGGTGGTCAGCTGAGTGATGCCTTCGGTGTAGGCCTTGTCGAACTGCAGCGGGATACCAAAGGCGATGGACGCCAGGATGGTCAGCTTGTGCGCAGCATCGATGCCTTCGACGTCGAAGGTCGGGTCGGCTTCGGCGTAACCCAGGGCCTGGGCTTCGGCCAGCACGTCAGGGAACGCACGGCCTTTTTCACGCATTTCGGTGAGGATGAAGTTGCCGGTGCCGTTGATGATCCCGGCCACCCAGTTGATACGGTTGGCCGACAGGCCTTCGCGGATCGCCTTGATCACCGGGATGCCACCGGCCACGGCCGCTTCGAAGGCGACGATAACGCCCTTCTCGCGGGCCTTGGCGAAGATCTCGTTGCCGTGCACGGCAATCAGCGCCTTGTTGGCAGTGACCACGTGCTTGCCATTGTCGATGGCCTTGAGCACCAGCTCGCGGGCAATGGTGTAGCCGCCGATCAGCTCGATGACAATGTCGATTTCCGGGTTCGTTGCGACCTCGAACACATCAGCGGTAATGGGGGTACCGGTAATCTGGCAATTCGGGTTTGGCGAACGCATGGCAATCTGTGCCACTTCAATACCACGCCCGGCACGGCGGGCGATCTCCTCGGCGTTACGCTGAAGTACATTGAAGGTACCGCCACCGACGGTCCCCAACCCACAGATGCCTACTTTGACCGGTTTCACTGTGAACTCCCCATGAAACGACCGGCTGGCAGCCGATCGTGAAACTGCCGTCACCCCAGGGTGACGGCTTGCGATTGAATTACTTGGCCAGGGCCAGTTTGGCCACTTGCGGCGCCGGCTGGTAGCCCGGAATCACCTGGCCGTTTTCCAGGACGATGGCCGGCGTGCCGTTGACGCCGATCGACTGGCCCAGGGCGAACTGCTTGCCGACCGGGTTGGCGCACTTGGCGGCCTTGATTTCCTTGCCGTCGATCATCTTGTCCAGCGCCGCCTTGCGGTCGCTCGAACACCAGACCGCCTGCAACTGCTCGTCACCCGGCGAACCCAGGCCCTGACGCGGGAAGGCGACGTAGCGCACTTCGATACCGCGACGGTTGAGCTCAGGCACTTCGGCGTGCAGCTTGTGGCAGTACGGGCAGGTGGTGTCGGTAAACACGGTGATGTGCGACTTGGTCTCGCCCTTGGCAGGATAAACCACCATCTCCCCCGCTGGAATGGCATTGATGGTCTTGGCGATGGCCTGCCGCTCGGTCTTCTCGGTCAGGTTGACCGGCTTGCCGTCCTGGATCTGGAACAGGTAGCCCTGCATGACGAACTGGCCGTCGGCGCTGGCGTACAGCACACGGCCGCCTTCGAGCTTGACTTCATACAGGCCGTTGAGCGGGCTGCTGGCAACGCTGTCGACCGGCACGCCCAGTTCCAGGGACTGCAGGGTCTTGCGGATCGCCTGCTCGGCGTTGTCGGTGGCAGCGGCAAAAGTACTGACCAGCGCCAGGGCGGCGGCGGCGAAAATCTGGGTCACGCGCATGGGATCTCCTGAAGGCGGACAGGGGGCTGGATGCAACACGCCCGTACTGAAAACGGGGTGTCATTGCGGCCCTCGGTGCAAACCGGTCAAGCCTACCACAGAAGCGGCGACGGTCGGAGGCGTGCTCGATCGGGAGCGCAAGGCAGATAGCGCCAGGTGTCGGTGATCGACATTTACCGACAAATCTTGTCCAGATGGCCCAAGGCATAGCTGCACGTACGTTGGGCGCCGGGTTGTATGTTCTGTAAGTGGATGAAGAATTTGCGCGCCTGCTCGCTCATGACCCTGACAAATTCATCTTTATCGGCGGCGACAGACACCTCGCGGTGGCAATTGACGCTCACCTGCAGACGACCATTGGCATGGGTCAGTTTGACTTCGATTGGCTGGTCCGGAAAAAAGCAGCTGAACGATTGACCCTCGCTGACCTTCAGCAGTCCTTCTGACAAATAGCTCCACAGGTCGTCGACGTAATCAAACATGCTTTGATCAATTAGACGTTTACCATTGATAGATAGAACCAAAGCCCCTTCAATTTGATCCAGGTAGCGCACCTCTCCTTGAAACTCAAAAAAGTCAACGAAACCGTCGGCGATTTTAATGTAGGTTTCAACGATGATTCTATTTTTCATGCTCACCCTTGAATGTAATCACCGACTGCAAGCATCTAGAGCGGATATTCACCAGCCGTTACAGATGAAACAGCTAAACCACCTCAACCACTGCAACGTACCGTCTGCCTTCATACACTTTCAAAGAACACCCTTTTCTTAGTAAAGAGGATGGCGCGTTCTCCACCAGAAAATAGGCTTTACCAAGACCGGTTCTGCTACCGACATCTTCTGTATTGCTTTCTATTTCCAACACCAGACTCCAGTTCGTCTCTATCCCTGATTCATTTCGAAGCAGGTCGGTCGTAACATAGAAAGGTGTTTTGTGAGGCAGCACGGCTTTCCCGCCTAATTGCTCATCGACCCAACGCACTCTGACATCAACAATTTTTTTCATTTTATTTTCCTCCACAAGCTATCCGGCGAGTCCATTTCGGTTTGACTTTAGCTTTATTGAGATCACTGATCTCTATGTACCTAGCTTTACCAATTGCATCTAGGTTTGCACTAGAGAATGCCGCGTTAGCAATTTTGTCAGGTACTTTTACCTGAACAATCCGGAAATCACCGCCATGCCCCATCGTTTTCCCCCACGTCACAGCGTCTTTATAGGACTCAGCGAACCACTTTCCTTCCATGGTTCCGTGAGATGACCATGTTCCGGTTTTCATTAGGCTGGAATATTCATCAAGGCTCATGGACCTGTACAGGGTCGTTTCCAATCCTAGCGGGTCGATCCACCGTACTGGATTCTGAGCGTATTGATAGAGATTGGAGCCTCCCAACAAGCCAATCGGGTCGGGTTGGGTGAACCGCCCGATATCCGGGTCATAAAACCGAAACGTGTTGTAGTGCAGGCCCGTCTCACGGTCCAGGTACTGGCCCTGGAACCTGAGGTTCTGCTCTTCGATGAAATGCGCCTCACGCACTTCCTGCAGGGTATTGCCCCAGACCTGATAGCGCGCCTGCCAGACTGCTTCGCCACTGTCATCCGTCAGCTGTTCGGGCAGGCCATTGAGATCGTTATGGTAGTAGCGCACCTGCTGGTGCAGCCCCGTACCGTCAACCCGCGCCAAGGGTTCGTGGCTGTCTTCGACATACAGGTACAGGCTGGTCTGGCTGTATCGATGCTCCTGCAGCAAGCGCAGGCCATCCCAGGCAAAGCGGGTCTGGTCGAGCAGATTGCCCTGATCGTCGTGTTCGCTCTTTTCGACACGCCGCCCGAGCGGGTCGTAGCGCATGTTCAGCACTCGCTCGCGACCGCCGTGCTGGCTGCGCACCTGGATCAGGCGGTGCTCGGCGTCGTAGCTGAAGTGCTGGATGCCACGCCGGCTGCTGCGTTTCTCGATCAGGCGGCCGAAGCCGTCATAGCGATAGCGTTTGTCCTGGTAGGTGAGCAAGCGGTTATGGCGCACCAGGCCGATGCCGGCTTGCGGCCCATCGAGCAGGTTGGCGGCGGCGTCGTAGGCGAAGGCTTCGCTTTGGCCCTGGCCGGCGTCCTGGCTGGCCATGATCCGCCCGCTGGCATCGTAGTGCAGCAGTTGCTGGTGCTGGCCGCCGGGCTGCTGGTTGTAGCGGCTGATCAGGTTGTCTGCCGGATCGAAGTCAAAGCGTTGCTGCACCGCAGCCGGCAGTTGCGGCGGTTGGAGGTTGGGGCGGCGCAGCCGTGAACGCAGACGACCGCTGCGGTCGTACTCGCTGCGGGTACTGATTCGGCCTTGGGTGCGCAGCACTTCGCGGTGCAGGCGATCGCGCTCGAAATCGCTGATCACCTTGCCGTCGAGGTTGAGCTGGTGCAGATGACCGCTGCCGTAATACAGGCGGTTGAGCCAGCGGCCATCGGGCAGCTGAGTCTGGATCAGGTTGCCGAGTTCGTCGTAGTGATGCTGCAGCACTCCGCTGGCACTGTGTTCCTCCAGCAGTTGGCCAAGGGCGTCGTAAGCGAACGCCAGCTGTTCGGTGTTGCCCGCATTGTCGGTGAAGCTGATGGCCGTCAGTTGATCGAGAGGATCGTAGCTGTACAGGGTTTCGCCATCATCGGTGTGCTTTTTGATCAAGCGCCCGACGGCGTCCCGGTGCAATTGATGGATGATCGCTTCAGCACCGCCTCGCGGGGTGGGGAGGTACTCAACGCAACTGAGGTTATCCAGCCGGTCGTAGTGATAGCGGCTTGCGCTACCGTCCAGGTCCTGCTGTTCAGCCAGGCGATCAGCCAGGTCCCAGCTGAACCTGTAGCTCTCGCCATTTTCATTGGTCAGCGCCAGTAGCCGACCGTAGGCGTCGTAACTGAACTGCACCCGCCGACCCTGCGGGTCGATACGCTGTTGTACCTGGCCGCGCCGGGTATAGCGGTACTGGGTAGTGTGCCCGGCGGGGTCGGTATAGCTGCTGAGCTGGCCGTTGCGATCATGCTGATAGTGCTGGTTGCGCCCGTCCGGCAGTTGCGAACCGAGCAGGCGGCCCTTGGCGTCGTGCTGGTACTCGGTGCGCTCGCCCAGGGCGTCGGTGACCGCCTGCAGATGGCCGCGCCGGTCATAGCTGAAACGGGTCGGATACCCGGAGCAATCGACCTGTTCAATGAGCAGCCCCTGTTCGCTCCAGCGCAAGTGCTTGTGCGTGCCGGCCGCATCGATGATTTCCACCACCTGCCCGCGCTCGTCATAACGGTAGCGGGTGGTGCGGCCCAGTGGATCGGTTTCGCTGCTGCAGTTGCCGCGTTGATCGTAGCGGTAGCTCCAGCGCTTGCCGGCCTTGTCGGTCTGTACCCGGGGCAGCGACCAGTGTTCCAGCCACAGGGTTGACTCGCTGCGGCCCAGTGGGTCGATGCTTTCGCAGAGGTTGCCGGACTCATCGTACAGGTACTGCCATTGCCCGCCCTGCGGATCGGTGGCCGCCAGCAGCTGGCGCTCGTCGTTCCACTCGAAATGCCAGGTGTGGCCGAGGGCGTCGGTGTATCGGGTGATCTGGTACTGCGTGTTCCAGTGGCGGCTGCTAACCCGTTGCAGGCCGTCGGTGACCCGGGTGATACCCGCCTCGATGTCGTAGTCGAAGCGGTACTCGTCGCCGTCGTCGGTCCAGTGCCGGGCCACGCGCCAGTCGTCTGCAGCACGAGTCCATTCGTAGAAGCAGCGCAGGCCGCTGGGCAACTGGTGCTCGACCATGCGCCGGCCCTGGTCGTAGGCGAAGCGCCGTTGCAGCTGGCCGCTGGCGTCGCGCACTTCCGCCAGGTCGCCGTTACCGTCGTAGGCATAGCTGACCAGCAGCTCGTTCGACTCGTCGCTGTACCATCGCTCGATATGGCTGACCCGGGCTGGCCATTGGCTGCTGTAAACCAACTGCACCTGGACCACATCGAAGGTATCGCGCAGCCTGAGCAAGCGGCCGTTGGTGTCGTAGTCCAGGTAGATGCGGTTGTCGTTGCGGTCACCCAGTTGCGCCAGGCGCAGGCGCTGCGGGTCGCCCGGGGTTGGCTGGAACAGGCGATAGAGGCCGTCGACGCCTTCGATCAGCAACTCGCCATTGTGCGCGCGCCGCACGCTCAGGCCTTCGCCGGCACTGAATACCGCATCACCCCGGGGAATGTTGCCCATGTCGACGACCCGCGCCTGTTCGTCGGTGAACAGCAGGCGCTCGCCGCCTTCAGGATGCGCTTCGATGGCGACGAAGACTTCGTAATCGACGCTCCAGCCAGCACCGAACAGGCCGTCGCGGCGCTCATCCCGGTTGTTGTAGTAGCGTTGCCAGTCCAACGGGATCAGCCCCGGCAGGCTGAAATCGAGTTCTTCCTCGCCGCTGAGAATCTTCGCCCCGGTGGGTACATGCACCGGGTTGGGTGAGCCGGCAATAGCGCTGGTGATCGCGCCGGTCACCTGGCTGGTGACGGCGCTGGCAATGCCGCCAATCGCCATGCAGCCGAACTTGCTGTAGAACTTGCCGCCGCGACCGCGCAGCATCATCAAGGCGGTAATCGCCAGGCCGATGCCCGGGGTCTTGCCGCTGCGAATCTCGCGGACCACGATCGAGCCGCCGCCGATGCGCACGTTATCGGAGACCAGCCCGGCGTCGACGATCACCGCCTCGCAGGTGCTGCGATCACCGCTGCGACAGGCCGGATGGCCGTTGATAGTGACCTTGCTCGAGCCTTCGGCCAGGTACTGCGGCGGCATCGGCGGATGCTTGCTGCAGAGGATCTTGTCGTCGTCGGCAGGCTCGGTGTTCGGCGCCGGGCTGGCGACCGTAGGCCGCCACATCTGCGAGAAAAAGCCCTTGGCCATGTCGAGGAAGCTTTCTTCCTCCTCCTCGGCCGGCGGCTGAGCCGCGTCGCTGCCAGCGGGCGCCGCGGCGGCAACGATGACACCTGCAGCGCGGGCGGCCGGTTTGCCATTGGTGTGGGTGTTCTTCGAGCCGGTGAGGATGTTGGCCTGCACCGAGGGCGGGAACAGGAAGTTGCCGATGCCCTCGCATAAACTGCTTAAGCCCTTGTCGGCCCCGGTCTTGCTCATGGCCACGCCAACCACAATGCCCACCACTGCGCCGAGCACGAAGCAGCCGAGGCCGCCGGTAACCACGGTAAGCCCCAGCGCCGCGGTTACCGCCGCGGTGGCCAGCACGCCGATGGCGACGTTGGCGGCGACTTCCAGCACACCGCTGACGATGTCAGCCATCATCGAGGTGTGCATCAGCGCATCGCCCTGGCGGGCGGCCCACAGGGCGTCAGACATTACTGACCGGCAACGGCACGGCTGCAGGGCACTTGAACCTGGGCATGCTTGATTTCCATATCGAGCGTTTGAGGTGTCGGAATCTGCTGGAAGAGCGCCCGAGCGTCAACCCCGAGGGTGATGCAAAGCGTGTAGTTCCTGCAGCCGCGCGCGGGCCACATGGGTGTAGATCTGGGTGGTCGACAGGTCGCTGTGGCCGAGCAGCATCTGCACCACGCGCAGGTCGGCGCCGTGGTTGAGCAGGTGGGTGGCGAAGGCATGGCGCAGGGTGTGCGGCGACAGGCTCTTGTCGATACCGGCCACCAGCGCCTGGTGCTTGATGCGGTGCCAGAAGGTCTGGCGGGTCATCTGCTCGCCGCGCAGGCTGGGGAACAGCACATCGCTGGGGCGCCCGCCGAGCAGTTCGTTGCGGCCGTCACGCAGGTAGCGCTCGATCCACACCACCGCCTCTTCACCCATCGGCACCAAGCGTTCCTTGCTACCCTTGCCCATCACCCGCAGCACGCCCTGGCGCAAGTTGACCTGATCGAGGGTCAGGCTGACCAGTTCGGTGACGCGCAAGCCACAGGCGTACAGCACTTCGAGCATGGCGCGGTCGCGCTGGCCGATCGGCTCGCTCAGGTCAGGCGCCTGCAACAAGGCTTCGACGTCGGCTTCCGACAGGGATTTGGGCAATGGCCGCCCCAGTTGCGGCATTTCCACTTGCAGGGTCGGGTCGACGCCGATCAGTTTTTCCCGCAGCAGGTAGCGATAAAAGCCTCGCACCCCGGAGAGAAAACGCGCTGTCGAGCGTGGCTTGTAGCCCTGCTCCAGGCGCCAGGCCAGGTGATCGAGGATCAGTTCGCGCCCGGCATCGGGCAACTCGACGCCCTGCTCCGTGAGCCAGCCGTTGAACAGCGCCAGGTCGCTGCGGTAGGAATCGCGGGTGTTGTCGGCCAGGCCCTTTTCCAGCCACAGGGCATCAAGGAACTGATCGATAAGCGGATGTTCAATAGCGGGCATGACAACTCTGCGGCAAGCGACGAAAACGACGAATTGCCGCTAGTCTTCCATAACACTGCCGGCATAGGGAGCCCGAATGAACGAACAACAGATATTGCTGGCATTTGGCGGGATAGGTCTGGCAGCGCTGTGCTGCCAATGGCTGGCCTGGCGCCTGAAGCTTCCCGCGATCCTTTTCCTGCTGCTCAGCGGCATCCTCGCCGGCCCCGTGCTCGGCTGGCTCGACCCACAAGAACTGTTCGGCCCATTGCTGATGCCGCTGGTGTCATTGGCGGTAGCGCTGATCCTGTTCGAAGGCAGCCTGACCCTGCACCTGTCGCAATGGAAAGACATCGGCAGCGTAGTGCAGCGCATGGTCACGCTCGGCGCGCTGTCGACCTGGCTGGTGATCACCCTGGCCACCCACTGGTTGCTGGGCTTCGACTGGCTGCTGGCAACCTTGTTCGGCACCCTGACCCTGGTGACCGGGCCGACGGTGATCGTACCGATGCTGCGCGTGGTGCGGCCCAAAGCGACCATCGCCAACATCCTGCGCTGGGAAGGCATCGTCATCGACCCGATTGGCGCGCTGCTGGCGGTGGTGGTCTACAGCTTCATCATCGCCAGCGCCGCCGGCGACGGCCTGAGCCATAGCCTGGTGACCTTTGCCGGGGTGATTGTCTGCGGCAGCGCTTTCGGCGCGGCCGGCGGCTGGCTGCTTGGGCAGGTGATGCGTCACCAGTGGCTGCCGGAGTATTTGCATAACCTGGCGTCGCTGGCAGCGGTCCTGGGGATTTTCATTGGCGCCAACCAGGTGATGCATGAGTCGGGGCTGCTGGCGGTCACCCTCATGGGCATGTGGCTGGCCAACATGAAGGGTGTGGATGTCCGGCAAATCCTGCACTTCAAGGAGAATCTCAGCGTGCTGCTGATCTCCGGGCTGTTCATCCTCCTGGCCGCGCGCCTGGACCTCAATGCCCTGATCGGCCTGGGCCCGGCGGTGCTGGCCCTGCTGCTGATCATTCAGTTCGTGGCCCGGCCGCTGAACGTCGCGCTGTCGACCTTTGGCTCGCAATTGAACTGGCGCGAACGCGCCCTGCTGGCCTGGATCGCCCCGCGCGGCATCGTTGCCGCCGCAGTGTCGGCGATCTTCGCCATCCGCCTGGATGAAGCCGGGCATGAAGGCGCGCTGCTGCTAGTGCCGCTGACCTTCGCCGTGATCATCGGCACCGTGGTGCTGCAGAGCGCCACCTCGCGGCCCCTGGCGCGCCTGCTCAAGGTCGCCGAACCCGCCCCCAGCGGCTTTCTGATCGTCGGCGCCAACCCGCCGGCCCGCGCCGTGGCCAAGGCCCTGCAGCAGCTCGATTGCCGAGTGCTGCTGGCCGATTCCAGCTGGGAAAACATCCGCGCCGCGCGCATGGAGGGCTTGCCGACTTACTTTGGCCACCCTGCCTCGCAGCATGCCGATGCGCACCTGGACCTGGTGGGCCTGGGCCATCTGCTCGGGCTGTCGCCGGCGGGCGAGCTCAATACCCTGGCCTGCACCCGTTTTCGCCATGACTTTGGCCCGCAGCGGCTGTTTGTCCTGGCCAGCGGCCTGGAGGCCAAGCGCAGCGACAAGCACCGGGCCAGCGACGAGCATCGCGGGCAGACGCTGGGGAGCCAGCCGCTGACCTACGGGCAATTGGCCGGCTTGCTGAGCAATGGCGCCGAGCTGTACAGCACGCACCTGACCGAAGCGTTCGGCTGGGCGGATTACCAGGCGCTGCACGGCGAGCGGGCCAACCCGCTGTTTGCCCGCGATGGCAGTGGCTGGGTGCATGTGTTCGGGCCGGACAGCGTGCTCAAGCCTGGGCCTGGGTGGACGCTGGTGGCGTTGATTCAGCCGCAGTAGGAGCTCAGAATCCAGGCAACACTGGCACCGGGCGCTTGTCTTCGTCAATGGCGACAAAGCTGAACAGGCCATGGATGGCCTTCTCGCGGCTGTC
This sequence comes from Pseudomonas sp. 2835, assembly GCF_050435905.1. NCBI lineage: Bacteria > Pseudomonadati > Pseudomonadota > Gammaproteobacteria > Pseudomonadales > Pseudomonadaceae > Pseudomonas > Pseudomonas sp. 2835. The sequence continues at coordinate 51,180 of NZ_JBNDLE010000005.1, read as the reverse complement.
GCAGCTCATGCTCTCGACGAACACTTCAACCTCGACCTTGAGGCTGGTGTTGCCCACCGTCGCCACCCGCCCAACCAGCTCGACGATGGAGCCGGCGGCAATCGGGTGCTTGAAGTCGATGCGGTCGGTCGACACCGTTACCAGCGGCAAGCGGCAGAAACGCGTGGCGGCAATGAACGAGACTTCGTCCATCCAGGCCAGCGCGGTGCCGCCGAACAGGGTGTTGTGGTGGTTGGTGGTGGACGGGAATACCGCCTTGGTCACGCGGGTCACCGACAGTTCGGTGCGGCGTTCGATTTCTTGCTCTCTGGGGCTCATGGGCTTCACATAGGACGACAAATTTCAGACAACAAAAAAGCAGCCCGAAGGCTGCTTTTTTCGCATGGTGGCCGCAGCCACCGGTCAAGCTGTCCTCAGGACAGTTTTTCCTTGATGCGAGCGGCTTTACCGGACAGGTCGCGCAGGTAGTACAGCTTGGCTTTACGCACGTCACCACGACGTTTCACGGCCAGGCTGTCGATTTGCGGGCTGTAGGTCTGAAAAGTACGCTCAACGCCAACACCGTTGGAAATCTTGCGAACGGTGAAAGCACTGTTCACACCACGGTTACGCTTGGCGATTACAACGCCTTCGAAAGCCTGCAGACGCGAACGATCGCCTTCCTTCACTTTCACCTGAACGACAACGGTGTCGCCCGGGGCAAAGGTCGGGATCTCTTTGGTCATCTGCTCTGCTTCGAGTGCAAGAATGATTTTGTTGGTCATGCTGTGCTCCTAAGGTAAATCAGCTGGATTTACCATCGATACGTTAACTATCGTCCCGCTCACGGAGGTATTCCGCCAGCAGCTTCTTCTCTTCTCCAGAAAGTGAGCGACTTTCCAGAAGATCGACGCGTCGTTCATAGGTCCGCCCAAGGGACTGCTGTAAACGCCATCGCCGGATGTGTGCATGGTTGCCACTAAGCAACACGTCGGGAACACGCTGATCCGCATACACCTCAGGTCGGGTGTAATGCGGGCAATCAAGCAGACCATCGGTGAAGGAGTCTTCCTGCGCCGAGTCCGCATGCCCTAAAGCTCCAGGCAGCAGTCGTGTAACCGCATCGATCAGGACCATCGCCGGCAGCTCGCCGCCAGACAGGACATAGTCTCCAATCGACCACTCTTCATCGACATGAGCTTCAATAAAGCGCTCGTCGATGCCTTCATATCGACCGGCTATCAGAATCAACGATTCGTGCTTCGCCAGGTCTTTGACCGCCGACTGAGTCAGCTTGCGGCCTTGTGGGCTCAGGTAAATCACCTTTGCCGCCTCTCCGGTTGCCTGCCTGGCATTCACCAGGGCGTCTTCCAGAGGCTTGATCTTCATCACCATGCCCGGACCACCGCCAAAAGGCCGATCATCTACCGTATGGTGACGATCTGTGGTGTAGTCCCGCGGGTTCCAGCAGGTCAGTTGCAACAACCCCTGTTTTACCGCGCGGCTGGTAATGCCGTACTCACTGATGGCCGAGAACATCTCGGGGAACAGCGTGATGACGTCTACGCGCAGGCTGGCCATTGCTTAGAAGTCCGCGTCCCATTCGACCCTCATTTCGCCTGCATCCAGGTCGATCTTCAACACGCATTGCCCGGTATAGGGCAACAGGCGTTCTCGATCATCCAGGCTGCCCGCGCAGGGCTTGACCACCATTACATCGTTCGCGCCGGTCTCCAACAGGTGATCAATCGTGCCGAACAGCTGTTCGTCCTGATTGATGACTTTCAGACCCACCAACTGGTACCAGTAGTACTCGTCGGCAGACAGGTTGGGCAAAAGGCTACGCGAGATACAAATCTCATAACCGCTCAGAAGACGGGCTTCATCACGATCGTCGAGGCCTTTGAGCTTGGCGACCAGGTCCTTTTGAGTGGAACGGCCACTGACCAGCTCGACCTGCTTTACCTTCCCTTCGTGCCGAAGCGTCCAGTTAGGGTAATCCAACAGGTTTTCAATCGGATCGGTAAAGGAAAAGACCTTCACCTCGCCGCGAACGCCGTGAACCGAAAAAATCTTGCCAACGACGATCAGGTCATCAGCTTTTTCTGGCGTCGCGCTCATACTATTCAGGCAGCAGCCTTAGCAGCATCTTTCAGCAGTTTTGCAACGCGCTCGGATGGCTGTGCGCCAACGCTCAGCCAGTGAGCAACGCGGTCTTGTTTAACGGACAGGCGAACTTCCTGGCCACGAGCGATAGGGTTGAAGAAACCAACCTGCTCGATGTGCGAACCGGTAACCGGGTTACGCGAGTCGGTCACGGTCAGGGTGTAGAATGGGCGCTTTTTAGAGCCACCACGGGCAAGACGGATGGTTAGCATTGAACATCGTTCCTGTAGTCGGTGCTGCAAATCATAATGCACAGCGGGCACACGGGTGCCCGAAAGGCCGCATATTCTCAAGGAATACACGGACTTTTGCAAATGCCTTTTTACACCAGGTAAAAAGGCCAGCCTGCAGATCTGCGGTTTGTGCAGCCTCTATATAAAGGCCGCGTTGTTCCCGCCGAGGCGGGGTTCCGATCGTCGGCCCGTTTCCAGGCCGCCGATGCGAATGAGGTTACAGCTTGGGCATGCCGCCGCCGGGCATCATGCCACCCAGGCCGCGCATCATCTTGGCCATGCCGCCTTTGGCAGAAAACTTCTTCATCATCTTCTGCATTTGCTTGTGCTGCTTGATCAGACGGCCGATGTCCTGCACCTGGGTGCCGGAACCGAGGGCAATACGGCGTTTGCGCGAACCGCTGATCAGCTCAGGGTCGCGGCGCTCGGCCGGGGTCATCGAGTTGATGATCGCTTCCATCTGCTTGAATTGCTTCTCGGCGGCGCCCTGGGCGCTGCCCATCTGGGCCAGGTTGACGCCGCCAATGCTCGGCAGCTTGTCCATCAGGCCGCCCAGGCCACCCATGTTCTTCATTTGTTGCAGCTGGTCGCGGAAGTCTTCGAGGTCGAAGCCCTTGCCCTTTTTCAGCTTCTTGGCCAGTTTGTCGGCCTTGTCCTTGTCGAGGGTCTGTTCGGCCTGTTCGATCAGGCTGAGCACGTCGCCCATGCCGAGGATGCGCGAGGCGATACGATCGGGGTGGAACGGCTCGAGCGCGTCGCTCTTCTCGCCCATACCGATGAACTTGATCGGCTTGCCGGTAATGGCGCGCACCGACAATGCGGCACCGCCACGGGCGTCACCGTCGACCTTGGTGAGGATCACACCGGTCAACGGCAGCGCATCGCCGAACGCCTTGGCCGTATTGGCGGCGTCCTGGCCGGTCATGGCATCGACCACGAACAGCGTCTCGATCGGCTTGACCGCGGCGTGCAGGTCCTTGATCTCGGTCATCATTTCGGCGTCGATGTGCAGACGGCCGGCGGTGTCGACGATGACCACGTCGATAAACTTGAGCTTGGCTTCGCGGATTGCCGCCTCAGCGATGGCCACTGGCTTCTGGCTGATATCGGACGGGAAGAAGGTTACGCCGATGTCGCCCGCCAGGGTTTCCAGCTGCTTGATCGCCGCCGGACGGTAGACGTCGGCCGAGACCACCATCACGGTCTTCTTCTTGCGCTCTTTAAGGAAGCGCGCCAGCTTGCCGGCGGTGGTGGTCTTGCCCGCGCCCTGCAGACCGGCCATCAGCACCACCGCAGGCGGCGCGGCGTTGAGCGCCAGATCTTCGTTGGCAGCGCCCATCAGGCCTTCGAGCTCGGCCTGGACGATCTTCACGAACGCCTGGCCCGGGGTCAGGCTGCGCGACACCTCGGTGCCGACCGCACGTTCCTTGACCTTGTTGACGAAATCCTTGACCACCGGCAGGGCGACGTCAGCCTCGAGCAACGCCATGCGCACTTCACGCAGGGTGTCTTTGATGTTGTCTTCGGTCAGCTTGGCCTTGCCGGTGACATGGCGCAGCGTCTGTGACAGACGGTCGGTCAGGTTTTCAAACATGGTGATCCTTTCGGGCTCTGTAGAACCGAGGTTTATCAGCTGCCTCTGGCGTATTCGGCCGGCCTTGGGCAGGGGCAGGCCGGCGATTATAACGAAGACTTGGCCCAGCGCACACCATGCCGTCGGCTGGCAGTCTTCCTAGGCGGGCGCGATCTATGCCAAACTCAGTCCCTTTCGGGCTTGCCTAACAGGACTTATGCTCCCCTTGTCACCCAGCTTGCTACCCAATCTCATCGCCGCCTGCCTGTATGCCGCCGCGACCTTCTATCAAGGCTCGCGCCTGGCCCAGGGCACCAAGGCCGACAAACGCCTGCTCGGCCTGCTTGGCGCGCTGGCGGTCATTGCCCAGGGCACCGCGCTGTTCTGGCAACTGCTCACGCCTTTGGGCCTGAGCCTGGACTTCTTCAGCGCCGCCAGCCTGATCGCCACTGCGGTGATAGCCCTGACCCTGCTGGCCTGCCTGCGCATCCCGGTGGAGAACCTGCTGCTGTTGCTGTTCCCGCTGGGCATGGCCACGGCGTTGATCGCCCAGTTCGCGCCGTCCGGCACGGTACCGCTGATCAACGAAGAGCCGGGCATCCTCGCGCATATCCTGCTATCGATCCTGGCCTATGGCATGTTCACCATCGCCGTGGTCCAGTCGTTACTGCTGCTGCTGCAGGATCACCAGCTCAAGCACAAGCACCCGTCCGGGCTGATCAAGAACTTCCCGCCGCTGCAAACCATGGAAAGCCTGCTGTTCGGCTTCCTTTGGGCTGGCTGGGGCCTGCTGTCGCTGTCGCTGCTCTCCGGCTGGCTGTTCCTGGACAACCTGTTCGCCCAGCACCTGGTGCATAAAACCCTGCTGGCGTGCCTGGCCTGGATCGTCTTCAGCGTGCTGCTGTGGGGCCGCACCCGCCTCGGCTGGCGCGGGCACAAGGCGATCCGCTGGACCCTGGCCGGCTTCTGCCTGCTGATGCTGGCCTATTTCGGCAGCAAGCTGGTACGCGAATTCATCCTGCATATCTGACGGGCACAGGTAAATGGACGCTCTGCCGTTAGGACCGCTACTCGGCGTATTGGCACTGGCACTGCTCTGGTCGGCGCTGTTCACTGCGGTGGACGCCGCCCAGCAGCAACTCAACGGTGGCCGGCGCAACCCGCAGACCGGCGAGCACCCCGAACTTGCCGTAACCCCTCAAGCCCTGGTGCTGTGCTCGACCCTGGGCAAGCTGCTGGTGCTGGCCCTGGCCTGCCTGATGGGCCAGCGCTACAGTGGCGAACACGGCTTCTGGCTGGCTGGCCTGGGCGCCGCCGCCGTGCTTTTGATCGTTGCCGAATATCTGCCGCGACAACTGGCCAGGCGCAACCCGCAGGCCTTCATCGGCCTGGGCAACAGCTTGCTCAAGGTGCCGCTCAAGCTGTTGCAGCCCCTGGCCTGGCTGCTCGATGGCTGCGCACGGGTGCTGTTGCGCCCGTTCCGGGTGCAAAGCCACGCGGTAGCGGTGCACGACAACGACGACAGCGACAGCTACGCCGCCGACGAGCCGGATGTCGACCAGCGCCTGAACCTGCCGGAAAGCCTGCTGGCGCTGGACAAGGTCACCGTCAACGACATCCTCGTGCCACGCAACGATGTCGACGGCATCAACCTCGATGAGCCGATCGAGGCGATCATCGAACAGTTGATCATCAGCCGCCACACCCGCCTGCCGGTCTACCACAGCGACATCAACCAGGTGGAGGCGATCCTCAACACCAAGCTGATCAGCCACCTGCTGCCCAAGGCCGAACTGACCCGCGAAACGCTGCAAGCGGCCTGCTACGAACCCTACTTCGTGCCAGAAAGCACGCCGTTGCAGCTGCAATTGCTGAATTTCCACAAGCAGCAGCGGCGTCTGGGCGTGGTGGTCGACGAGTACGGCGAAGTACTCGGCATCGTCACCCTGGAAGACATCCTCGAAGAAATCGTCGGCGAGTTCGAAGACGAACATAGCCACGACAATCCGCATATCCACCCCCAGGCCGACGGGCGCTTCGTCATTGAAGGCAACGTGTCGATCCGCGAGCTCAACCGCACGCTGGGCTGGCACCTGCCCAGCGACGGGCCGAAAACCCTCAACGGCCTGGTCACCGAAGCCCTGGAAAGCATCCCGGCAAGCGCCGTGTGCCTGAAAATCGGCCGTTATCGCCTGGAAATTCTCGAAACCGAGGACAATTGTGCCAGCCGCATACTGGTCTGGACGCTCAAGCGCTAGCTATACTGGCTTCACGCTTACCCAGCCCCAGCCGTCTCGCCCGCTACCCGCACCGGCGTCACACGGCCAGTCAGCCTGACTGAACATTGCGCGCAATAGCGGTACTGGTTCACACCCCGAGCCTTACCCGCGCCCGCCCCCATCCCCAACGGGCGTATGTTTCGTCACGCGACCATAACAATTCGCTTCGGCGCACGCCCGTGCCTGCCTGTTCGTACCCGGCCGGCGGCGATGCCCATGGAGCTCTCGACTGACAGGGATAATCGCATGACCACCAGCAGCACCTACCCCGAAACCGCCCAGGCCAGCCCCGGCAACTCGCCGGCGCGAGTTGCCACCGCCAGCTTCATCGGCACCGCCATCGAGTTCTACGACTTCTACGTGTACGCCACTGCGGCGGCGCTGGTGATCGGCCCGGTGTTCTTTCCGCAGACCTCCGGCACCGCGCAGATGCTCTCGGCGTTCCTCACCTTTGGCATCGCCTTTCTGGCCCGCCCCCTGGGCTCGGCGCTGTTCGGCCACTTTGGCGACCGTATCGGCCGTAAATCGACCCTGGTAGCCTCGCTACTGCTGATGGGTGTGTGTACCACCCTGATCGGCGTGCTGCCCGGCTACGACAGCATTGGCGCCTGGGCGCCGATCCTGCTTTGCGTGCTGCGCTTTGGCCAGGGCCTGGGCTTGGGCGGCGAATGGGGCGGCGCAGCGCTGCTGGCTACCGAGAATGCGCCGAAGGGCAAGCGCGCCTGGTTCGGCATGTTCCCACAGTTAGGCCCTTCGATCGGTTTTCTGGCGGCCAACGGCCTGTTCCTGACCCTGGCCATGCTGCTGACCGATGAGCAGTTCCGCAGTTGGGGCTGGCGCATTCCGTTCCTGCTTAGTGCCGCTCTGGTCATGGTTGGCCTGTACGTGCGCCTGAAGCTGGAAGAAACGCCGGTGTTCGCCAAGGCCGTGGCTCGTCACGAGCGGGTGAAAATGCCGGTGGTCGAGCTGTTTGCCCAATACTGGGCCCCTACCCTGCTGGGCGCTGGGGCCATGGTGGTGTGCTATGCGCTGTTCTATATCTCGACGGTGTTTTCGCTCAGCTATGGCGTTTCGACCCTGGGCTACAGCCGTGAGACCTTCCTCGGCCTGCTGTGCTTCGCGGTGCTGTTCATGGCCCTGGCCACGCCACTGTCGGCCTGGCTCAGCGATCGTTACGGGCGCAAGCCGGTGCTGATTGGCGGCGGGGTGCTGGCGATCGCTTCGGGCTTTACCATGGAGCCGCTGCTGACCTCGGGTTCGACCACGGGCGTGGCGCTGTTCCTGGCCATCGAGCTGTTTTTGATGGGCGTGACCTTTGCGCCGATGGGCGCCTTGCTGCCTGAGCTGTTCCCCACTCACGTGCGTTACACCGGGGCGTCGGCAGCCTACAACCTGGGCGGGATCGTCGGCGCCTCGGCGGCACCGTTCTTTGCCCAGAAGCTGGTGGCCATGGGCGGTTTGAGCTGGGTCGGCGGCTATGTGTCGGCGGCGGCTGTGCTGAGCCTGATTGCGGTGTTGTGCCTGAAAGAGACGCGCCACTCGGAGCTGTAAAATCATCGCGGGGCAAGCCCGCTCCTACCGGTGTAGGAGCGGGCTTGCCCCGCGATTGCTTAGAACTCTACCTTGACCGCCTGCGAAGCACGGGTGGCCTTGGCCCGGGCGGCTTCGATCGACTCGTCGCGAGCCAGGCACACGCCCATACGCCGCTGGCCGTTGACCTCAGGCTTGCCGAACAGGCGAATGGCGGTATCCGGCTCGCTCAGGGCAGCGCCGAGGTTGGCGAAGGCGGTCTGCTGCGACTGGCCTTCCACCAGGATCACCGCCGACGCCGACGGGCCGAACTGACGGATCAGCGGGATCGGCAAGCCCAGGATCGCCCGCGCATGCAGGGCGAACTGCGACAGGTCCTGGGAAATCAGGGTCACCAGACCCGTGTCGTGCGGGCGCGGCGAAACTTCGCTGAACCACACCTGGTCGCCTTTGACGAACAGCTCGACACCGAACAGGCCACGGCCGCCCAGCGCCTCGGTCACCGCCTTGGCGACCCGCTCGGATTCAGCCAGGGCCACCGGGCTCATCGCCTGCGGCTGCCAGGACTCCTGGTAATCGCCCTTCTCCTGACGGTGGCCGACCGGCGCGCAGAAAGTGGTGCCGCCGACATGACGAACGGTCAACAAGGTGATTTCGTAGTCGAAATCGATGAAGCCTTCGATGATCACCCGGCCCTTGCCGGCACGCCCGCCTTCCTGGGCATAGTCCCAGGCCTTTTGCACGTCGTCAGCGCTGCGCAGCAGGCTCTGGCCCTTGCCCGACGAACTCATCACCGGCTTGACCACGCACGGAAAGCCGAGGTCGTCGACGGCCTTGGCGTATTCCTCGAAGGTGTCGGCGAAATGGTACGGCGAGGTCGGCAGGTCGAGCTCTTCGGCGGCCAGGCGACGGATGCCTTCGCGGTTCATGGTCAATTGCGCGGCGCGGGCGGTCGGCACCACGGTGAAACCTTCGTTTTCCAGCTCGACCAGGGTTGCGGTGGCGATGGCTTCGATTTCCGGGACGATGTAGTGCGGTTTCTCGGCCTCGATCACTGCCCGCAGGGCGGCGCCGTCGAGCATGTTGATCACGTGGCTGCGATGGGCCACCTGCATGGCCGGGGCGTTGGCGTAACGGTCCACGGCAATCACTTCAACGCCCAGGCGTTGCAGCTCGATCACCACTTCCTTGCCCAGCTCGCCGCAGCCACAGAGCAGTACGCGGGTCGCGGTCGGCGACAATGGGGTTCCGATACGGGTCATTTCAGGTCCTCAGAGGGAAGAACATCCTGGGCCGCCCCGTACTCGGTGCAACCCGGTGAAAAGGAGCGCCATTTTACATGAACCGCCCTCAGCCGGTGACCACCCGCTTGCGCGCGCGCCAGGCCATGGCCAGCCACACCACGGTAACCCCGGCGAATTTCGAGGCCATGGCGGTACCGACCACGGCCGGGGTCAGGGCGCCGATCATGCCGAAGAAGATAAAGGTATCGATCGGGATGCTCAGCGCCGAACTCAGCCACAGGCGATCGTGCAACGGCCGTTTGGTGATGGTGAACACCAGCCAGTCGATCAGCTCGGACACCGCAAAGGCGGTGGCACTGGCCAGGGCGATGGCCGGTTCCGAGGTAATATAAGAAAGCACCAGAGCCGCCAGCATGGCCACCAGCGCGCCGTGGCCGAAGCGGGTCTGGACCATGTCGCGCAGGATGAACACCAGCCCACCCCAGGCGGACCAGATGACGTCCAGGTGCGGGGCACTGGAGAAGGCGTAGTTGATCAGCACTACGCTGCTGATATAGGCAATCAGAAAGAACATGGGATCGACCGCTGGGCAAGCGCTACAGGGTACTGCAGCGCTTGCCGGCGGCCAAGAGGCGGATCATGCACCGACGCTGAAGATCAGCCCGGCCGCGACTGCGCGCTCGTGGCACAGCTTGAGCACCTGGCGGCGCTCGCTGTTGTCCATCCGCCCCCAGCGAGTGATTTCAGCGGCGGTGCGCTGGCAGCCGGTGCAGATATCGGCGTCGTCCAGCGCGCAGATCTGCACGCAGGGCGAGGCGACCGGGCGTTCAGGCGTGCTCATCATTCCTCCTGCGGGGCCAGGTCGCGTGCATAACGCTCGGCGTTGTGCACGTAGTGGGCAGCACTGGCTTCAAGCATCTTTTTTTGCGCCTCGGTCAGTTCGCGCACCACCTTGCCCGGCGAGCCCATCACCAGCGAGCCGTCAGGGATCTCTTTGCCTTCGGGGATCAGCGCATTGGCGCCGATGATGCAGTACTTGCCGATCCGCGCACCGTTGAGGATCACCGCGTTGATGCCGACCAGGCTGTGGTCGCCGACCGTGCAGCCGTGCAGCATGGCGTTGTGGCCGACGGTCACGCCCTTGCCCAGGGTCAGCGGCGAGCCCATGTCGGTGTGCATCACCGTGCCGTCCTGGACGTTGCTGTTCTCGCCGATGTCGATCAGCTCGTTATCGCCGCGCAACACCGCGCCGAACCAGACGTTGGCGCCGGCCTGCAGGCGCACCTTGCCGATCAGCGTGGCAGTCGGCGCAACCCAGCTGCGCGGATGGGTTTCGACCCGCAGGTCGCCCAGACGGTATTTCATGCGTGGATCCTCACGGTGCGGCGTGGCTGGCGGGTGGTCCCGCTCAAATGGGGGTAAAGCGTTCAGGCGGCTGATGCAGGCTGATGTTGGCATCGTAAAGCAAGTTGACCAGCTCGACGATCATGATCGCCGACAGCCCCCAGATCTTGTACTCGCCATAGCGGTAGCTGGGCACGTACCAGCTGCGGCCCTGGTAATCGATTCGGTGGGTATGGTCGCGCGGGTCCTGGCGGAAGAACTCCAGCGGCACGGTAAACACCGCGGCGATCTCGGCGTCATTGGCCTGGTACTCGACGAAGTCCGGGATCAGGCCGACGAAAGGCGTCACTTTCAGCCCATGCAGGGAAATCAGCGGGCTCAGCGGGCCGATGATTTCCACCAGGCCCGGCGGCAGACCGATTTCTTCTTCGGCTTCACGCAGGGCGGTGAAGATCAGGTCGGGGTCTTCCGGGTCGCGGCGACCACCGGGGAAGGCCACCTCGCCGCCGTGGGTCGACAAACCCTTGGCGCGCAGGGTCAACACCAGTTCCGGCTCTTCGCTGCGGGTGATGGGCAATAACACAGCGGCCTCGGGAAAACGTCGGTCCGTCTCCAGGGTACTCGGCGTATGACTGCTCACGCGGCGAAGTAGCTCGTCCAGCATTGCTCTCTCTCGATTCCAAAGCCTGTCGTGCATGATGCACCAAAGCCGCGGGCCGCCCAAGTCCCGGCGACGATCCGGCTTGCGGCCCCGGTGACAGTGGCGCCAAGATAGGCGCACCTAACAGGAATAAAAGCATGAAATTCTGCAGCGCGTGCGGCAATCAGGTGATTCAGCGCATTCCCGAGGGCGATACCCGCCTGCGCTATGTCTGCGATCACTGCCAGACCATTCATTACCAGAACCCCAATATTGTCGCCGGGGTGCTGCCGACCTGGGGCAGCCAGGTGTTGCTGTGCCGCCGCGCCATCGAACCGCGCCGGGGTTACTGGACCTTGCCGGCCGGGTTCATGGAGAACGGCGAGACGGTGGAACAGGCCGCGCGCCGGGAAACCGTCGAGGAAGCCTGCGCCCGTGTCGGCGCAGCCAGCCTGTACCAGCTGTTTGACCTGCCGCACATCAACCAGGTGCACGTGTTCTTTCGCGCAGAACTGGCCGACCTGGACTTTGCCGTCGGCGTCGAGAGCCTGGAAGTGCGGCTTTTCGACGAAAGTGAAATCCCGTGGGACGAGCTGGCTTTCCGCACCGTCAGTCGTACCCTAGAATGCTATTATCGTGACCGCACCGAGCAGCGCTTCCCGATCGGCAATGAATGCCTGTCTCCCATGCTCGTCTCGTCACCCAACACCTAGTTTCTTCAGGGATATCGTTTCATGCGCTGGTTGCTTGCCCTTTTCTGCCTCAGTGTGGCTTCGATGTCCCAGGCGGGTTTCACCGAAACCATCATCACCCGGCCGGTCAACCAGACCGCGCCTTCGCCACTGCAACCGCAAGCACCCAAGCCTGCGATGATCGACAAGATCCTGGTAATCAAGTCCGAACGCCGCCTGCAGCTGATCAGCGGTGGCACGCCGCTGAAAACCTACCGCATCTCCCTGGGTAAGCAACCCAAGGGCGCCAAGCTGCGCGAAGGCGACAAGCGCACCCCCGAAGGTTTCTACTGGATCGACTGGCGCAAGCAGAGCGACCGCTACAACCTGGCCATGCACGTGTCCTACCCGAACATCACCGATGCCGCCCGCGCCCGTCGTGAGGGCGTCCCACCGGGGGGGATGATCATGATCCACGGCACACCGCTCAGCGAGGAATACCCCGAAGAGGTGTTCCACACCCTGGACTGGACCGAAGGCTGCATCGCCATGACCAACCGCGACATGCGCGAGGTGTGGAACATGGTCCCGGACGGCACCATGATCGAGATCCGTCCCTGATCGCCCCTTAAGGTGCTTCCGACAAGCACGTCGGAAGCTTCCCTCGCAACTCAGGCTTCGGCCCTATACGTCTACCGGCTCGGTAGCGCATCCATTCGAATAGTAGCGTCCATAAAATCCACGCATCTGGATACCACCTGGACGCTACTGCATGCCCTGTTCACTCAGCATTGTCGCTGCACGCCTTGTCATCCGGCCTTCGGCCCTCTTTGTTGTGCTGTTGATGGTGCGCCCCGCCAGCGCTCATGAACATCTGGGTGTGCAGCCGCTGCGCGATCAGCGCCTGCACCTTGAACAACTCGAACAACGGCAACGGCTGCGCAAGCTGCAACGTGCCGAGGAGCTACCCGAGCCCGCCAGCGATGTGCCGACAGCCGCCGATGCCACGCCCTGCTGGCCGCTGAGCGGCGTGCGCCTGGCCGGCAACCGGGCACTGACGTCTGCAGCGCTGGGCGCCAGTGTGCAACCGCTGCTGACGCCGTGCATGAACGTAGCGCAAATCAACCTGATCCTCAAAACCATCACCCAGCAATACGTGCAAGCGGGCTATCCGACCAGCCGCCCCTACCTCGTCACCCGACCGCAAGCGGACGCGCCCCTGGACATCGAGATCGTCGAGGGCTTTGTAGAGTCGATCGAGCTGGCCGACCCCGACTTGCCGCTGTCATTGAACAGCGCATTCCCGACCCTGCTCGGCCAGCCCCTGCGCCTGAGCGAACTGGAACAGGGCATGGATCAGTTGAACCGGCTGCGAGCCTTCGACCTGGGCGCCGACCTGCTGCCGGGAGAGCTTGAAGGTGGTACCCGGATCCTGATCACGCCACGGCAGATCAACCCGCGCTGGCGCCTGGTTAGCAGCTTCGACAATCGCGGCAGCGAGCTGACCGGGCGAGAACGTGCCGGCGCCAGCCTGACCCTGGACAGCCCCTTGCAGCTCAATGACTACACCCAGCTGTCGATCACCTCGACGCTGGGTTCCGGCGCCAGCTACAGCCGCGGCTACGGCCTGTACTACAGCATCCCCTACGGCCCCTGGACCTACGCGCTCAACCTCAACCAGTTGCAGTACCAGGCGCAATTGCCAGGCAGGCGCGAACGCAGCAGTGGCCAGAGCGGGTTTTACGGCCTGAGCCTTGAACGCAATTTGTGGCGCAATCAGCATGGGCTGCTCAGCGCCAGCCTGCGCCTGGACCAGAAGCGCCTGGACAACCGCCTGGCCGGGCAACGCCTGCAGGTGCAAAGCCCGACCCTCACCAGCCTGGAAGCAGGTCTGAACCTGTTGTGGCTCGACGCCAACCTGTGGAGTGCCTACCTGGGCATTGCCCAGGGCCTGGACTGGTTTGGCGCCGATACTGCGCCGCTGGCCAGCAACGCGCCGCAGCCTCAGTTTCGCAAGTACCGCGCAAGCGCCCTGCACCTGCGCCAGGGCCGTGACCCGGCCTGGCCCTGGCGTTGGCAGAGCGAACTGAACCTGCAGTACAGCGCCGATGCCCTGCCGGCAGTCGAGCAATTGCTGCTCAGCGACAACAGTGCCGTGCGCGGCTTTCGCCAACAGGTGGCGGCGGGTGCTAGCGGCGCCGCGTGGCGCAACACCCTGAGCCAGCCGTTGACCCTGGACCTGCCCGCCGGGCTGCTGATCCGCCCGCAACTGGGCGTAGACCTGGGCTGGAGCAAATTCGACCACGGCCGCACCGTACAACGACTGGCCGGCGCCCATGCCGGCCTTGAGCTGAGCCTGCCCAACAGCCTGCTCAAGCTTGACTACCAACGCGCCCTGTATGCCAGCGACACCCGCCGGCGGGACCTGGAGCCCGGTTACTGGCTGCTGGAGTGGGTACTGAACATCTGAAGTCCACAACAAAAAAGAGAAGACCGTGATGCCCAAGACGCCCTCCACCGCTGTACAAAAGCGCAAGCTCAATCGCCTGCGCTGGATGATCGCACTTAGCCTGATGAGCCCGGGCATTGGCCTGGCCGCCAACGGCCTGCAAGCGGCAAGCGGCAGTGCCGGTACAGCACTGATTACCGATCGCCACGGTGTGCCGGTGATCGATATCGTCGCGCCCAACACCAGTGGCCTGTCGCACAACCAGTTTCTCGATTACAACGTCAACAAATCCGGGCTGGTGTTGAACAACGCCCTGCAATCCGGGCAATCGCAACTGGCCGGCGCCCTGGCCGCCAACCCGCAGTTCCAGGGTCAGGCCGCCTCGACCATTCTCAATGAAGTGATCAGCCGCAACGCCTCGCGAATTGAAGGCCCCCAGGAAATCTTCGGGCGGCCTGCCGACTACATCCTGGCCAATCCCAATGGCATCACCCTCAACGGTGGCAGCTTCATCAACACCACCCGCGCGGGCTTTCTGGTCGGTACGGTCGAGCTTGAAGACCAGCGTCTCAAGTACCTCGATACCCGCACCGCCACTGGCACCCTGGAGGTCCTCGGCACCGGCCAGAGCAACCACTACGGAGCCCTCGAACTGATCGCCCCACGCATCGACAGCCGCGGCGCGCTCGGGGCTCGCGACGACCTGAGCCTGGTGGTCGGGCGCAACCGCATCGACGCCACTGATGGCCAGGTCATCGAGCACCTTGCGGCGCCGGCCGGCAGCATCGATGCCAGCCTGTTCGGCGCCATGCAGGCCGGGCGCATCCGCATTCTCAGCACCGCAGCGGGCGCCGGCGTGCGCATGGCCAGCAGCCAGCTGCAGGCCCGCGACGGGATCGACATAAACGCTGCTGGCACCCTGGAGATCAGCGCCGTACGCGCCGAGGCGCAACAGGTAAATATCAAGGCCGGCAAGAACCTCACCCTCGATGCCCAGGCCCGGGAGAGCATCAGCCGCGAACAGCAGAACCGCAAAGAAAAGTGGGGGCTCATCACCACCGAAACCTACGAGCGCGAAAGCACCCGCACCGAGCGTCAACAGGTCGGCAGCCAGATCAAGGCCAGCCAGGACATCAACCTGCAGGCGGGCGGCGACCTGCGCATGGTCGCCGCTAGCGTCGAGGCCGGTGGCGACCTGGCGGTCAAGGCGGGCCAGAACCTGACCATCAGCGCCGGCGTCGACAGCCTGCAGGTCGATGAAAAGATCCGCCACCGCAAGCACCTGTGGCGCGGAGACAAGGACAGCAGCAGTTACCAGCAAAGCGCCAAGGCCAGTGTTCTGTCCGGCCAGCAGCTTTCCCTGGCGTCCAAAGGCAACACGCAGATACTGGGCAGCACGCTCAATAGCGCCGGTGACATGAGCCTCAAAGCCGGCACCCTGGAGGTGACCAGCATCGCGCTGAACAACGACGAAAGCACTCGCAACTACAATGGCGACCTGGTCTCCGGCAGCTTCTTCGGCAAGAACGGCCAGACCGAAGCCAAGGGCCAACAGGGTAGTGCCAGTAACCTTCAGGCTGAAGGTGCATTGACCGTGGTGGCTGACCAGGTGCAAATCAAAGGCTCAAAGGTTCAGGCCAGAGGCGATGCGCTGTTGCTCAGCGAAAAAGCCCGGTTGTCGGTAGAAGCCACACACAACCAGGCCAGCGTCGACCAACGTGACAGCGACAGCAAACTGTTCGGCCTGATCGCCGAAAACAGCCAGCGCCAGGAACACCGCCAGCAGGTGCTCAGCAGCGACCTGGCCTCTGCAAGCAACCTGCGCCTGGCCAGCGCCGATGACCTGCAGGTGATCGGTTCAAGGCTTCAGGCCGGCAAACAACTGCACCTGCAGGCACAGAACGGCATCAGTGTCAGCAGCGCCGAACAACTGCAGACCGTCAGCGAACAAAAGCAGCAACAGGGCTTCACTGCCAGCGCCAGCCAGACCCAGGACGCCATCGACGGCAAACCCGACTCGCGCCAGTACACAGCTTCGGTGGGTTACGCCGTGGTCAACACCGACACGCATGCATCCAACCTCAAGCAGGTTGCCAGCGAGCTCAAGGGCGCAGGCGTTGCACTCGAAAGTGCTGAAGACATCGACATCACGGGCTCCAGCATTGAGGCGCTCGCCGGTGACCTTGAGTTGGATGGTCGCACTGTTACCGTGAGAGCAGCCCGCGAACGACAGTCGCAGCAGACCACCACCAGCGAAAGTGGCGGCGGCCTGCGGGTCAGTGGCGGCATCGATGCTGTTGGCAGCGCCTTCGAAGGCTACTACAAGCGCCAGGAGGTCGATGAACGCGCAAGCCAGGCGCAACGCAGCAACCTGAGCGCCACTGGCGACCTGCGGGTGACAGCCGACAAGCTGGTCAACGAAGCTGCCCGCCTGACAGCTGGCCGGTCGCTGGAACTACAGGCCGGCAGCGTGAACAATCGCGCCGTCGACGATACCCGCGAATCGACCCAGACCCAGACCCACTGGCAAGCCAGCCTCGGCGCCAGCCTGGTGTACAAGGACCTGACCCGCCCGGTGGAGAATCTGGTCACCGGTAACGAAGCCAGTCGCTTCCAGCAAGCATCAATCGAAGACGCCCTGGCCCCGCCTACGCTGGGCGCTGATCTTGAGTTCAAACACCTCAATCGCGAGCAAACCACGCGCAGCAGCACCGCGCAGGTCACCGAACTCACGGGCCAGCGTATCAACCTCAAGGCCGGCAGCCTCGACGATACTGGCACCCAGTACCGGGCCAGCCAGGGGCCTTTGTCGATCCAGGCGCAAAACCATCGCTTCGTCGCCGCCCAGGACAGCACCAGCACACGTGTCGAGCGCCTGGATGTGGACGCTGCGGTGCGTGGTGAAACCAGCACCGGCAGCGATATCAACCTGCGTCTGTCCGGCAAGGGTGGCTCGCTGCTGACCGACAACAGCACGCAAACCGCACGCCCTGGCAGCCTCTACGGACAAACCGGCATCCAGGTGCAACTGGGCAGTGACGGCCTGTACGAAGGCACGCGCTTGAATGCCGGCGACGGCTCGCTCGCAATAGCCGCCAAAGGTGACCTGAGCCTTGCCCAGGCCAACGATCAACAGCGCCAACAGTTGAACAAACTCGAAGGCAATGGCTGGTTCAAAGCAGGCAACGCGCCTGCGAGCAGTGCCCTGGAATTTCGCGGCTACCTTGACCAGACCAAGCTGGACAGTCTCGATACCCAGGCCCGCGCGGTAGAGATAGACGCCAAGGGCAAAGTGCAGTTGCAGGCCGGTGGTGCCCTCGAGCTGGTCGGTGGGCGCATCGGCAGCAGCGCGGCCAAGGTCGCCGATATCGAACTGCAAAGCGCAGGTGCGCTGAACGTCAGCGCTGCCACTGATACCCACAAGGCGCAAGGCAACAGTATCGGCGGCGGCCTGGAATTGCTCGGTAAAAGCACCAGCAATGGCAAGGGCGGTGGCCTGGGTGGCCATTTCAGCGCTGGGCGGGTCGATGAAGCCAGTTTCACGGCCAGCGGGGCCAACTGGTTTGCCAGGGAGCAACTGCTGTTGAGCAGCACCGCCAGTCAGGACGATGCGCTGACGCTGCAAGGCGTCAAGGCCTCGGCCAAGCAGATTGCCATTACCGCCAGCGAGGGCGGCGTACTGATTGAGGCCGCTGCCAGCAGCGAACGGCGCAACAACCTCGACATCACCGCCGGTGCCGGCCTCAACGCCGCGCCGGGGGCGACCTCGCAACAGGCCAAACGCGGGCTGTATGGCCGCGGGCAGGTGAACATCGATCGGGCTGACAATCTCACTTTCGCCAACAGCCAATGGCGCGCCGACCAGATCAGCCTGGCCAGCCTGAGCGACACGCGCCTTGAGGGCGTTCGCCTGGATGCCGGACGCATCGACGGGCAAGTTGGCGGCGACCTGCACGTCGCCAGCCGCCAGGACCGCGTCGACATGCTGAAAGTGGGCGTGGATGCGCGGCTGAGCCAGGAAAAGAGCCCGCAGGGCTATATCAACGCCGCCAATGCGGTGGCCGGCCCACTGGCCGGCAAGGTCGAGAAGCAGGTCGGCAGCGCGGTGCAAAAAGTCGATCCGAAGACTTCACCAACCCTAACCCTCAAAGTCGAACATACCCAGCGCAACAATGTCGCCAGTCAAAGCGCGCTCAATGCCCGCGAAGGCATCGACCTGGCGGTGGGCGGTGAGGTGCTGCTCTCCGGCGCCAGCCTGCAGGCGAACAGAGGCACGGTGCAACTGGGCGCAGCAGCCGTCACCCAGCAAACCCTGCAGGGTCGTGATTATTACCGCGAAGTCGGGGTCAATGCCTCCAACGCACCGGTAGACCTGGTCAGCGGCCTGATCAATGTGTACGGCTCCGGCGGCAATGCCAACGGCGGTGAACAGCCGGTTGACCTTGGCCTGCTGCGCACCAGCGGACATAACCGCAGTAGCGTTCTGGCCTCGAGCATCAAGGAAGGTGGCAAGCAGCGCTGAGGCCGCCTGCCCGTCACCACTTGAGGTTGCGGCTCATGCGGGGTGTATCCGTCTTGAGCCAACCGGCAGCCAGCAACAGCGGGTACAGGGCCGTACCCGTTGTTACCTCGCCTTGCAGCTTCCCGCGCCGGGCCAGCAGGTCGGCATCCAGCTCACCCTCGTGCTGCCCCTGCAGCTGCAACCGGGCCAGCAGATGCATACCTGCCGAGCAATCAATACGCACCAGGCCAGCCCCCAGCGGCACCGACCAGGGCGCGTCCAGGGCCAGACCGTTGACGCCGATCTCACCCTGGCTGCCTTGGCACTGTCGACCGCTGCCCTGCACGTCGATCCGCCCGCTCCACTCGCCCGTCAACCGATAGGCCGAAGGCGCCGTCAGCGTGCGCTTCATCGGCTCGACAGCCGCGCGCCAGTTCCACGGCCAGCCAGCGACCTGTACCTGCCAGCTTTGCCCCTGGAACCCAAGCTCGACCTGGGCCTGCAGACGCCAGGGTTGCCAATGCCAAACGACCGGCCCCACCGGCCCCAACCGTTGCGCCTGGCCTTGCCAGAGGCTGCCGGAGACACCTTCGGCGGCAACGGGCGCGAGCAGCCAGTTGGCTGGCAAAGCGGCCAACAGGCTCAACACGAACACCAGGCCGAACCAGGCCGCGCGCTTCACTGATGCAACTCCAGCTCGAAGCTCATACCTGACTCGCCCTGCTCCAGCAACCAGCGCAGCGGGCGCACGCCTTCGCGTTGCACGGCCAGTAGCCAGCGCTGCACGCCTTGGTCATCGGCGGCACGGCCCTTGATCTGCCAGCTGTGGTTTTCTGCCAGCACTTCATCGAGGACGATGCTGTGTGCCTGGGCCGATTGCTGCAGTTGCTCGACACTGAACCGCGTCTGCACCTGCAAGCTGGCCGCCGAACGGGCCAGGGCCTGCCACTGCTGCGCGGCCTGCCAGCGGGCCGTACCTTCACGCAGCATCAGGGTCAGCAGCAACAGTGCCACGATTGCCCAGGCTGCCGGCACCAGCCAGCGGCGCTGCATCCATTCACTCATGAGGCCGCTCCCAGGTCGAACACCAGTTGCAGTTGATCTTCGTCACCCGCCACTGCAACCGGCACACCGACCCGCTGGGCGATGGCCTCCCAGGTCGCGGCCTCGGGCGGTTGATCGCCGCGCAGCTGCAATGTCCAACGCAGCCCATCGAAACTGCTGGCGCTGATGTGCCAGGCGGGCTGCGCTTGCAGCCATTGCTGCATTGCCGTCTGCAACTGTTCGATCTGGCGCAGGCGCAACTGGCGATCTTCTTCGGCCTGGCGCTGACGCTTGAGTAGCTGCGCCGCCTGCCGAGGTGAAGCGGCCGGCCCGGTCAGCGCCACCACTTGCGCTTTGTAGACCTCGCTCTGGCGCCATTGCTGGGTTAACCAAAGGCCGCTCCACAGCAAGCCCAGCAGCACGCACGCGGCAATCAGGCGCCATTGCCCGGGGGCGCTAGGCAGGCACAGCCGCATCTGCCGCGCCGGGCGCAGATCAAACAGGCTGGGCAAAAGCTCCAGCGCGGCCAATCGGGCTGGCCAGGCGCCGCCAAACGTTTCGGATTGCAGGCTGGGCCAGGGAGCCGGCAGGTTCGATCCAAGCAGCGTCGGCCAGGCCAGCCAATGCGGACGTGAGAGCTCGGTTACGCCCTTGAGCAACAGCAGATCAGGGCTGCGCTGCCAGCACAGGGCGGTGCCCGCTGGTGTGTCCGCCAGCAACTGAAACTCGGCCCAGCAGCGCTCGACGCTCAAGCCCCAGTCGGCGCACTGGCTCAACCACTGGCTGAGCAGCGCCTGATCGACGCTGACCAGCTCCAACTGATTGCCCTGGCGCGAAATGCAGCCGCAACGGATCGACTCGGCGGGCTGCAGCAAACGCTCCTCAAGCAACAGCGGCCACTCGTCACGCTTGAGCCCCGGCGGCGCCGCAAGCTGGCTATGACTGCAGTGGTTTCCCGGCAGAATCAGCGCCACACGCGCACCACCTGGGCTGGGCGGCGCACCCTCCCCGGCTTCGCGCCTGCCGTCGGCCAGATGCAGCCAGTTCCACGCTGCTTGCCCATGGCCCGGTCGCAGCAGCAACCAGGTGCTGCTGCGCGGCGCTTGCCAGCGTTCAAGCCAGTTCATCAGGGTGCCTCCGGCAGGGCGAAGGTACAGACATAAGGTGCTCCATCACGTTTGAACTCAAGCCGCACGCCGCGATCCGGGGCGGACCGCTCGGCAGAAGGAAAGGCCAGCCAGCGGCCCGATTGAAAAAACGCAAAACTCGGCGCCGTGACCTGATCGAGCTGATCACGTTCACGCCATTGCGGCTTACCCACCGCATACAGGTCGGCCGAGGTTTCCAGCAGCAGGCGTTGCTCGCGCGGGTCGTAACTCAGGCGCTGGCGCTGCAAGCGCGAACCGCCTTCAACCTGCGGCCAGGCGCCACGGGCCACCCATTGCAGTTGCAAGGCGGCGGGTTGCCAGTCGAGCCAGTTGATCGCCAGGGGCAGGCGCTGCTCGTAGAGTTGGCGCAACACCGTGGAGTCGAAACGCCGCTCCAGGGCCAGGCAAAAATCCAGCACCGGCGAGCCCTGGGCAGGTTGCTGCAAGCGCTCGCGCACACCGGACCAGGCATTCACCAGCGCTGCCAGCAAGACTCCCAGCACCGCGGTCAGGGCCAGGGCCACCAACAGTTCAAGCAGGGTCAGGCCCTGCTGGCGGCGCTTCATGGGCGAACCAGGAAGATACGGTACTGGCCGAGCGGATCGCGTCCGTCACGGTCGGCAAACAGGCGCAACTCCCCTCGGCGCAGGTTGCGCACGCCGGTCGAGGTCAACTGCAGTTGCCAGTGACACTGGCCATCGCCTTGCTGCAATTGCCCGGCGGCGCTGCTTTGCAGCGGCCAGAACCGCTCGACAGCAAACCGCGCCTGCAGCTCGCGCGCGCAGAACACACCGAGGCGGTGTTGCTGCACGCTCTGCTGCACCGCCAGGCGCTGGCGCAATACCTGGCTGGTCATGATTGCCAGGGCGGCGGCAATCCCCAGGGCCACAGTCACCTCAAGCAGGGTGAAACCGCGTTGTGCGCGCTTCACAGCGGCGCCCTGTGCAACTGGCCGGCGCTGCTCCATTGCCAACGCTGGGTGCCTTCGGGCCAATGCCAGTTCAAGGTGGCGCTACGGGCAACGCCGGAGGGCGTGAACACCAGGCGTGGCTCGCGGCTGGCAGGCCAGTCGGCTTGCAGCGTTGCCGGCCAGTCGGCGAAATCGACGGGTTCAACCTGCCAGCGCTGCGCGACCCGGCGGACAAATTCGGGTCGGCTGCCATTCCAGCGCAAACCACGAATCTCGCCGCCATGCAGCGCCAGCTCGGCCTGCTGGCGGCTGGCTCCGGCCAGGCGCTCAAGGGCCTGCTGCACCGGCGCCTTGCCGCTGTCGAGCCAGGCAATGCTCAAGGTGCTCATCAGCCCGGCGATCAGCAGCACCACAAGCATCTCCAGCAGGGTAAAACCACGCTCGCTGTGCATCCTTAAAGGTTCCAGTTACCCAGGTCGGCATCAATGCCTTCGCCGCCCTCGACGCCGTCGGCGCCCAACGAGTAGATATCGATGCGCCCGTGCTGGCCGGGGGCGCGGTACTGATAGGCAGTGCCCCAGGGGTCCTGCGGCAGGCGACGGATGTAACCGTCGGCACGCCAGGCGCGCGGCAACGGCTCTGCCGTCGGCTTGCTGACCAGCGCCGCCAGGCCTTGCTCGGCCGAGGGGAAGCGCAGGTTGTCGAGACGGTACATGTCCAGCGCCTGCTCCAGGGTCGACAGGTCGGCCATGACCTTCTGCTTCATGGCCTTGTCCTGGCTGCCGAGCACGCTCGGGGCGACCACGGCGATCAACAAACCGATGATGAAGATCACCACCATGATTTCCATCAGGGTAAAACCGCGCTGACGCGCGCGTGGGCTGTGCATGGTCTTGCTCCTTTTCAAAGTGTCAGGCCCTGGTTGAGCTGCATGATCGGCAACAGCACGGCGAGGACGATGAACAGCACCACCGCGCCCATTACCAGGATCATCAGCGGCTCGAACAGGGCCATGGTGCTGTCGACCTGGCGGGCGAAGCCGCGCTCCTGGTTGTCGGCGACCCGTTCGAGCATGTCCGGCAAGGTGCCGCTGGCCTCGCCACTGGCAACCATGTTCAGCAGCAACGGCGGGAAATGGCCGCTGGCATCCAGCGCCCGGTGCAGGCTGACCCCGCCCTGCACATCGGTGCTGACCCGTTGCAGGGCCAGGTGAATGCGCCGGTTGTTGACCGTGGCAGTAGCCACTTGCAAGGCTTCGAGCAGCGGCACGCCGCTGCCGCAAAGAATCGCCAGGCTGCGCGACAGGCGTGCGCTCTCCAGCACCGCCAGCAAGTTGCCGATCCGCGGCAGGCGCAGCAACAGGTCGTCGCGGCGCAAACGCCAGTGCGGGCGGCGCAACAGCCAGGCGTCGAGCACCGAGGCCGACACAGCGCCGAGCAGCAACCAGGGCCCGAGCAACACCAGCAGGTCACTGATGCCGATCAGCAGCGAAGTGATCCACGGCAGGCTCTGTCCGGAGTGAGCAAACTGTTCGGTAAGCTTGGGCACCACGAAAGTCATCAGGCCGACCACCACCGCCAGCGACACTCCCATCAACACGCAGGGGTAGATCAACGCCGTGCGCGCCTTGTGCTGCTGGCGTTGAACCTGTTCAAGGTGCTCGGCCAGGCGCTCCAGCACCTGGGCCAGGCGCCCGGAACGTTCACCGGCCTCGACCAGCGCGCAGTACAAACCGGAGAACAGGCCGCCCTGGCGCGCCAGGCTGCGGGCCAGGCTCAGGCCTTCGGCAAGCGATCCGCGCACCGCCACCAGCAGGTTGCGCAGGGCCGGTTCCACCAGTTGCCGCTCCAGGGTGGCCAGGGCATCCACCAAGGGAATGCCGGCGCCGGTCAGGGTCGCCAGTTGCCGGGTCAGCTCGCACAACTGGGCGCGGTTGACGCGCTGGCGGCGCGGCTGTTGAGTGTCCGCGTGGTGGCGTTGCAACTGCCGGGTGAACAGCCCTTGCTCACGCAACAGCTGGCGGGCATGGCGCTCGCTGTCGGCCTGGATGCTGGCCTTGCGTGCGCGGCCGCTGAGGTCGACCGCTTGGTAACGAAAGGTCGGCATGCGTTAGCCCTGCACCGCGCGCAGCACTTCGGCGAGGCTGGTATCGCCCCGGCGCAGGCACTCGCTAGCCATGCCGGCAAGGCTCTGGCGGCGGCCGGTCAGGTGTTCCTGCATGGCCACTTCACTGGCACCGTCGTAAAGCAGGGCAATCAGCCCGGCGTCCAGTTCGATGAACTCGTAGAGACCGAGCCGGCCACGATAGCCGCTGCCCTGGCACTGCTCGCAACCGACGGCATGGAATGTCTCGCTAAGTTCTGCCAGCTCCGGCCACAGCTGCCGCTCGGCCGCCTGCAACGGTTGCGGCCGCGCACAGCTGCACAGGCGCCGCACCAGGCGCTGGGCCATGACCCCGCGCAGGCACGAGGCAATCAGGAACGGTTCGATACCCATGTCACGCAGGCGCGTCACCGCCCCCACGGCGCTGTTGGTATGCAGGGTCGAGAGCACCAGGTGGCCGGTGAGGCTGGCCTGCACGGCGATCTGCGCGGTCTCGCGGTCGCGGATCTCGCCGAGCATGATCACGTCCGGGTCCTGACGCAGGATCGCCCGCAGGCCGGTGGCAAAAGTCAGGCCGGCGCGCGGGTTGATCGCGGTCTGGCCGATGCCGGCGATGGCGTATTCGACCGGGTCTTCGACGGTGAGGATGTTGCGGCTGCCATCGTTGAGGCTATTGAGGCTGGCGTACAGCGTGGTGGTCTTGCCCGAGCCGGTCGGCCCGGTGCTCAGGACGATACCATTGGGCCGCGCCAGGCAGCTGCGCAAGCCCTGCTCCACCACCGCCGGCATGCCGAGATTGGCCAGCGCCAGCAGGCTGGCCTGCTTGTCGAGCACGCGCATCACCACCCGCTCGCCGTGGATGCCGGGCAAGGTCGAGACCCGTACGTCCACCTCACGCCCGGCTGCGCGCAGGGTGATGCGCCCGTCCTGGGGCTGGCGCTTCTCGGCGATGTCCAGGCGGGCCATGACCTTGATCCGCGATACCAGCATCGCCGACAGCGCGCGCGGCGGGCGCAGCACTTCGCGTAAATGGCCGTCGACGCGCAGGCGTACTACCAGGCTCTGCTCGAAGGTCTCGATATGAATGTCCGAGGCCTGCAGGCGCAAAGCCTGGGCGAACAGGCCGTTGATCAGGCGAATCACCGGCGCTTCGTCGTCGCTTTCGAGCAGGTCTTCGATGCGCGGCATTTCGCTCATCAGGCCGTCGAGGTCGACCTGCTCGCCGATGCCCTCGATCAACGCGGCGGTGGCGCCTTCGCCGGCCTGGTACAACTGGCCCAGGCGGCTGTCGAAACTGGCGCTGTCGAGGTGGCAGACTTCATCCGGCTGGCCCTGCACGCGCAGCAGTTCCTGCAACTGGTCGCTGTCGGCATCGCTGCGCAGCCACAGGCTCCAGCCCGTCGTCATAGGCGCCACGGCAAGGCCGGCCTGGCGGGCCAGGCGATAGGGCAACAGCTCCATCACCAGACACCCTCGTCCAGGCGTTGACGGCTGGCCGGAAAGGCTTGCAGCAGCTTGCCGTCATCGCTGATGGCCGGCAGCTTCAGCGCCGTGTCCTGCTGCAGGTTGCGGTATTTCTCGGTGCTCAGGCTGGCCAGGCTCGGGCCGTCGCGCAGGATCCGCGGGCGAATGAACACCATCAGGTTCTGCTTCACGCCCTGATGCCCGGAGGAACTGAACAGCCGCCCCAGCCAGGGAATATCACCGAGCAACGGCACTTTCTGATTACTTGAGGTGACCTGGTCGCTGATCAACCCGCCAAGGATCACCAGGCCGTTGTCCTCGACCATGACCTTGGTCTTGATCTCGCGCTTGTTGGTGATCACGTCGCTGGCCGAAGCATTGTCGGCAATCGAGGAAACCTCCTGGACGATGTCCAGGCGCACGGTGTTGTCGATGTTGATCTGCGGCTTGATACGCAGCTTGACCCCGACTTCCTTGCGCTCGATGGTCTGGTAGGGGTTGGTGTTGTCCTGAGTCACGGAGCCGGTGACGAAGGGCACTTCCTGGCCGACCAGAATCGATGCTTCGGCGTTGTCCAGGGTCAGCAGGGTTGGCGTCGACAGTAAGTTGAAGCCACTTTTGCTCTTCAGCGCATTGACCAGCACGGCGAAGTTGAAGCCGCCACCAAAGTTGCCAAACCCTGCGGTCAGGCCGTTGGTGCCGGACAGCAGCTTGGCCAGCGCGGCGTTGTCCTTGCCCGCTGCGGCCCCGGCAATGGCGGCGATGCTCGGGCCGCTGCTGCCGAAGTTGACCGTGCCGGCGCCGAACTTCTCATCGGCGAACAGCCACTGCACGCCCAGCTCTTCGGCGCGTGAATCGGAGACCTCGGCAATGATCGCCTCGACCACCACCTGCGCGCGGCGTACGTCCAGTTGCTCGACGATGTTGCGATAAGCCGCCAGCTCGCTGTCGGGGCCAACCATGACCACGGCGTTGGTGCCTTCTTCGTATTCCAGGCGAATCCCCGAGCTGCTTACCGGTGTCGGCGCCTTGTCATCCTGGCCGCCCTCGCGGTTGGCAGCTGGCAGGGTGTCCTGGCTGAGGCTGCGCAGCACCTTGACCACTTCGCTGGCATTGGCGTGGCGCAGGTAGATCACCTGGGTGTTGGAGCTGCGCAGGTTATCGCCGGGGCGGTCCAGTTGCGCCAGCAAGGCGCGCACCCGCTCGCGGCTGTCGGCACTGCCGCGCACCAGCAGCGCATTGCTGCGCGGGTCGGCCACCACCTGGGCGCTGTCGGCGCCCTGCTCGCGGGCCAGCAACTGGCTGATCAACTTGCTGGTGTCGTTGGCGCTGGCATGTTGCAGCGGCATCACCTGCATCGGTTCGTCACTGACCTGATCAAGCTGCAGCAACAGGCTGTCGATGCGCTCCAGGTTGCTGCGCCAGTCGGTGATCACCAGCAGGTTGGCCGCAGGATACGGGGTGATCACCCCGACCCGTGGATCGATCAGCGGCTTGAGGATGCCCAGCAATTGTTCGCTGGCGGCGTTGCGCACATTGAACACGCGGGTGGCGACACCGTCGCTGCCTTGGGCCGATTTGCCCGCCGTCTCCACCGGCACCGGCTCAAGCCGCGCAGCCTGGTCGGGAACGATCTTGACACTGCCGTTGGGCAGGTCGACGGCGGCGAATCCCTGGGCGCGCAACTGGGCCAGAAAGATGTCGTAGATCGCTTCACTGTCGTGGCGGTCAACGGTGCGCACGGTGACCTTGCCCTTGACCCGTGGGTCGACGATGAAGGTGGTACCGGTAATTTGCGAGACGCTGTCGATGAACTCGCTCAGTTCAGTGTCGACGAAATTGACTTCGTACAACGGCGTCTCGTTGTCATCCAGCGCCACCGGCTCTTCGGCCCAGGCCAGGTTGAGGCCCAGGCTCAGCACGCTGGCCAGGCAGAGTCTTGCGATCATCATTCATCCTTGGCGCTTGAAGCCGGTCACGGCAGGCCGTGGCGGCCAGGGCAGGCGTTCGCGCCGCCCCTGGTTGTCGAAAATCAGGCCCTGGTCATCAATGCTCTCCAGCACGATGCCCGGCGCCAGGCGCTGACCACGACGCAAACTGCGCGTGGCCTGGCCGTAACGCAGCACCACTACCGTGGCACTCAGCGGCACGGCCCGCAGGCCGCCCAGGTATTCCAGCGGTAAGCGCGTCAGCGGCACCTCACCGCTGTCGGCCCGGGCCTGCCAGTGGCCGACCATCAGCCCCGGTAACGGTGTCACCTCCTGCACCTGGGCCACGGCTGGCAGCGGCGTGCGGCTGAGCTGCAAAACACACTGGGCGCCAAGCCAGGCGGCCAGGGTCAGCAGCGCGCCGCTGAACAGGCGCGAGGCGCTGATCACGCGCTCAACTCACGGGGATGCCAACCGGGATGGCCCTGGACATAACGCAACTGCGGCAATTGCAACGGCGGCAGTTGCCAGTCGGCCGGTTGCTGCGCCAGCCAGGCTTCGACCCGTTGCCACAGCGGCTCACCGCTGCTGGAGGCGTACTGCAGACCGAAGGTGCGGCACTGCCCCTGGGTTTCGCTGAAGCCCGAGACGCGCTTGCCGCTTGGGCTGTAGCTCAGCTGCCAAGGCTGGCCCAGCCAGCGCGGCAGGTCCTGGCTGTTGTCGAGCAATAGCGGGTCGCCGAACAACTGCTCGGCGGCGTTTTCCAGCACCTGCTCGACTTGCCGGGCAGGCGCTTCGACCACCGGCGCCGGGTAGCTGCCGGTCAGGCTGATGAGGTGTTCGCGGGTGATGGCCTGGCCAGCAGCCAGTGGGCTGTCGTAACGCAGGCCCGGGAGCAACACCGGGTAGCCGCTGTCGGCGACCAGGGCCTGGTGCAGCAGGCGGTCCCAACTGCCACCGCGGGTATCACGGCGCCACAGCGCCTGCGGGGCCCGGGCCAGGGGTTGATCGAGCCAGGACGCGTGACCGGCGCGTTGCTGCGCCAGCACACCACGGATCTGCGCGGCGCGGGCCTGGGCGCCAGGGGTAAGGCTGCTTTCGAAGGCCGGATGAAAATGCGCACTGAACTGCCATTGCCCGGCCGTGCGCTGGCAGCGCACCTCAAAGGCGCCACTGGCACGATTGCCAGCGAACAGCACCGGCACGCGCTTGCCACTGGCTTGCAGCACGGTTACCGGCTCGGGCCAGAAGTCCTGGCCACGGGCGCACAGCAGCAAGTCGGCATCGCTCAAGCGCTCGGCCAGCCACAGGCCGGGGCCGGTGCCGACATCGGCCAGGGCGATCACCAGGTCCGCCTGCCCGCGAGCCTGCTCGAAGGCCGGCAACAGCGACTGGTACCACTGCTTGAGCGAGGCTTTCTGGTCCTGGGCATAGGGGTCGGTGATGCCGACCACGGCGACCCGCACACCACCACGGCGAATCACTGTAAAGGGTGCAACACCCAGCGCGGTGGCCTGCTCCGCAGCCAGGCCGGCGCCCAAAACGGGCTTGCCATATTGCCGGTAAAGGCCGGTGCAACGCTGCGGCCAGAGCACTCGCTCATCGCTGCTGACCCGCACATCGCTGGCCAGCAACTGGCTGCCTTCAACGCCACTGCCACCCTGGGTCAGGTAGGCCAGGCCGCTGCCATTCCAGCCCTGGCCGTTCTCCAGAGTCAGGCAATTATCGATGCCGGCGCCTTGGCGCAGTTGCTCGAGCAAAGCCGCCAACACCGCGTAGCCGCCGGTGCGCACGCCATCGGCGAGGCTGGCGTCGAGCAGCGGGTTGAGTTCGGCACGAGCCTGGCGTGCGCTGGCGCCGGTCATCCAGGGCGCCTGGCCCAAGTGGGTGACTGGCCCCAGGCGCGTGGCCGGGACCACCGGTTTACCGGCCTGGCGGGCATCGAGGGTATCGGCGACATACAGCACATCGAGCGCCGCGTCGTTGCCGGCCGACGTCCCGCCCAGGCCCGCGCAGGCCGTGAGCAGCGGCGCCGCAGCGCCAACGCCGATCCAGTTCAACACTTCCCGTCTGTGCATGTTCAGCCTGTCCCGTCGCCTTCGCGCTTGATGGTTGTCGGGCCGGGATATTGGGGCGCCTGGATTACAGTTTGATGGCAGTTAATCGACAGCCAGGGCAAAACCTCAGGCAAATCAGGTGGTAACGATTTATTTCCTTCAACGCCTTTTAACAAAACTGCCAATCAATCATCACACTTGCTCACTAAAGTCCCGGTTTCTTTCACGCCGCATCATTGAACAAAAGGAACTGAACTGATGAGTCGAGACACCGGCGACAACCTGAACCGCAACCAAAGTGGCAACCTGCCCATGGACAGCGTTCTGGAGTCTTACCTGAGCCGCCGCAGCGTGGTACGCGGTGGCCTGGGCGCCGCGATCGCGATGATTGCCGGGACTGGCCTGACGGGCTGCTTTGACAGCAGTGACTCGGATGACGATGAACCCGTGGTCGAGCCGCCAACCCCGCCGAAACTGAAACTGGGCTTTACCTCCATCCCTGGCTCGCGCACCGACGCCTGCGTGGTCGCCGCCGGTTATACCGCCTACGTCCTGGCGCCCTGGGGCACGCCGCTGAACAGCAGCGCCAACCCGTGGAAAGCCGATGGCAGCAACACCGCCGCCGACCAGGCCAACTCGGTGGGCATGCACCATGACGGCATGCATTTCTTCCCTATCAACGGCAGCTCGGAAGACGGCCTGCTGGCGATCAACCACGAATACATCGACGCCGACGCCTTGCACCCCAACGGCCCGACCAGCGACAGCAGCGGCAAGCGTCCGGTCGAGGAAGTACGCAAGGAGATCAACGCCCATGGCGCCGGCGTGATCCGCCTGAAGAAAGTCAGCGGCCGCTGGCAGGTGGTCGACAACGACCCGCTCAACCGCCGCTTCACCACCGCCACGGTAATGAACATCGCCGGCCCCCTGCGCGGCAGCGAGCACGTCAAGACGCGCTTCTCGAAGAACGGCACCCAGGCCCGCGGCACCAACAACAACTGCGGCAACGGCTACACCCCGTGGGGCACCTACCTGACCTGCGAAGAGAACTGGCCGGGGATTTTCGTCAACACCAGCGCCACCCTGCCGGCCGACCAGAAGCGCATTGGCGTCGGCACCAAGGCCGGTAACTACAAGTGGGAAAGCGTGGCCGGTGACCCGAGCGAAGTGGATGGCGAATTCAGCCGCTTCAACGTCACCCCGAGCGGCGCCAGCGCCACCGACGACTTCCGTAACGAAGCCAGCACCTATGGCTACATCGTCGAGATCGATCCGTACACGGCCAATACCCTGGCAGTCAAACGCACCGCGCTGGGGCGCTTCCGCCACGAAGGCTGCTGCCCGGGCTTGCCGGTGGTGGGCAAGCCGCTGGTCTGGTACATGGGCGACGACTCAAACAACGAATACCTGTACAAGTTCGTTTCCACCGCACTGTGGGAAGCGGCCGATGCCAACCCGGCCGACCGCCTGGCCACCGGCAACAAGTACATGGACCAGGGCAAGCT
Source organism: Pseudomonas sp. 2835 (assembly GCF_050435905.1). Lineage (NCBI taxonomy): Bacteria > Pseudomonadati > Pseudomonadota > Gammaproteobacteria > Pseudomonadales > Pseudomonadaceae > Pseudomonas > Pseudomonas sp. 2835. Next base: position 20,412 of record NZ_JBNDLE010000005.1, on the reverse strand, counting down.
GTACGTCGCCCGCTTCAATGCCGACGGCAGCGGCGTGTGGCTGCTGCTCGACGTCAACACCCCGACCAGCAGCGGCAAGACCCTGGGGTCGATCTACGGTGACCTGCCGGGGATCATCCTCAACACCCGTGGCGCTGCCGACGCCCTCGGCGCGACGCCGATGGACCGCCCGGAATGGACCACGGTCAACCCGCTCAATGGCGACGTGTACCTGACCCTGACCAACAACAGCGCACGCACCGCGGCCAAGGTCGACGCCGCCAACCCGCGCGGGCCGAACCGTCACGGCCACATCATCCGCTGGCACGACAGCGACGATCAGTTGAGCTTCAGCTGGGACATCTTCGTGTTTGGCGCCAACGCCGCCGGCACTGCCGACATCAACCGCTCGGGCCTGACCGAACTCAACCAGTTCGCCAGCCCCGACGGCATGAGCTTCGATAGCCGCGGCATCCTCTGGTTCCAGACCGACAACGGCGAGAAAACCCTGACCGACTACACCAACGACCAGATGCTGGCGGTGATCCCCACCGACCTGGTCGACGCTGCGGGCAAGCAGGTGCCGGTCAACGCCAAGAACCAGGTCGACCTGCGCCGCTTCTTCGTCGGCCCCAACGGCTGCGAAGTCACCGGCATTGCCTTCACGCCCGACAACAAGTCGATCTTCGTCAACATCCAGCACCCGGACAACTGGCCGTCTACCGACGTCGCCACTGCCGTTACCCCGGCCGGCACCAAGGTGCGCCCACGGGCCTCGACCGTGGTGATCCAGCGTGCCGATGGCGGTGAAATCGGCGTTTAACCCAAGCGTGGCGCGCCGCAGCCCTTACCAGGGTTGCGGCGAGCGGCTGATCACCTGCACCTGCTGGGCCGGCACCAGCGCGTGCCACTGCACGATCCCGCGTGCCCGCAGCTGAAACTCGCTGCGCATCTTCTGCCCGTCCTGTTCGAACTCCAGTTGCAAGGCAAAATCACCGCTGTTGAGCAGCAATCCCTCGCTCAGCCGGGCGAACATCGCGTCGTCCATCGCCCCCAACGCCTGTCGTAACACGCCCGCATCGTGATAACCGCCAGCAGGCCGGCCGGTGATGATCCGGGTCAGCAGCGAACGTGACACCTCCCCTTCGTACAGCGCTTCAAGCAACGGTAGCTGCTCCAGGCTCAAGGCATTGGCATTCAGTCGCCAGCCGCTCGTCTGCGGCAACGCGCACAACTGTGGATAGCGTTGCTGGCGCTGGGCATCGGGCTCGAGCAGCAGGTTCAGCTCACTCATGTCGACCATCATCTGGTTGGCCGCCAGGCGCGCAGGTGACTGGCGCAGGTACTGGTCGCTCTCGGCGCCGCTGAGTCGGGCCTGGTCGTCGCTGTCGATCCAATCGGCCAGGGCATCGGTCAAGCGTTGCGCGGCCATGTCATCGCCCAGCAGGTAGCGCAATTGCCGCGCGGCACGTTCGCTCTCCTCGCCAATCAACGCATTGACGTTGAAACAGCTGTGCAGGTCGCGGATGCGCAAGGCCGCCGAGCCGCCGGCAAAGGCATAAGACAACGGCTGCCCGCGCAGCGCCTGCCAGAACAGCGGGCTCGCGCGCCAGGCCGGGTCTTTCAGGGCCTGCTCGGCAAAGGCCAGGCCGGCGGTTTCCATGGCCCTGGCCTGCACCCGTTGCTGCACCAGGCGCACGCTGTCGATCTGCTGGCGGCCGTCCTGCACCAGCCAGGTCAGGCCGCCTGCGAGCATTGCCAGCACCACCAGCACCATCAACAGCGCCGCCCCTTGTTGCCGCTTCGCACCCATGAATTGCACATCCCTAGCCAATGAGCCGTCAGTCAACACAACGGATGTTGCAGGCACATGGCAAATACATCTGCACGTCACTGTTGCGTCACAAAGCACAGGCAGGATAAGGCCTTCTTTTTCATGAGCTTGGAGCGTTTTTCATGGGTGGTATCGGGATCTGGCAGTTGCTCATCGTGTTGGTGATCGTGTTCATGCTGTTCGGCACCAAGCGCCTCAAGGGCCTGGGTGCGGATGTCGGCGATGCGATCCAGGGTTTTCGCAAATCCATGGGCAACGGCCCGGCCGCGGACGAAGCCGTAAGCCCGGTCAAACCCCAGACGCCGCTGCAGGCCGACAGCGTGCAGCAAGCGGAACACCAGCGCTGATGTTCGAAGTCGGCTTTACCGAACTGCTGCTGGTGGCCATCGTCGCCCTGCTGGTGCTTGGCCCCGAGCGTCTGCCGGCGGCGGCGCGCACCCTGGGCCGCGGCCTGGGCCAGGCCAAGCGCGCCATGGCCTCGATCAAGGCTCAGGTCGACCGCGAACTGGACACCCAGGCCCTGAGCCAGGAACTCGATGCCCTGCCCTTGCAGCGCCTTGAACAGGACCTGCGCCGTGGCGTCAGCCTGCAGCCGGACCACAGCCCAACCAGCGGAAACCCCTGATGAACACAGCAAGCCAAGACCCCGGCATGCCGCTCACCGCCCACCTGCGCGAACTGCGCAGGCGCCTGGTGCGCTGCCTGCTGGCCATCGCCGTGGTATTCCTCGGCCTGTTCCCGTTTGCCCAGACCCTCTACACCCAGGTCTCGGAGCCGCTGCGCCGCTACCTGCCCGAAGGCGCGAGCATGATCGCCACCAGCGTCACCTCGCCGTTCCTCGCGCCGTTCAAGCTGACCCTGATGGCGGCACTGTTCGTCGCCATGCCGGTGCTGCTGCACCAGGCCTGGAGCTTCATCGCCCCGGCCATGTACCGCCAGGAACGGCGCATCGCCCTGCCGCTGCTGGTATCGAGCATCGTGCTGTTCTACTCGGGCATGGCCTTCGCCTTCTTCGTGGTCTTCCCGATGATGTTCGGCTTCTTTGCCAGCGTCACCCCGGATGGCGTGGCGATGATGACCGACATCGGCCTGTACCTGGACTTCATCCTCGCCCTGTTCCTGGCCTTCGGCCTGGCATTCGAAATACCGGTGGCGACCTTCATCATCGTCTGGGCCGGGGTCACCGACGTCGCCACCCTGCGCAAAAGCCGCCCTTACGTGATCGTCGGCTGCTTCGTGGTCGGCATGCTCCTGACCCCGCCGGATGTGTTCTCGCAAACCCTGCTGGCGGTGCCGATGTGGATCTTGTTTGAAGTCGGATTACTGGCCTGTGCGGCGGTCGAGCGCAAAGAACAGCGCACAATGCCAGTCAGCCTTCAGGCCTCAAATGAGCCTGGCAACTAAAGAAAAAATCGGCATACTCGAGAAATCTGAAGATTTTCATGGGCCAGTGAAGAAAATCCTGGCCTTTGAAACCGAAAAACAGGATTTCCGGCATGCAAGCGGTTGGCTACGCCCATCTTCATCAGCAGCTTCAACTGACGGTAGTACCGCTGCAGCTACCGGCTGTCGTTCAGCCGGTTACGCGTATCCAGCAAATCGGTACCACCTTGGCCGTACCCGCCGCCATTGCGCCTGCGGCCAACGACTTGCTGGGTCATGCGCTGTTTGCCCTGAAGCACGAAGGGATCAACCTTGCGATATTGGCCCAGGCGTTGCCGAAGATCCCCGCCGAAGCATTCGAAGATGCCCTGCGCTCAACACCCAACGGGATATACATCCGTAAGGCCTGCTATTTACGCGAGGCGTTCTCTGGCGAGTTGCTGAAGCAGCAAGCTCCGGTCCGTGGCCCTTTCGTGGACCTTTTCGATCCTGAACACTACATCACCAAGCCTGGGGAGCGAAGCTCCAGGTGGCGGGTCGAGTTCAATGGCCTCGGCTCACTGGCTTACTGCGCCACAGTCGAACGAACGCCGCACATCAAAGCCCTGCTCGACTATGACATTCCAGCACGCGCCAGGGCGTTCATGCAGTCGCTGCCGCCCATCATGATGGACCGCGCCATCAACTGGGCGTACTTGCACGAAACCAAGGACTCTTTCGCCATCGAACGGGAAGCGCCCAGTGAAGACAAATCGCGCAAGTTCATACAGTTGCTGCGCCAGGCCCACGAACGCCAGCCGCTAACCGAGGACTATCTGGTCGCCTTGCAGAACGCCACGATCAGCAACCCGTATGACATGGCTGGCGCCTTCAGACATGAACAGAACCATCTTGCCGGTGCCCTGCAAGGCGCTGCGGGTGTGACCTACGTTCCTCCCCCAGCGGAGCTCTGCCGGGAGCTGATGGAATCATTGATGCACTTTGCCAATGAAGATGCAGCCCGCACCGATCCACTGGTGGCAGCCGGGATCATCTCCTTCGGCTTTGTCCTGCTCCATCCCTTCATGGATGGTAACGGTCGGCTTTCTCGCTTCCTGATCCATCAGACATTGTGCCGGGCCGGCGCGCTGGACAACGGCCTGTTGCTTCCCGTGTCGGTTGCCATGAAACGGAACGAGCAAGGATACCTGCAAGCACTGCAGAGCTTCTCCCGACCCGTGAGGGATTTTTGGGATGTCCAGTGGATTGACTTCGGGCAGTTGAACTTCCAGTTCCGTGGTGATGCGGCCGTCTACCGTTACTGGGATGCGACGCCTTGCGTGGCCTTCACCCTGGAAATGGCCAAGCATGCGCTTGAAGTGGAACTGCGCGAAGAAACGACCTTCCTGGCCTGTTTCGATAGCGTTTACAAAGTCGTCGACGAGCAATTTGACGTGCGCGGCAGCGAGCTTTCGAATCTGGTCATGATGTGCCTGACCAATGGCGGCGTCGTGTCCAGGCACAGGCGTAAGCAGTTTCAATACACGGTTCCCGCCCACGTATTCGATTTTATCGAACAGGCGGCACGACAAGCCCTGGCTGGCCAGCAGTCTGAGGTTGAGTCGATTGATGACGACGCAAAATGAAACAGGCTGACAAGTGGTATTGACGTGGTATGCAAGTGGTATTAAATTTTTAATACCACTCGCCACCTGAAGCCACCGCCATGCCTCCGTTGACCGCCCTGCGCCCCGACGACACCCTGGCCACCCCCCTGTACCTTCAGCTGGCGCGCAACCTGGAACAGGCCATTCATGCCGGGCAATGGAAAGCCGAACAGGCATTGCCGTCGGAAAGAAGCCTCAGCGAAGCCCTGGACATCTCCCGGGTGACTGCACGCAAGGCCCTGGAAGTGCTGCTCGAACAAGGCCTGATCCGCCGTATCCAGGGCTCCGGTACCTTCATTACCCCGCGCCTGGAGCAACCACTCTCGCGCCTGTCGAGCTTCAGCGAAATGCTCCGTATGAAGGGCTTCACGCCCAGTTCGCAGTGGCTGGAGCGCAGCGTTGACGCGCCGTCTGCCGATGAGCTGGTGCGCCTGGGCCTCTCGCCCAATGAACAGGTGGTACACCTCAAGCGCCTGCGCAAGGCCGATGACATCGTCATGGCCGTCGAGTACAGCACCCTGCCGGCACGCTTGCTGGGCAACCCCGAGGCTATCGGTGATTCGCTGTACCAGTACCTCGACCAGATCGGCAAACCGGTGGTGCGCGCCCTGCAACATATTCGCGCGATCAACGCCAGCGCCGAACTGGCGGCACGGGTCGGCATCGAGCCCGGCACCGCCATATTGCTGATGACCCGGGTCGGCTACCTCGACGACAACACCCCCATCGAACTGACCGACACCTACTGTCGCGACGACTACTACGACTTTGTCGCCGAGCTGCGACGCTAGCGGAGCCCCCATGAGCGAACACAACATACTCACCCCGACGGGCTGGGTACGCGGACGCCTGTTGCTGCGTGACGGCCGCGTTGCCGCCATCGATGGCCAGCCATGCGACCCGCAGGGCAACGATCTGCCCTACCTGCTGCCGGGTTTCATCGACCTGCACGTACACGGCGGCGGTGGCAGTGACATCATGGAGGGCGCCGGGGCGTTCGCCGCCATTGCCCGAACCCACGTGCGCTTCGGCACCACGTCGTTGCTGGCCACCACCATGACTGCGCCGAAGGAAGAACTGACCCAGGTGCTCGGCGCGCTCGGTGAGTATGCCCGCCAACCGCGCAACGGCGGCGCGCGGGTGCTCGGTGTGCATCTGGAAGGCCCGTACATCAACCCCGGCAAGCTGGGCGCACAGCCGAACTTCGCTCACCTGGGGCTGCTCGAAGAGGTCGACGCCTATATGGCGCTGGCACCGATCAAGGTGATTACCATCGCCCCGGAAGTCGCCGGCCACCTGCCGTTGATCCGCACCTTGAGCGAACGCGGCGTGCGCCTGCAGATCGGCCATACCCTGGGCAGCTACGAAGAAGGCGTGGCGGCCCTGGAAGCCGGCGCCACCAGTTTTACCCACCTGTACAACGCCATGAGCCCGCTGCACCACCGCGAGCCGGGCATCGTCGGCGCGGCCCTGGCCCATGCGCGCTTTGCCGAACTGATTCCCGACCTGCTGCATGTGCACCCCGGCGCCATCCGCGTGGCCCTGCGCTCGATCCCTTGCCTGTATTGCGTGACCGACTCCACCGCCGCTGCGGGCATGCCCGATGGCGAGTACAAGCTGGGCAGCCACACCGTGACCAAATGCCTGGGCGGCGTACGCCTGCCCGACGGCACCCTGGCCGGCAGCACCCTGACCATGGACCAGGCCCTGCGCAACCTGGTGAAGATCGGCTTGCCCTTGGCCGAAGCCTCCCAGCGCTTGTCGCAATTCCCCGCCGACTACCTCGGCCTGCAAGAGCGCGGGCGCCTGCAGCCCGGCAGCTGGGCCGACGCCGTGACCCTGGATCGCAATCTCAACCTGATCGGCGTAATGGTCGAAGGAGAACACCTTGAGCTCTAAGATGCTTGCCGAAGCACTGGCCTCGGCCACCGTTGTGCAGACCCAGTTGCAGCGTTGCGACGCACGTATCGCCAGCGTTGCCGAACAGCTGCGCAGCCTCGCGCCGCAGGTTGCCCTGACGGTCGCTCGCGGCAGCTCGGACCACGCCGCCAGCTACTTTGCCTACCTGACCATGCAGCAGCTTGGCCTGCCGGTGGCCTCGCTGCCGATGTCGGTGGTGACCCTGCAGAACTCGCCCCTGCAGGTGCGCGGCCAGATGGCCCTGGGCTTTTCTCAGTCGGGCCAGAGCCCGGACCTGGTCAACAGCCTGCAGACCCTGCGCGAACGCGGCGCCACCACCCTGGCGCTGGTCAATGCCGAAGACTCGCCTCTGGAGCGTGCCTGCCAGTACCACCTGCCGCTGTGCGCCGGCCCCGAGCTGAGCGTTGCCGCGACCAAGAGCTTTATCGCCACCCTCAGCGCCAGCGCCCGCCTGGTCGCCCACTGGCAGCAAGACCCGGCGCTGCTCGACGCCGGCCTCGCCCTGCCCGGGCAACTGCGTGAAGCCGCAGAACAGGACTGGAGCCTGGCCATTGAGCAATTGCGCGACTGCCAGCGGTTGATGGTCATCGGCCGTGGCGCAGGCTTTGCCATCGCCCAGGAAGCGGCGCTCAAGTTCAAGGAAACCTCGGCGATCCAGGCCGAAGCGTTCAGTAGCGCCGAGGTCCGTCACGGCCCGATGGCACTGATCGATGCCCATTACCCGTTGCTGGTATTGGCGCCTCGTGGCGTGGAGCAGGCGGGCCTGCTGCAACTGGCCGAAGACATGCGCCAGCGCGGCGCCAAGGTGCTGCTGGCGGCACCGGCGGACGTCCCCCAGCGCAACCTGACCTTAAGCTGCGCCGCCCACCCGGGCCTCGATCCGTTGCTGGCGATCCAGAGCTTTTATGTCATGGCTGCAGGCCTGGCCGAGGCGCGTGGCATGGATCCGGATCAGCCCCGTCACTTGAGCAAAGTGACCCGAACTCACTGAGGCACCGAGGACCTTGCGCATGCCCAACAACAAAAACATCACCCTCCATGCCCCCCTCGAAGGCCCGCTATTGCCGCTCGACCAGGTGCCCGACCCGGTGTTCGCTGGTGGCACCCTGGGCAACGGCATCGCCATCGACCCGCTCAACGACTGCCTGCAGGCGCCTTGCGCCGGCACCGTCATCCACCTGGCGAAAACCCTGCATGCGCTGACCCTGCGTGCCGACAACGGCGCCGAGATCCTCATGCACATCGGCCTGGATACCGTGCAGTTGCAGGGCCGCGGCTTCGACGCGCTGGTGGCCAATGGCGAACGGGTCGAACGCGGCCAGCCGCTGATCCGCTTTGACCTGGACCTGGTTGCGCAACACTGCACCAGCCTTATCACGGTGATGATCCTCAGCAACAGCAGCGACTACCGCTTGCTGCCGCGCACCACTCGCTCGGTGGCATTGGGCGCACCGCTGCTGGATGTCATCCCCACTGCCAGCGCCACTGAAGGCAAAGCAGCCAGCAACGGCGAAACCGTGCGCGGTAGCGCCAGGGTCGCTCATCACGGCGGCTTGCACGCGCGCCCTGCGGCCTTGCTGCGCCAGACGGCCCAGGGCTTTGGCAGCCACGCCGAACTGCACTTCAACGGCCAGGTCGCCGCGCTCAACAGCCTGGTGGCGATCATGGGCCTGGGTGTCGGCGAGCAGGATGAAGTCGAGATTGTCTGCAGCGGCGCCGACAGTGCGCAGGCGCTGCAGGCACTATTGGTAGCAGTCACCACCGCGAGCGTCGGCGAACAGCATGCCGGCCCTGCCGTCAGTGCCCAGGCCACACCCGTCGCCAACCTGCAGCCCGGCATCCTCAATGGTGTCTGCGCATCGCCGGGCCTGGCCTACGGCCCGCTGGCGCGTCTGGACGGGATACGCCTGCCGCCAGACCCCGGTGGCCATACGCCCGCTGCGCAGCACCAGGCCCTGGACGCCGCACTGGTGAGCGTCAAGGCCGCCATTGAAGGCGACTTGCAGCACCTGCAACAAGGTGATGCGGCGGCCATTTTCGAAGCGCACCTGGCGCTGCTCGACGATCCGTCGCTGATTGACGCAGCACGTCAGCGCATCGACCAGGGCATTGCCGCCAGCCACGCCTGGAGCCAGGCCATCGACGCCCAGTGCGCGATTCTCAAGGCCCTCGACAAACCGCTACTGGCCGAGCGCGCCAATGACCTGCAGGATTTGCAGCAACGGGTGCTACGCGCCCTGCTCGGCGAAACCCGCGAACTCGAACTGCCGCCGTCGGCCATTGTCGCCGCCCATGAACTGACGCCCTCGGATCTGCTGCTGCTCGACAAGCACGCGGTGGCCGGGCTGTGCATGGTCGCCGGGGGCGCCACTTCGCACGTAGCCATCCTCGCCCGCGCCCGTGGCCTGCCGTGCCTGGTCGCCCTGGGCCCGGAACTGCTTAACCTGCAAGCCGGCCAGGTGCTGGTAGTGGACGGCGAGCAGGCCCGGCTGGAAACCGCGCCAGACGCCGAACGCCTGGCCGAAGTCGCGCAGCTTCGCCAGCAACAACAGCAACGCCGCCAACAGCAACAAGCCGCCGCCCAGGACAGCGCCAAGACCCGTGACGGGCGCTTGATCGAGGTCGCCGCCAATGTTGCCTCGGCAGCCGAAGCCGCCCAGGCCTTGACCCTGGGCGCCGACGGCGTCGGCCTGTTGCGCACCGAGTTCCTTTTCGTCGACCGCCACACCGCCCCGGATGAGCAGGAGCAGCGTGGCGCTTATCAGGCAGTGCTGGATGCCATGGGCGATCGCCCGGTGATCATCCGCACCATCGATGTCGGCGGCGATAAGCAACTGGACTACCTGCCCCTGCCCCACGAGGCCAACCCGGTGCTCGGCCTGCGCGGCATCCGCCTTGGCCAAGTGCGCCCCGAGCTGCTCGACCTGCAATTGCGTGCCCTGCTGCAGGTCAGCCCGCAGCGCCGCTGCCGGATCATGCTGCCGATGGTCAGCGAGGTCGATGAGCTGCTGGAAATCCGCCAGCGCCTGGACCGCCTGGCCAGCGAGCTGGGCATCAACCAGCGCGCAGAACTTGGGGTGATGATCGAGGTTCCGGCCGCCGCCCTGCTCGCCGAGCGCCTGGCCGAGCATGCCGACTTCTTCTCGATCGGCACCAATGACCTGTCCCAGTACACCCTGGCCATGGACCGTGACCACGCGGGCCTCGCCGCGCGCGTCGACGCCCTGCACCCGGCGCTGCTGCGCCTGATCGACCTGACCTGCCAGGGTGCCGCTCGCCATGGCCGCTGGGTCGGCGTGTGCGGCGCCCTGGCCTCCGAGCCGCTGGCCACCGCGGTGCTGGTTGGCCTGGGGGTCAGCGAGCTGTCGGTCAGCGCTCCGCAAGTCGGCGAGATCAAGGAGCGCGTGCGCCAGCTCGACAGCAGTGAATGCCGCACCTTCAGCCAGCAACTGCTGGGCCTGTCCAGCGCCCGCGCCGTGCGCCAGGCCTGTCGCGATTTCGCCGCACGCCCGCTACACCACCGCCACTCCCCACTCAGCACAGAACAATAACCGGAGCGCACCATGTACCAGCACTTCATCCAGGGCCTGCAACGGCTCGGCCGCGCCCTCATGCTGCCCATCGCCATCCTGCCGATTGCCGGCCTGCTGTTGCGCCTGGGCGATACCGACCTGTTGGATATCGCCCTGATCCACGATGCCGGCAACGCAATCTTCGCCAACCTGGCGCTGATCTTCGCCATCGGTATCGCCGTCGGCTTTGCCCGTGACAACAACGGTACTGCGGGCCTGGCCGGGGCCATTGGCTACCTGGTGCTGGTGTCGACGCTCAAGGTCATCGACCCGCACATCGACATGGGCATGCTCGCCGGGATTATCGTAGGACTGCTCGGTGGCGCGCTGTACAACCGCTTCAAGGACATCAAGCTGCCCGAGTACCTGGCCTTCTTCGGTGGCCGGCGCTTCGTGCCGATTGCCACCGGCTTGTCGGCGCTGGGCCTGGGCCTGCTGTTCGGCTTGATCTGGCCGCATGTGCAGGATGGTATCAATAGCCTGGGCAAGCTGATGCTCGACAGCGGCAGCATCGGCGCGTTCTTCTTCGGCGTGCTCAACCGCCTGCTGATCGTCACTGGCCTGCACCATATCCTCAACAACCTGGTGTGGTTCGTGTTCGGCAGCTTCCAGGGCGCCAACGGCTTGCTTGTAACCGGTGATCTGACCCGCTACTTCGCCGGCGATCCGCAAGCCGGGCAGTTCATGGCCGGGATGTTCCCGATGATGATCTTCGGCCTGCCTGCCGCTTGCCTGGCCATGTACCGTCATGCCCTGCCGGGGCGGCGCAAACTGATTGGCGGCATCCTCCTGTCGATGGCCCTGACCTCGGCACTCACCGGCGTTACCGAGCCGATCGAATTCGCCTTCATGTTCCTCGCGCCCCTGCTGTTCCTGATCCATGCCGTGCTCACCGGCCTGGCCATGGCCCTGTGCGATCTGCTCAACATCCGCCTGGGCTTTACCTTTTCCGGTGGCGCCATCGACATGGCCCTGGGCTGGGGCCGCTCGACCAACGGCTGGATGGTGTTCCCGGTCGGGCTTTTGTATGCGCTGGTGTACTACTTCGTTTTCGACTTCTGTATCCGCCGCTTCGACCTGAAAACCCCGGGCCGCGAAGACCAGCCCAGCGAGGAAGCGCCGGCACAAGACGCCAGTGCACCCCGCGGCAAGCGCTATATCGATGCCCTCGGCGGCGCCGCCAATCTGCTCTCGGTAGATGCCTGCACCACGCGCCTGCGCCTGCTACTCAAGGACCGCGGCCTGGCTCAGGACGGCGTGCTGAAAACCCTCGGCGCCATGGCCGTGGTGCGTCCGGGTTCGGGTGGCAGCCTGCAGGTGGTGGTCGGGCCGCTGGCCGACACCATTGCCGACGAGATTCGCAACCAGCTGCCCCATGCCCTGGCGAATGTGGTCGAACAGCCGCAGGTGAAAGCCGAGGCGAGCGAAAGCATGGCCGCTGAAGACTGGCTGAGGGCATTGGGCGGCAAGGACAACTTGCTGAAAGTGGATTGCGTGGCCCTGACCCGGGTGCGGGTCGAGCTCAAGGATGCACGCAAAGTCGCGCGCGAGCGCCTGCTGGCGCTGGGGTGCCAGGGGGTCAGCCCGTTGGCGGACGGGACCTGGCATTTGCTGCTGGGCAAGCGTGCTGCGGCCTTGAGCCAGGCGTTGCAGGGCTGAAAAGCATCGCGGGGCAAGAGAGTGCTAACCGGTGACGGCCCGCGGCGGCTGGGTATTCCCTGAGACCGGGACGGCAGGCCGTTATCGGCCCATACACAAAATCTGACAGCCCCAGCGGGAGGCGTTGCCCGCTCCAACAGGAGCGTGCGCGCTAGCATGCTGGGGGCTCCATCTTAGATGAGCCCCCGCCATGACCTCTTCATCCGCGACCCTGACAACCACCTTCGCGCTGGATCGACTGACCGAAATTGCCGAGTCGCTTTCACCGCAAGCCTTGCGCTCGATGCTCGCCCCGGTGTTCGGAGACGACCTGCCAGAGACCTGCTACCAAAGATTGCACGACGCACTGCGGGACGGCACGCTGGCCAGCCCTGCCCACCAGATCGGCCCACAGGCGTTAGGCAAAGCCAGCTACGACAATGCCACCCGCATCATCCACCTGCACCCCGAGGTGATCGAGAACGCGCTGCGACAACCGCATGCCGCCTGCGAGCTGGCCACCATCCTGCTGCACGAGTTCGGCCACCACCTGGACAACGTCCTGCGCCAGGACTTCGCACCCCGCCTGGCCGATGGCCGTGCCAGCGTCGCCGAAGACGCCCAGGGCGAAGAGGGTGCCCGCTTTGCCTACCTGTTCTGCAACGTCGCGCCCCTCAAGCCGGGCAAGCTGACAGTCGCCAGGCTGTGCGCGGGTGTTCGAGATACCCACTTGCAGGTGGACCAGCCTGCGCTACGACACTTCATCCGTCTGAGCCAGGGCGAGGATGCCCAACGCGCCGATAGCCACAACGCCCGCCACGAAGGCTTTTCTGCGGGAAGCGGTGACAAGCGGCATCCCGAGCGGTCCTGGGGTCACGGGTCGATCGAGGAGGACCTCAAGTACGCAGGCTTCAACGAACAGCAACGCAAGGCGATCTATTTTGGCAACTGGTTGCGCGACTATTCACAGTTGCTCGACCCCAAGCTGGTCCGCGCACCCGACGCGCCGAAAGACTTCCCCGCCAAGCTTTCAAGGGAGGTCCTGACACAGCTCGTCGACCTGCTGGCGCTGAAGACCTTCCCCAGCCTGCAAGGCACACCGCAGGAGCGCAGCCACTATGTGGTCACCCCGCAGATGCTGGGGGTGTATCGGCCGAGCGAACACATCGACAACCCCTACAACCCTAGCGCATCGACCTTCGACCCTCGCACCATCGACCCGGATTTCGAAGCGCCGGTCGCCCACGACGACCCGCTGCTTCAGGTCGACCCGAAAACCTCCATGAAGCGCCACATCTTCACCTCGGTCGACTACATGTGCGAGCGCCTGCGCGATGCCATGGCAGCGGGCCCCACCCCCAAAGGCCTGCGCGAGTTCGGCGCGGCCCTGCACGTGCTGGAAGATTACTTCGCTCACTCCAACTACGCCGAACTCAGCCTGCGCAAACAGGGGCACAAGGCGGTTTTGCCATGGACCGGGGCAACCGATTGCAGGCACGCTTGGCCCGTCGTCACAGGCATGTTCGCCGGCACCGACGTGATCGCCAGCCTGGCCGAGCCGATGGCGAAGGTGTTGTTCAAGACTTCCGGCAGTTTCGAGAGCATCACACCCGGGCAGCGCACGGACTCGGAGCTCGCCCTGCTGATCCTGCTACGCGACCACCCCGACCCGAAGTGGCAGAAGTATCTGCAGACGTCTCTGGAAGTGCGCGACGCCCTGGCGGACATTCCCGGGTTCAATGGGCTGAGGCGTGTCTCCTGGATCATCAGTTCGCCCATTCGCCATACGCAGGACCTGATGAAGATGGGCTACCAGACCGTCATCAACCTGATCGGCAACACCGTCGATGACCTGCAAACCCTGCGTAAAGACGACCCCAATACATCCGGTTCGACCAACCCGACCCATTCCCAGCTCGCCAAGGACCATGACGTCCACCCCTTGCATACCCTGGCCAGTCTGATGGCGCGCGTTGCGGTACGGAACGTGGGCCTTGCCATGTACAAGCACTGGGAAGGCAGGCGGCTCCTCGACCCGGTAAAGGTCGCACGCAGCTACTTCACCCACCCCAACGACAGCGACTGGCAGGACGAACTGGTCAGCGTATGGGCAAGCGAGCACAGCGCAGAAATAGAGCGGGCCGGCAAAGCCTCCGTGTTCGACACGCCGCACGGGCATGAGCACCCGGTCATCGACAGCAGCGTCTGGGAGCGCATCCGTGGGTTGTTCAGATAATCGCCTGTAATAACGACAAGCCCCGGCAGGAGGCTGCCGGGGCTTGTCGTTTTGTAGCAGCGAGGCGTCAAGGCCCTCAGAAGTCAGCCAGCGGCCAGACCTCGTACGCCGGGGTCTCGTAGGGGTGGCTCTGCTTCAATGCATTGACGACCTGCCCAACCAGCCCATCGGCCACTACCAGTTCAACCTTCCACTCCTCCACCACCTCGACCTGGCCGGCCTGCCCGATAAACGGTTGACTGCCGTGCAGCGGGCGGAACTGGCCCTGGCCGAGAGTTTGCCAGGCGCAGCAGTCGTAGTCGCCGATGCGCCCGCCACCGGCGGCGAACACAGCGGCCTTGACCACCTCCACGTGGCTTGAGGGGACGAAGAAGGCGAGCTTGTACACCCCTTAGTTCACCCACGCCCGGGCGTTGCGGAACATGCGCATCCACGCCGCGTCTTCGTTCCAGTCGTCCGGACGCCAGGAGTTCTGCACGGCACGGAAGACCCGCTCAGGGTGCGGCATCATGATGGTGACGCGACCGTCGCGGCTGGTCAGGCCGGTGATCCCGCGCGGCGAGCCGTTCGGGTTGGCCGGGTAGCTCTCGGTGACCTTGCCGTGGTTGTCGACGAAGCGCAGGGCCACGCAACCGGACAGGTCGGCTTCGAGCAGGGCTTCTTCGCTGGCGAACTCGGCATGGCCTTCACCGTGGGCGATGGCGATCGGCATGCGCGAACCGGCCATGCCCTGCAGGAAGATCGAGTTCGACTTCTGCACTTCGACCATGGCCACACGGGCTTCGAACTGCTCGGAGCGGTTACGCACGAAGTGCGGCCAGAACTCGCTGCCCGGAATCAGCTCGTGCAGATTGGACATCATCTGGCAACCGTTGCACACACCCAGGGTGAAGCTGTCGGTACGCTCGAAGAAGCCCTGGAAGGCATCACGGGCACGAGCGTTGAACAGCGCCGACTTGGCCCAGCCTTCACCGGCGCCGAGCACGTCACCGTAGGAGAAACCGCCGCAGGCCACCAGGCCCTTGAAGTCGTTGAGGTCAACGCGACCGGCAAGGATATCGCTCATGTGCACGTCGATGGCGTTGAAGCCGGCGCGGTCGAAGGCCGCGGCCATTTCGACCTGGCCGTTGACGCCCTGCTCGCGCAGCACCGCCACCTGCGGACGCACGCCCTTCTTGATGTACGGCGCAGCGATGTCCTGGTTGACGTCGAAGCCGAGCTTGACGCTCAGGCCGGGGTTGTCTTCTTCCAGCAGCACGTCGAACTCTTGATCGGCGCAGTCGGCGTTGTCGCGCAGGCGCTGGATCTGGTAGCTGGTCTCGGCCCACTGGCGTTGCAGCAGGCGACGGTCGCCCTTGAACAGCTCTTCACCGGCCAGCTTGATCAGCACTTCGCCGTTGTTGATCGGCTGACCGATCACTGCGACGCAGTCTTCGCCAAGGCCGGCTGCGCTGAACTGGGCCAGCACGTCCGGGGTGGCGTCCTGACGCACCTGGATCACCGCGCCCAGCTCTTCGTTGAAGAGGATGGCGGCGATTTTCTCGCGCTTGCTGGTCAGGGTGTCCAGTTCCAGGTCCAGGCCGCAGTGGCCGGCGAAGGCCATTTCCAGCGCGGTGGTCAGCAGGCCGCCGTCGGAACGGTCGTGGTAGGCCAGCAGGTGGCCGTCAGCGTTCAGGCCCTGGATCACGGCGAAGAAGGCCTTGAGGTCTTCGGCGTCGTCGACGTCCGGGGCAACGGCGGCCAGCTTGCCGTGGGTCTGGGCCAGGATCGAGGCGCCCATGCGGTTCTTGCCGCGGCCAAGGTCGATCAGGATCAGGTCGGTCTCGCCCTTGTCCATGCGCAGTTGCGGAGTCAGGGTCTTGCGTACGTCGAGTACCGGGGCAAAGCCGCTGACGATCAGCGACATCGGCGAGGTGACGCTCTTCTCAGAGCCCTCTTCGCTCCACTTGGTCTTCATCGACATCGAGTCCTTGCCCACCGGAATGGTCAGGCCTAGCTCGGGGCACAGTTCCATGCCGACAGCCTTGACGGTGTCGTACAGACGGGCATCTTCACCCGGGTGACCGGCAGCGGACATCCAGTTGGCCGACAGCTTGATATCGGACAGCTTGCCGATGTGCGCGGCGGCCAGGTTGGTCAGGGTCTCGCCGATTGCCATGCGCCCGGACGCCGGGGCATCGAGCAGGGCCAGCGGAGTGCGCTCGCCCATGGCCATGGCTTCACCGGTGTAGACGTCGAAGCTGGTGGCGGTGACGGCGCAGTCCGCCACCGGTACCTGCCACGGGCCGACCATCTGGTCGCGGGCAACCAGGCCGGTGATGGTGCGGTCGCCGATGGTGATCAGGAAGCTCTTGCTGGCCACCGCCGGGTGACGCAGGACGCGCTCGACCGAGTCGTTCAGTTCCAGGGTGCTTGGGTCGAAGTCATCGCCCAGCTCCGCTTCGCGGGTCACCGAACGGTGCATGCGCGGCGGCTTGCCCAGCAGCACGTCGAGCGGCATGTCGACCGGGGTATTGCCGAAGTGGCTGTCGGTCACGGTCAGGTGCGGCTCGGCAGTGGCCTCGCCGACCACCGCGAACGGGCAACGCTCGCGCTCGCAGATGGCCTGGAAGCGCTCGAAGTCGCCGGCGCTGACCGCCAGCACGTAACGCTCCTGGGATTCGTTGCTCCAGATCTCGTGCGGGGCCATGCCCGGCTCGTCGTTGGGCACGTTGCGCAGTTCGAAGCGGCCACCGCGGCCACCGTCGTTGACCAGTTCCGGGAAGGCGTTGGAAATACCGCCAGCGCCGACGTCGTGGATGAAGGCGATCGGGTTCTTGTCACCCAGCTGCCAGCAACGGTCGATGACCTCCTGGCAACGGCGTTCCATTTCCGGGTTCTCGCGCTGCACCGAGGCGAAGTCCAGGTCAGCGGAGCTGGCGCCGGTATCCACCGACGAAGCCGCGCCGCCACCCAGGCCGATGAGCATGGCCGGGCCACCGAGCACGATCAGCTTGGCACCGACGGTGATCTCGCCCTTCTGTACGTGGTCTTCACGGATGTTGCCCAGGCCACCCGCCAACATGATCGGCTTGTGGTAACCGCGCACTTCGTCACCGTGCGGGGTGTTGATCGACTGCTCGAAGGTACGGAAGTAGCCGGTCAGCGCCGGGCGGCCGAATTCGTTGTTGAACGCGGCGCCGCCCAGCGGGCCTTCGACCATGATGTCGAGGGCGGTGACGATGCGGTCTGGCTTGCCATAGTCCTGCTCCCACGGTTGTTCGAAGCCCGGGATGCGCAGGTTGGAGACGGTGAAACCGGTCAGGCCGGCCTTGGGCTTGGCACCACGGCCGGTAGCGCCTTCGTCACGGATCTCGCCACCGGAACCGGTGGAGGCACCGGAGAACGGCGAGATGGCGGTCGGGTGGTTGTGGGTTTCGACCTTCATCAGGATGTGCACCGGCTCCTGCACCGCGCCGTACTGGCGGGTCTCAGGGTTCGGGAAGAAGCGCCCGGCCACGGAACCGACGATCACCGAGGCGTTGTCCTTGTAAGCCGACAGCACGCCTTCGTTGTGCATCTGGTAGGTGTTCTTGATCATGCCGAACAGGCTTTTTTCCTGGCTCTGGCCGTCGATATCCCAACTGGCGTTGAAGATCTTGTGGCGGCAGTGCTCGGAGTTGGCCTGGGCGAACATCATCAGTTCGATGTCGTGCGGGTTGCGCTTGAGGCCCTGGAAGCTGGTGACCAGGTAATCGATCTCGTCTTCGGCCAGGGCCAGGCCCAGCTCGACGTTGGCTTTTTCCAGGGCGGCGCGGCCACCGCCGAGGATGTCGACAGCGGTCAGCGGCTTGGGCTGGGCGTGGCTGAACAGGCCGCCGGCCTCTTCGAGCTTGCTCAGTACCAGCTGGGTCATGCGGTCGTGGAGGATATCGGCAACGATGGCAGCATCGGCGTCGCTCAGCTCACCGCTGACGTAGAAGGCAATGCCCCGTTCCAGGCGCTGGATGTTTTCCAGGCCGCAGTTGTGGGCGATGTCGCTGGCCTTGCTCGACCAGGGCGAGATGGTGCCGAAACGCGGAACCACCAGGAACAGGCGCCCGCTTGGCTCCTGGACCGGTACGCTCGGGCCGTACTTGAGCAGGCGCGCGAGCACTTGCTGTTGGTCGGCACTCAGATCGCCGTCAACCTCGGCGAAATGCGTGAATTCAGCATACAAACCACTAACAGCGGGGACTTTCTGGCTCAGTTGCTCGATTAACTTACCGTGGCGAAAGGCAGAAAGGGCAGGAGCGCCGCGCAGGATCAACATCGTCGGGACAGCCTCAGGAAGGGGGTGTGCTTAGAGGCCGTGCATTCTAGCCTAATTCCGGCGCTTCCGGCACCCGAAACACAGCATTGCAACACCTCCGCATGTCGGCCCGGCAAAGCGGACTCGGGGGTCAAAAAAAACCACCGGTTTTGCCCTGCATTTTGCCTTTAACGCAAAGATCGCTAGCAGACAAGCAAACCGTTGTCGAGATATGGCGCGGCCGGTCCTTTGCGTATACTGCAACCTATGTTCGCCCAAACCGCTTTGCGCCAGCGGTGCGCCAGATGGCTCATCGCAACCGGACTCTTCCTGATGCTCGGTGCCTGTGTTGAAAAACCCAGCACCCTCGAGCGTGTCAAGGAAGACGGCGTGCTGCGCGTAATTACCCGCAACAGCCCGGCCACCTACTTCCAGGACCGCAACGGCGAAACCGGCTTCGAGTACGAGCTGGTCAAGCGTTTCGCCGACGATCTGGGCGTGGAACTGAAGATCGAGACCGCCGACAATCTCGACGACCTGTTCAACCAGCTCGGCCAGCCGTCCGGCCCGGTGCTCGCAGCGGCCGGCCTGGTCAGCAGCGAACAGCGCAAATCGCAGGTACGTTTTTCCCACCCGTACCTGGAAGTCACCCCGCAGATCATCTACCGCAACGGCCGTCCACGGCCCACCGACGCCAAGGACCTGGTCGGCAAGAAGATCATGGTGCTCAAGGGCAGCACCCACGCCGAGCAGATGGCCGAGCTGAAAAAGCAGTATCCCGCACTCGAATACGAAGAATCTGACGCAGTTGAGGTGGTCGACCTGCTTCGCATGGTCGACGAGGGGCAGATTGACCTGACCCTGGTCGACTCCAACGAACTGGCGATGAACCAGGTTTACTTCCCCAAGGTGCGGGTGGCCTTCGACCTCGGTGACGCCCGTGACCAGCGCTGGGCGGTTGCAGCCGGCGAAGACAACAGCCTGCTCAACGAAATCAACGAATTTCTCGACAAAGTGCAGAAGAATGGCACCTTGCAGCGTCTGAAAGATCGCTATTACGGCCACGTCGATGTACTGGGTTATGTAGGCGCCTATACCTTCGCCCAGCACCTGCAGCAGCGCCTGCCGCGTTACGAAAAGGCCTTCCAGGCCTCGGCCAAGAAGGAACAGGTCGACTGGCGCCTGCTGGCCGCAATCGGCTACCAGGAGTCGATGTGGCAGGCCGAGGTCACCTCCAAGACCGGCGTGCGCGGCCTGATGATGCTGACCCAGCGCACCGCCCAGGCCATGGGCGTGTCCAACCGACTGGACCCGGTGCAGAGCATTCGCGGCGGCGCCAAATACTTCATGTATGTCAAATCCGAACTGGACGACAACATCGAGGAGCCGGACCGTACCTGGTTCGCCCTGGCCGCCTACAACGTCGGCAGCGGCCACCTGGACGATGCGCGCAAGCTGGCCAAGCGCGAAGGCCTGAACCCGAACAAGTGGCTGGACGTGAAAAAGATGCTGCCGCGCCTGTCGCAGAAGCAGTGGTACAGCAAGACCCGCTACGGCTATGCCCGCGGTGGTGAGCCGGTGCACTTCGTCGCCAACATCCGCCGCTACTACGACATCCTCACCTGGGTGACCCAGCCGCAGCTTGAAGGCAGCCAGGTGGCCGAAAGCAATCTGCATGTACCGGGTGTGAACAAGACCAAGCCGAACGAGCAGACACCGCCGTTGTGAGACCGGGGGACGCTGCGCGCCCCATCGCCGGCAAGGCCAGCTCCCACAATGGATTTGCATAGGCCGGACCTGTGGGAGACCCGCTACGGCTATGCCCGCGGTGGCGAGCCGGTGCACTTCGTCGCCAACATCCGCCGCTACTACGACATCCTCACCTGGGTGACCCAGCCGCAGCTTGAAGGCAGCCAGGTGGCCGAAAGCAATCT